>JBBSKC010000101.1:0-6808 GCA_038256675.1 Solirubrobacterales bacterium | reverse complement strand
GTCGGCGGGCCGGAGGTCGTCATTGCGCCACTCCAGGTCTGAGCCTTTCATCATGTCGAGCGCCGAGAGCATCGTGCCGCGGGTCGGCTGCATCTTCGCGGCGTAGGCGAGCCGGATCGTTTCGAGGTCGCCCATCCCGAGCGCGGTGAGCGCGGCGATCATGTCGCCCGGCACATAATCGAACCCCATCGCCGGAACAACCGCGCTGCCGTTCCGGGCCGCGACCGGGCCGTAGCGATCGAGCGCGAGCTGGATGAACGGCTGCTCGCCGGTGGTGTCCAGGTAGTGGGTGCCGGCGGCGGCCGCGGCGGCCAGGACCGGTTCACCGTGAAGGTAGAAGGGGCCGGCGCAGGCGATCACAGCGGCTGAGTCCGCGAACAGGTCCCGCAGGCCCTTGCTGTCGGTGTTCGAGATCGCGTGGAGCGGTACGTCGATCCCGAGGTCGTCGGCGACGGATTCGAGCTTCTCCCGGTTTCGGCCTGCAAGGGTGAAGTCGTGGTCGGTCTTCGCCAGCTCGGCGGCGATCAGCTTGCCGGTATATCCGGTGGCTCCGTAAACGGCGATCGGACCCTTTGGTTCTGTGGAGGGACTCATGAACACGAGTCTGACAGGCGGACCCCGCGCGGACCATGAACCCATGGAGAGCCCCGCGGAACTGGCAATGAAAGTCAGGGATATACGCGGACTTTCATTGCCAGTTCTTCAGGGTCGCGGGGAGGGCGGAGTAGGCTTTGGTTATGACCGAGCAGGAAGCGAAAGAACGCTGCGCGAGACTTACCGCCGAAAGTCCCGAACGGGTGACTCACAGCTGGCTGCCCCGGAAGGGCTCCGCGGGCGAATGGGGGATCGTCAAGATCGCCGTGCCGTCGCCGGCCAAGTCGGACACGGTCACCACGTCCGCCAGCACCGAGCAGTCGATCAAGAACGACCCGCGCAACATCTCAGATAAGAACGTACCGCCGAACGGCGCCGCCTTCGGGTTCTGACTGGAACTCGGTGTCCCGGCTAGCGGCCGCCAGACTGCTTGCCGCGCGCGACCACGTGGGACTGGCCGAGTACCTTGCCGCTGCTATCCAGAGCCTGAACCCGGACCACATTGCCGAGTCCGCTGACGGGAATGGTCGTCTCCAGGCCCTTCCACTCAGAGGATGCGACCTGCTTCAGCTTCGAAGCGCCGGGTCCGCTCAGGACCTTCCACCGCTTGATGTTGCCGGCACCGTTCCAGCTGGCCCAGACGCTCGCCCTCTTGCCCTTGCCTCGGCTGGCGATCGCCGGTCGGCGTTTCGGCCTGCCTGACCAGCCCGCCTTGCGGGCGCGGTACGAGTTCGCCGCGGCGCTGAAGTACGCGTCGAAGGCGACCTTGCCCGACCTGGTGAATTCGGTGATCTGATTGCGCGAGCCCCAGCCGATGAACGCGTTGCCGTTGGGGAGGACCATGGTGCTCCCCTGGGAGCCGGAAACGATCGGACGGGGCCGGTGGTTGTATCGCTTGACCAGCCGGGCGGTGCGGTTCTTGCTCGAGCTGCCCCGGAGCCTCAGGATCAGGCCGCTGGACTGCTTCCTGACCGTCGGCAGGCCCTTCTTGGCGGCAGAGCCGTTGTCGAACAGCGAGATGTCGCCGTTCGGCAGGCGGATCGCGTCGTGCTGGTAGCCGAACGAGGCCTCCGGGCCCAGCTTGAATCCGTTGGTGCCGGGCTTCCGGAGATCTCCCCGCAAGCGCCATTTCACGATTCCGGACCGCCGGTCGATCCGGTAGATCGAGCTGACCTTGCGGGCCGAGACCAGGAGGGAGTCGCCGTCGTCCCAGGCCGAGTTCACGTGGAAGTAGTCCCAGGGAGACCCGTCGCGGGGCGGCCGGTTGAGGTTCGACTCGAGGCCGACCGAGCCGACGCTGTGCCACTCGAACCGAACCGCCCCGGTCTTGATGTCGATTTCCTGGACGACGTTGTCGAAGAGCTTGCCGTCCTTCGGACCGCCCTGCTTGCTGAGGTCCCACCTGAGCGCGCGATAGGCGAGCACGAGCGCGGTGTTTCGGCGAGTGATCGTGAACTCATGGGCGTCGGGCTGGTACCCGTTGCCGGTGCTGAACCTCGCGATTCGTTCGTAACGGTCATTGAGGACATTGAACCGGCCGATCTGGGATTTGGTGCGGGGGGACCGCTCGCCGTTCCAGTAGGTCAGCACGGGCCTGCCGTACAGGGTCTGGGCACGGAAGTTCTGAACCACTTGCCCCCTGCCTCCGTGATGGGTAGGCCTGAACCAGGTGATCCGGCCGAGCTTGTCGGCGATCGTCAAACCGGTCTGCTTGGGTGCGAAGAGCATCTTGCCCGGAGCGACCTTTGAGTTCCGGGTCAGCACCTTGAGCCGTGGCGGCCTCAGGTCGGGCCGGGAGTGGAGCCGTGGAAAATGATTGTTCCCGGCCGGTTGACCGGGCTTGATGTTGCTGCCGTAGAAGCGGCCGACGCGCACGTGGAAGTCGCCACCGCGGGCCAGCTTGATCCGTTTGTCGGTGAAGACCCTGATCGTCTCGCCGCGCATGAACCGTCGCTTCGGCACGACGCTGACGCCGCGGCCGTCGGAGTGGGCGAGTGGGCGCCAGAAGTGGCGCCCACTGCGGGACCCGTAGATCTTGACCGGGCCGAGCAGCTTCGGCTCGACGTTGCGAAAGCTGAAGGTAGTGGTGTCGGAGACGACCGGCGTTCCCGGTGAGGGGAAGACACTGACCGGTTTCGGAACCGCGGCCTGGGCCGGGGAGCAGGCGGAGCTGAGAAGGAGGTTCAGGACGAAAGCCGCGAGGCTACCGCTGAGCGGGCGCCTCAAATCGAAAGACATTGGTCCTTTCACGAGATTGTTCAGGTACTTGTCACTTGGAACACGTTACCCAAGTTTATTGTGGTCTATCGCGAAATCTGTTTTGCAACGACGAAGGGCCCCTGCCGGGGCCCTTCGTCTTCGATTCGTTGTGGCGGGTGGGTCTAGTTCTGACCGGAGTCCTGGGTTCCGGCCGGGACCGTCTCCGACTGTCCGATCTGCTTGCCGGCGGCATTCAGGGCGCGGACGGCGACGACGGAACCGAGTGCGGGAGTCGCGATCTCGGTTTCGAAGTCGGTCCAGTCCAGCTCGGCCACCTTGGCCAGGCTGCTTGCGTTCGATCCGGTGAGGACCTCCCACTTGCGGACCGCCTGTGAGCCGTTCCAGCTGGCCCAGACCTTGGCGCCGGAATCGGTCGCCTCGCTGGCGATCGCCGGTTTGCCTTGCGGGATGCCGTTCCACGGTGCCTTGTAGGCACGGTACGAACTGTTCACTCCGTTGATGGCCTCGATGAACGTGCCGGTATGGCTCGCGTCGAAGACGACTTCGCCATCGGCGTTGAACTCCGTCATCAGGTTGGGCTGACCCCAGCCGACGAACGTATTGCCGTTCTTCAGCGGTTCGGCGTTGCCCTGCGACGCGGCGACGATGCCGTCACCGGGGTGCGTGAACCGGTGGACCAGAGAGGCCTTCCGCTTCTTGCCTTTGCCGCTCAGTCGCAGAACCAGAGCACTCGACTCCGGGAACACCGACGGCTCGAAACGGCCGTTGCTGTTGTCGAATATCGAGATGTCGCCGTTCGGCAGACGCTGTGCGTCGTGCTGGTAGCCGAACTCGGTTCCTTCGCCCATCTTGAAGTCGTTCCGGCTGTTGCCAGTTCCCGCGAGAGCCCAGTGGATCTTGCCGCTCTTGCGATGGATCCGGTAGACCGAGCTCTGGCGACGTGACGAGACCAGGTAACCGTCACCATCAGCCTGGATCGAGTTGGCGTGGAAATAATCGAACGACGACTTGCTGTCGGTCGGTACCTGACCGACTCCCGTTGTGATCGGCACGTTGCCGACGCTGTGCCACTCGAAGAGGACGGCACCGGTCTTGATGTCGACCTCCTGGATCACGTTGTCGAGCAGACGGCCGTTCTTGACGCCACCGGCCGGCCTGAGGTCCTTCTTCACACCGACGTACGAGAGAACCAGCGCCGTGTTGCGATTGGTCATCTGGAACTCGTGGATGTCAGCCTTGTAGCCGTTGCCGGGTGTGAAGCTGGCGATCCGCTTGTACTTGCGGTTCAGGATCTCGAAGCTGCCGATCTGCGAGTAACCGGTGACCGATGAAGCACCCTTCCAGTAGGTGAGTACCGGCTGGCCCCGGTACTGCTGGGTCCGGAAGTTGTAGAGCGTCACACCGGTGCTGTCGAAGTTCGTCGGGTTCCACCAGGTAGTGCGGCCGCGGTTGTCGGCGATCGCGAGTCCATCCTGCTTGGGCGCGTAGAAGATCTTGCCCGGGGAAACTCCTGCCTCGTAAGCCGTTACGTCGAGTCTCTCCGGCTTGAGGTCGGGCCGAGAGTTGAGGCCGTCGGTGATCGGCGGGACATTCGGGTTCAGCGCCTTGTCGTCACGCGTGGTGAGATTGGCGACGCGGTACTTGAAGTCGCCGCGTTTGGCGCCGATGATCCTGAGCTTGGTCCTGACCCGGATGGTTTCGCCCTTGGCGAACTTCCGGGTCACGAAGCTGACTCCCCGGCCGTCCGAATGCCGAAGCTTCTTGCCCTTGTGGATGCCGGTTTTTCCGCCGATGACCTTCAGCTCCTTGAGCTTGAGCTTCTTCGGGTTGAGTCCGCGGAAGCTGATCGTGGTCCTGTTCGACACGAACTTGGTGCCGGCAACCGGGTAGACCGCGACGGGCTTGGCCGCCTTGGTCTTCGACGGCTTCTTGGGCTTGGCCTGGGCGGGTGCCGCAAAGGCTCCGAGCATGCCGATTGATGCGATGACGATCAGGGCACGGCTCAGAAGCTTCCTGGTTGCGTGATTCAAGAATTTCCTCCTGTTAACGGACGTGGGTACTGGACGGGCACTTCAAAATACCAACCCCCCAGCTGACGCCAAGTAGCGGTCTTTCGTAGAAATCGTTCATTCGGCTTGGGAAGCGGAATTCAGTCGCGGACGAGCTTCTTGTAGGTGATGCGGTGGGGGCGGTCGGCCTCGGGTCCGAGCCGGGTGCGCCGATTCTCCTCGTAGGCCTCGAGATTGCCCTCGAACCAGACCACCTGCGAGTCGCCTTCGAACGCGAGGATATGGGTCGCCACGCGGTCAAGGAACCAGCGATCGTGCGAGATCACCACCGCGCATCCGGCGAAGTTGAGCAAAGCATCCTCGAGGGCGCGCAGGGTATCCACGTCGAGGTCGTTGGTCGGCTCGTCGAGCAGCAGCAGGTTGCCGCCGGAACGAAGCAACTTGGCCAAATGAACCCGGTTGCGCTCACCGCCGGAAAGCACGCCGACCTTCCGCTGCTGGTCGGATCCCTTGAAGTTGAAGCTGCTCACGTAGGCGCGTGAGTTCAGCTTGTGGCCACCGACGTCGATGTGGTCGTCACCGTCGGAGATCACTTCCCAGACGTTCTTGTCGGGATCGAGGTCGTCGCGCGACTGGTCGACGTAGGCCAGCTGAACGGTTTCGCCGAGCTTGATGCTGCCTGAATCGGGTTTTTCCTCGCCGACCACCATGCGGAACAGGGTGGTCTTGCCGGCACCGTTTGGCCCGATGATGCCGACGATTCCCGCCGGCGGCAGCTTGAAAGAGAGGTCCTCGATCAGGAGTTTCTCGCCGAAGGCCTTCTTCAGGTCCTCGGCGTCGATCACGACGTTGCCGAGACGCGGGCCCGCCGGGATGTGGATCTGGACCGAGTCGATCTTCACGTTCTTGTCTTCGGCCAGCAGCTCTTCGTAGCGGGCGAGGCGGGCTTTCGACTTCTTTCTCCGGCCCTTCGGGTTCTCCCGGACCCATTCGAGTTCAGAGGCGATCGTCTTGGCGCGGGCGGATTCTTTGCTCTCTTCCTGAGAGAGGCGTTCCTGCTTCTGCTCCAGCCAGGACGAGTAGTTGCCTTCGAACGGGATCCCGCGGCCGCGGTCGAGTTCGAGAATCCAACCGGCGACGTTGTCGAGGAAATAGCGGTCGTGAGTCACGGCGACGACAGTGCCTTTGTACTCCTCGAGGTGCTGTTCGAGCCAGGCGACCGATTCCGCGTCGAGGTGGTTGGTCGGCTCGTCCAGCAGCAGCAGGTCGGGCGCTGACAGGAGCAGGCGGCAGAGTGCCACCCGGCGTCGTTCGCCACCGGAGAGAGTGCTCACATCGGCGTCGGAGGGCGGCAGCCGCAGCGCGTCCATCGCCGTATCGAGCATGGTGTCAAGGTTCCAGGCGTCGGCCGCGTCGATCTTCGCCTGCAGGCGACCGAACTCATCGGCGGTCTCGTCGGAGTAATTCGCGGCCAGTTCGTTGAAGCGGTCGATCAGGTCTTTGGTTTCGCGCACACCGTCTTCGACGTTTCCGCGCACGTCCTTGGTCTCGTCCAGCTGCGGCTCCTGCTCGAGCATCCCGACCGTGGCGCCGTCCCGGAGCTGGGCTTCGCCGCGGAACTCCGTGTCGGTGCCGGCCATGATCCGGAGCAGGGACGACTTGCCGGAACCGTTGCTGCCGAGGATGCCGATCTTGGCTCCCGGCATGAAGTTCAGCGAGATGTCGGTCAGGACCTCCTTGTTCGGCGGGTGGGTCCTCGAGACCTGGTACATGGTGAAGATGTAGTCAGCCATGTTCAGTCGACCGCCTCGCCGTTGGCGGTAAGGATGACTTCGATGTTTCCGCGGGTGGCGTTGGAGTAGGGGCAGACCAGATGGGCGGCGGCGACGATTGCGGCGGCCTCACCGGCGTCTTCGATCCCGGGGAGGGTTACGTGAAGTTGGGCGCCGAGGTCGAAACCGCGGTCGTCGTTGGGTCTCAGATTG
>JBBSKC010000100.1:0-7038 GCA_038256675.1 Solirubrobacterales bacterium | reverse complement strand
TCCTGGTAGATGGCGACGGGGCGATGATCAGCGCGACCCGGGTCGGCCCGCTGCTCGAGATCGTGCCGGAATATCTCACCGACCTGGCCGGCGGGAAGCTCTCACTCACCTTTCCCGATGGCTCGAGGGTATCCGGCCAGGCGGTGCTCGGCGACGCGGAGGACGTCACCTTTTTCGGCATGCCGATGGTCGCAAAACCGGTGCTCGGCGAGTACTCGGACTTCATCTCGAGTCACTGTGAAACCACCCTCCGGCTGATGGCCACCCCCGCTGACCGGCCGGGGGTCGACCGGGGCGAGTACGGCCCCGCGACTCTGCTCGGGGTCGGGTCGCTCGACCGGCTCGAGGACCAGGCGGCCGCGGACGGAGAGCCCGGCTCGATCGACCGTCGCCGGTTCCGCATGAACTTCGGGATCGACGGGATCGAACCCCACGAAGAGGATCGCTGGATGAATCGCAGGGTGGAGATCGGAGAGGCCGAAGTCGAGGTGAAAGAACGGGTCGGACGATGCGCCGCGACCACCCGCGACCCGGATAGCGGCAACGTCGACCTGAAGACGCTCCACCACATCCAGGCCTACCGCGGAGATACCGACTCTCCCGAACCGTTGCCGTTCGGCGTTTACGCCACCGTCGATCGTCCGGGAACGATCCGGGTTGGCGACTCAGTGGTCCCGATGGGGACCGAAACCTGAGGACCGGAAGCCTCAGGCTGCCGCTGCTCATCCTGGCCGTGATGGCGGTCGGCGTGGTCCTGCTCGTTTTCATGAGCCGCGGTGAAGGTGACGGGGAGGACCCACCGGGCCAGGCGAAGACCGCGGCTGAGCAGCCACCGGTCGAACCAGAGCCGAAAGAGACGAAGGTGCCGCAGGTGACCCTGCCGAAGTCGACCTGTCCGGCCGACCTCACCAACTGCGTGGTCGCTTCCGGCCGCGTCATCTACGTCGAGAAGGTCGATCCCGACGGTGACGGTGACGCGCATTTCGTCACGGCGAGCAGCGACAGCGTCACGGCTACCGGGCTGACGATCTTCGACGTGCGCAGTGACCTGCGACCGGATCCTCTGCCGGGCGTCGGCGATCTGGTCGGAGGCGCCGGACCGGTGTTTCCCGGGTCGAGGGGTCAGAAGCAGATCGAAGTCATCGAATTTCACGTTGCGCCAGACTGGCGCAGATGACCGAAGGTCCCGGAACAGATGATGTGGCGATTTGCCTGCGCGGCCTTTGCCGGGACTACGGCGACCTGCCGGCGCTCCAGGACCTCGACCTCGACCTGCCGGCCGGTGCGTCGCTGGCCGTGCTCGGTCCGAACGGTTCCGGCAAGAGCACGCTCCTGCGCATTCTCGCCACCCTGTTGCGGCCGAGCCGCGGCGAAATCACCGTGCTCGGTCACGCGTTGCCGAAAGAAAGCTGGAAGCTACGTGGCCAGATCGGGTACCTCGGTCACGAGCCGCTGCTCTACCAGGACCTGACCGGCCGGGAAAACCTCGAACTCCAGGCGAAGCTCCACGGCCTTGACCCGGAAGAATCCGGTCGCCGGATCGAGGCGGACCTCGAAGTGATGGAAATGAGCCGCCGTGCCGACCGCCGGGTCAACGAGTACTCGGCCGGCATGCGCCAGCGGATCGCAATCTGCCGAGCCATCCTCCACCGGCCGAAACTGCTCCTGCTCGACGAACCGGATTCGAACCTCGACCCCGAAGGCCGCGCACTGGCCAAAGTTCTGATCGGGCCCGGTGAGGGCAGAACGAGGGTTCTCGTCTCCCACGAACCCGATCGCGCCCGGGCCGAAGCCGACCTCGTGCTGACGCTGGATAGCAGCGGTCGTCAAGTGGAGCCCGTTTCGTGACGCCCAGCCGCACCGCCTTCGCGGCGATCCTCGGCAAGGATCTGCGGACCGAACTCCGCACCATGCGCTCGTTGCCGGCGATGGTGCTCTTCGCGGTGACCACCTTCATCATCTTCCGGTACGGGCTCGACCGGACTTCGCTCTCCGGCAGCCTGGCTGGCGGAGTGCTCTGGACGACCTTGCTTTTTGCCGCCATCCTCGGCATCAACCGGATATTCGTCTCCGAGCAGGAGGAGGGTGGCTTCGACGGGTTCCGGCTGGCGCCGGTCGACCGCACAGTGCTCTTCACGGCGAAGGCGTCGGCGCTCTTCATCTACCTCTCGGTCCTCGAGCTGATCGTGGTGCCAACCTTTGCGATCTTCTTCCTGCCGCAGTGGAGCGGTCTGGTGCCTTTGATCCTCGTCCTGGCCGGGGCCAACCTGGGATTTGCCGCGCTCGGCACCCTGATCTCTTCCATGGCGGTCAATTCCCGGGCGCGCGACCTCCTGGTACCGCTGCTGCTGTTACCACTGGTGGTGCCGCTGATGATCGCTGCCACCGGAGCTTCGGCACCACTGCTGGAGCCGGGCGGTCCGTCCTATGAGAAGTTCGGCACATGGCTGCTGGTCATGGGTCTATACGATGGGATCTTCTGCCTCGTTGGTTACGCCGTATTCGACTTCCTCCTTGAAGATTGAGACGGGCACCCGGGGTAACTGACCAAGATGTCTGCTCGCGGCCTTAAAGCACTCTCGATAGCCACGGTGGTGACTCTCATCATCGGCTTCACGCTGGCAATTTTCTGGGCCCCGATGGACGCCGACCAGGGTTTCAAGCAGAAGATCTTCTACCTTCACGTGCCGCTCGCGATTGTCGCACTGATCGGTTTCATCGCCGGTGGGGTCGAAGGCTTCCGCCACCTGCGTTCCGGCGACCGCCGCCACGATGCGAACTCCTACGTCTTCATCCACCTTTCAGTGGTCTTCGGCGTGGCCGTGCTGGCCACCGGCGCGATCTGGGCCAAGGCGTCGTGGGGGCACTGGTGGGTCTGGGAGGAACCGACCCTGGTCAGCTTCCTCATCGTTTTCCTCCTCTACTGCACGTATTACCCCTTCCGTTACGCGATCGAGGACCGTGACCGCCAGGCGCGTTACGCCTCGGTCTTCGCGATCACGGCCGGGGCCTTCGTGCCGCTCAACTTCATGGCCGTGCGCATGGCCGAAAGCATCATCCACCCGCGCGTCTTCGCCACCTCCGAGGGTGGCCTGCCCGGTTCGATGCTGTTCGCCTTCCTGATTTGTCTGGTCGGCATGGGCCTGCTCTGGCTGACCCTGGTCAAGGTCGAGCTCGCCGGCAAACAGGCTTCGGGCCAGGTTTCCCGTCTGCGTCGCTCCCTTTCGAATGATCAGGGCGGAGGTTCGGTCGGCGGCCGGATCGCTCCCAGCATGGAGGCCAGTTAGATGTTCGACAACGTGCCCGACGACGGAACCGGTTATGTGCTGGCCGCCTACATCTTCTTCCTGCTGATGATCCTGATCTACATCGGCATCCTCGGGGCCAAGTTCCAGCGGATCAACCGCGAAGTCGGCCAACTCGCCGACGAAGTCGAGACCGGAAAGATCGGCAAGCCCGACAAGCCTGCCACGGAGGAGTCTGAGCCGGTCCGGGAGGAGAGCAGTGTCTGAGCTCCTCGCCCTCGGCCTCTCGCACAAGACGGCTCCGCTGGAGCTGCGGGAGCGACTCGCGCTGACCGAAGGCCGGGCCGCGGGTCTGATGGGAGATCTGACCGGCACCGAAGACGTGCGCGAAGCGACGATCATCTCGACCTGCAACCGCACCGAGCTCTACCTCGTGGTCGACGACTCGGTCCAGGCAGAGTCGGTTGCGCTCTCGGCCCTTTCCCGGGAAGCCGAGATCCGGCCGACCGAACTGATCAATCATCTGTATTCCCTGCGTGCGAGCGACGCCGCGCGGCACCTCTACCAGGTGACCGCCGGCCTCGATTCGATGATCCTCGGCGAGGCCGAGATCCAGGGCCAGGTCAAGCGTGCCTACGAGCTGTCGCTGGTCGAAGGTGCTTCCGGACCGATCCTCAACCGGCTTTTCCGCGGAGCGATCGCTGCCGGCGGCCGGGCCCGGGACGAGACTGCGATCAGCGAGAAGGGCGTATCCGTGCCCTCGGTCGCAATCGAGCAGGCCCGCCGCGCACTCGGCGACCTCGGCAAGCTTCACGCGCTGGTAATCGGGGCCGGCGACACGGCGGAACTGGTCGCCCGGGCCCTGGTCTACCGCGGCACCGAAACCGTCTTCGTCGCCAACCGCCACTACGACCGGGCGATTGGCCTGGCCGACCGTTTCGGCGGCGACGCCGTCCGGATCGACGACCTGCCGGCTCAGCTCGACGCGGCCGACATCGTGATCTCGGCGACCAACTCGCCCCACCACCTGGTCGATCGCGACGAGCTCGCCCAGATCATGGCGGCGCGGCAGAACCGCCCACTCTTCCTGGTCGACCTCGCGGTGCCGCGTGACATCGACCCGGGTTGCCGCGACATCGAAGGCGTGGCGCTTTCCGACGTCGACGACATCCAGAAGATCGTCGAGCGCAACACGAACGGCCGCCAGGCGGAATCCCGGCTGGCGGAGCGCATCATCGAAGTTGAGCTTGACCGGTTCGAGCGCTGGCTGGCGTCCCTTGAAGTGGTGCCGACCGTGGTCGCCCTGCGCGAGCGTTCGGACGAAATCGTGCGCCGCGTCCTCGCCGAGAACGAAAACCGCTGGGAAGGCCTCTCCGACTCCGACCGCCGTCGCGTCGAGACCATGGCGCGCGCGGTCGCCAGCCGCATGCTGCACGAGCCGACCGTGAAGCTCAAGGATTCAGCCGGATCCGATGAGGCCTACGAGAACGTGAACACCCTGCGCGAACTGTTCGGACTTGACGTCGGCACTTCGGTCGAGGGCGATTCCGGCGCTTCGGTCACGCCGATCCGCAAAAAATCAGAAGAGGGCTAATGCGCCTCGCGACGCGGTCCAGCGCCCTCGCGCTGGCGCAGTCAGGAATCGTCGCCGACCAGCTGGGTGGCGCCGAGTTGCTCAAAGCCGAGACCGACACGACGGCCGACGACAAGGAGCGGTTCGTCCGCGGGGTTGAACGGGCCGTGCTGGACGGCGGGGCAGAGGCCGGCGTTCACTCGGCCAAGGACCTGCCCGGCGCAATGACTTCCGGTCTGGTGATCGCCGCGGTTCCGGAGCGCGAGGATCCGCGCGACGCCTGGATCGGCCCGGGAACCAGCCTCGACGACGTACCTGAAGGAGCCCGGGTCGGCACGGTCAGCCTGCGCCGCCGGGCCCAGCTCCTTGCGATCCGGCCCGATCTCGAAACGGTTGCCCTCGAAGGCAACGTCGACACCCGCCTGCGAAAGCTCGAAGCGGGCGAAGCCGACGCGATCATCCTCGCCGTGGCCGGGCTGAACCGGCTGAACCGGGCCGACCGGATCTCCTTTGCCATCCCGCTCGAGCAGATGACGCCGGCCGCAGGGCAAGGCGCGCTGGTCGTCCAGTCGAAGGCCGGCGAGGACGAAGGTCTCCGGCAGATCAACGACCTCGCGAGCGAACGTGAACTTCTGGCTGAGCGGGCCGCGGTGGTCGGTCTCGGGGCAGACTGCTCGAGCCCGGTCGGCATCCACGCCCGTCACGAAGGCGGACGCCTGGTGATCGACGGGTTTGCCGGACTGGCCGACGGTTCGGCCTGGGTCCGGGACCGTCTTGAAGGCGACCCGGCCCATGCTGAAACGGTCGGCACCGAACTGGCGCGGCGCATGTCGGTGGCCGGGGCAGCCGACATCCTTGAAACGGCGGCAGCGGCCGGATGAGCGGGTCGGCCGGAACGGTCTACCTCGTCGGTGCCGGCCCCGGTGATCCGGGCCTGATGACGGCGCGGGCCCTCGAGCTGATCGGGATCGCCGACGTCATCTACTACGACCGGCTGATCCCGCCGACCGCGCTCGACGGGGCCCGGGAGGAAGCCGAGCTGGTCTACGTCGGCAAGCAGCCTTGTGTGCCCAGCGTGCCGCAGGAGGAGATCATCGAGCGGCTGATCGAGAGTGGAAAGAAGGGCCTTCAGGTCGTTCGCCTCAAGGGCGGCGACCCGTATCTCTTCGGTCGCGGAGCAGAGGAAGCGGAAGGCCTGAAGGCCGCCGGTGTTCCCTGGGAAGTCGTACCGGGCGTGACGGCGGGCATCGCTGCCACCGCTTACGCCGGCATTCCGGTAACCCATCGCGACGATGCGTCAGCGGTCGCCTTCGTCACCGGGCATGAAGATCCGACCAAGCCCGAGACCGCGCTTGACTGGCCGGCGCTCGCAGCCTTCCCCGGCACCCTCGTCTTCTACATGGGGGTCAAACGCCTTGCCGACAACGCAGCCGCGCTGATCGAAGGCGGGCGCCCGGCGGACCAGCCGGCGGCGGCGATCCAGCAGGGCACGACCCCGCATCAGCGGGTCGTCACGGCGACCCTGGACAAGATCGCCGGTCAGGTTGCCGAGGCAGAGATCAAGGCGCCGGCCCTGATCGTGATCGGCGAGGTCGCCCGCCATCGCGAGAACCTCTCGTGGTTCGAGGACCGCCCGCTCTTCGGCCGCCGCGTCGTGGTCACGCGGGCCCGCGCCCAGGCGAGCGGATTTGCCGCTCGCCTCCGCGCGCTCGGTGCCGAGGTGATCGAGCTGCCGGCGATCCGGATCGAACCGATCTCCGGTGGAGACGAACGCATAAGCCAGACCTTCGACCGATTCCTCGAAGACACCTACGACCTGATCTGCTTCACCTCGGCCAACGGCGTCGAGTGTTTCTTCGACCTGCTGGAGGAGACGAACATGGACGCGCGAGATCTGGCCGGCGTCGAGATCGCCGTGATCGGGCCGGGCACCAACCGCGCTCTGTCCGAACACGGCATCAAGGCCGACTACATCCCGAAGCGTTTCGTCGCCGAAGGGCTGCTCGAAGAGCTGGCGTCTGTCAACTTCGACGGCAAGGGCGTGCTGATCGCGAGGGCCGAAGAAGCCAGGGAGTTGCTGCCGGAGACGCTGCGCGACCGCAATGCCGCCGTGGTCGACGTGATGCCGCTCTACCGGACCGTCGCCGAAGCTCCGGATCCGGCGGCCCTCGAAGCCGCCGCCTCAGCCGACTACATCACTTTCACTTCGGCCTCGACCGT
>JBBSKC010000099.1:0-7251 GCA_038256675.1 Solirubrobacterales bacterium | reverse complement strand
CAGGAACCGCCCGAACCCCGAGCCTTGCCACATGAACTCGAACCCGAAAGCAAAAAAGCTCACCAGATCCCGCGACGACCGCTTCATCGGCGGTGTCGCCGCCGGCATCGCCCACCACCTGAACGTCGATCCGGTGATCGTCCGGATCGCCTTCGTGGTCAGCATCATCTTTGGCGGAATCGGCGTGCTGGCTTACCTCATCCTGCTCGCGGCCGTTCCGATCGAGGGCGACCCGAATGAACCCGCACCGCAGCTCGACGGTCCGAAGCGCATCTGGGTGATCGGCGGTACATCCCTGATCGGCGTTCTCGCCCTGGTCTCGATCGGCGTCGGTGGCGGCGGCTTCGGCGGATGGCTGTTTGGCTTCGCCCAGGGCTTCTGGTTCGGCGCGCTGATCTGGGCACTTGCGATCGGCGGCGTGTACTGGCTGCTTCAGGAATCAAAGGACGAGAAGGCCGAACCGGCGAAGGCTGCCTCGGAGGCCGAGACAGGGGCCGCTCCGGCATCCACCCAGGCGACCAGAATCGCCCCGTCGCCCACCCAGAACGCTCCGGCCACCCCGCCGGCTCCGACCGCTCCAGCGACGGAGACCGCGGTTCCACCCGGCGCGATCGCCGGCGACGCGCCCACCACCGAGAACCCCCGCACCGCTGAAACGAAAGTCATGCCGGCGACGGTGAAGTCGAGCGACGTGCCGTCGACTTTCGGCAAGGTCATGACGATCCTCGCGATCATCGCCTCGGCGGCCCTCGGCGCCATCATCCTGGCCTCCATCTCCAGCCTGAGCACCGTGGTGTTCGGTGGGATCCCAATGGCCGCGGTCGTGATCCTCCTCGGCGTCGGGCTGGTCGTCGCCGCCCTCAACGACCGGCACGCCGTCGCGCTGTGGGTGCTCGGGGCCGCAGTCGCAGTCACGATCCCGATGGCGATCATCTCGATCGCGGATCTGCGGGTCGATGGTGACTTCGGCGAAGTGCGCGAGGCACCCGAGTTTGCCGGTGCCATTCCCGGCGACGGTTACCAGCTCGCTGCCGGCGCGATGACGATCGACATGCGGAACTTCCCCTTCCGCGACGGACAGACCGTTGACCTTCCCGTCGAAAGTGGCCTTGGCGCCACCCGCGTGATCGTGCCGGACGACGTCTGCGTGAGCGGCGCGGTCAAAGGCAAGGCCGGCCTCGCCGAAGTACGCGGATTGGAGTCCTCTGGAGTCAGCTTCGACCGCACCTTCGGAAACGGTCTCAGCCGTTCCGCAGTGCTCAACGTCGATTCCGACATGAAGGTCGGCTTCTTCCAGATCATTGACAACACGACCCGGATGGAGACCGCCGGACCCCGCGAAGGTGACTGGGGTAGCACCGTCGACCGGCCACGCCTGCAGGACGAAGCCCGCGACCGCGCGCTGAAGGCCTGCAGTGAACCGACTCGCAAGCCGGTCCCGCCCCCGTCGTCTCCGAAAAAACCGGGTGTCTCTTCCCCGGCTGCCGCGAAAGGCACGGCCTGATCAGGATGGAAGAGGCGGCTGAATGACGAGGGCGCGAAGGAAGCTGAAGCGCTCGGGCGACGGTGCCCTCGTAGCCGGCATCTGTGCCGGTGTCAGTCGCCGGCTCGACATCGATGTGGTGCTCGTCCGGATCGCCGCCGTCGTCTTGACGGTGGCGACCGGCGGGCTCGCCGTGGTCGCCTACGGACTCCTCTGGGTGGTGCTGCCGGCGACCCCGAAGCCAGGCCCGAAGGGGCGTCCGGAGGCCCGGGGGTCGGGGGGCGACTCCTGGCTGATCGGCGCCGGAGTCGGTCTCATCACTCTCGGCCTGCTTTTCATCTTCCGCGAGACCGGCCTCTGGTGGAGTGACGCCCTGGTCTGGCCGATCGTGCTGGCCACGGCCGGCGCGGCATTGCTCTGGCGACAGTTCTCAGGTACCGGAGAAAGCGAACGAAAGCCGGAAGAATCCGCAACCAGAACAGAAACCATCCGAGGTGGTTCCAAATTGCCCCGAGGGGTGGGGCAATTTGGAACCACCACCTCGCGGTTTGGGGCCTATCGGGGGGTGTTTGGCTTTGCCCTCGTGGTCGGGGGCGCGGTGCTCTTTCTCTACATCAACGGGGCCTTCGACGCGGCCGGGGATGCCGCCCTCGCCGGTGTGACCGTGGTCGTGGTGCTGGCACTCGTGCTGGCGCCGGTCTGGGTGCGGCTCGGGCGGAACCTCGGGCGCGAGCGGTCGGAGCGCATCCGGTCCGAGGAGCGGGCCGAAGTCGCCGCCCACCTCCATGACTCGGTCCTCCAGACCCTGGCCCTGATGCAGAAGAAGTCCGATGACCCGCGACAGGTCTCCACCCTGGCCCGCAAGCAAGAGCGTGAACTGCGCGACTGGCTGTCCGGAAAGACCGGTGACGAGCGCGACACCTCACTGGCCAGCGCGCTCGAAGCGGCGGCCGCAGAAGTCGAGGAGCGACACGGCCTGCCGATCGACGCGGTCACGGTCGGTGACCGGCAACTCGACGAACGCGGCGTGGCGCTGGTCGCCGCCAGCCGGGAAGCGATGACTAACGCCGTCAAGTACGCCGGTGACGCCGGCACCGTCCGCCTCTACGCCGAGATCACCCCGAACGAGACCCAGGTCTTCATCCGCGACCGCGGGCCCGGCTTCGACCTCGATTCGGTGCCAGGCGACCGGCGGGGAGTGAGAGACTCGATTCTCGGCCGGATGAAACTGAACGGCGGTGCGGCCCGGGTGCATTCGGCCGACGGCGAAGGAACTGAAATCGAACTGACCATGGAAACGAAATGAGTGAAATCAGAGTCGTAATCGTCGATGACCACGCGATCTTCCGGGCCGGAGTCAAGTCCGAACTCGAGAAAGGCGTCGAGGTGGTCGGTGAGGCCTCGACCGTGCGCGAGGCAGTCTCCCTGATCGGCAAACAGAAGCCGGACGTGGTTCTGCTCGATGTGCACAGGCCCGACGGGGGCGGGCAGGAGGTCATTCGCCAGACCTTGCCGGAGGTGGAAGGCACGAGGTTCCTCGCGCTGTCGGTCAGCGACGCGCCCGAGGACGTCGTCGCGATCGTCCGGACCGGCGCCCGCGGTTACGTGACCAAGTCGATCTCCGGCCCGGAACTGATCGAAGCGATCACCCGGGTCAGTCAGGGTGATGCCGTGTTCTCGCCTCAGCTCGCCGGATTCGTGCTCGACGCCTTCACCGGCAACGACGAACAGGCCCTCGCTGACGCCGAACTCGACCAGCTGACCCCGCGCGAACAGGAAGTGCTGCGCCTGATCGCCCGCGGATACCTCTACAAGGAGATCGCCCGCCGGCTCGGCATCTCGATCAAGACGGTCGAGGCCCACGCCAGCTCGGTCTTACGAAAGCTCCAGCTCTCGACCCGGCACGAACTCAGCCGGTGGGCAGCCGAACGCGACCTGATCGACTGACCCCGGCGCCAGGGGTAGTGGGTGCAGTTGTCAACCGTCAGGCGACGGTAAACGCACCCACTTCGCCTGGATTCAAGTCATCACGGCGCGGAGTTCGGTGACCACGCGGTCGACGTCTTCGATCTCGGTATCCCAGGAGGCGACCAGCCGGATCAGGCCGACCTCCCCCACCCGAAAGAGCAGCGGCTGGTGCGGGGCGCAGCGGCGGACGAAGGTTTCGGCCTTCTCACCGTCGATCGCGATGTAGACGAGGTTGGCTTCCGTGGGCTGGGCGACCTCCACCCCGTCCACCCAGGCGACCGCCTCCGAAAGCGCGGCGGCCATGTGGTTCGCGTTGCCGGCCAGTTCCCGCCACAGCTCGCCTTTAAGCAGGGCGTTCAGCTGGGCCGAGACGAAACGCATCTTCGAAGCGAGCTGAAGCGAGCCTTTTCGGAGGACTTCAAATCCTTCGGCAAGGGCCGGTTCGCGGAACACGACCGCTTCCCCGAAGAGCGCGCCGTTCTTGTTGGCGCCGAAGCAGAGCACATCGACTCCGCACTCAATACTGGCATCGCTAAGGCCTATCCCGAGTGAGGCGGCGGCGTTCGCCAGGCGGGAGCCGTCCATGTGGAGGAGCATGCCGTGCTCGTGGGCGAAGTCGGCCAGCGCGCCGACCTCCTTCGGCGAATACAACGTGCCGAGCTCGGTCGCCTGGGTGATCGAAACCACCGCCGGCCACGAGACGTGCGGCACGTCGGCCGGTTCGGCCAGCTTCGTGGCGGCGATTTCGGGGGTGAGCTTTCCGTCCGGGGTCGACACGCCCAGCAGCTTGAGCCCGGCGATCGCCTCGGGTGCGGCAGTTTCATCGATCGCCAGGTGGGCGGACTCGGCGCAGATCACTGCCTGGTGCGGACGGGCCATCGCGCGCAGG
Source organism: Solirubrobacterales bacterium (assembly GCA_038256675.1). GTDB lineage: Bacteria > Actinomycetota > Thermoleophilia > Solirubrobacterales > 70-9 > 67-14. The sequence continues at coordinate 2,911 of JBBSKC010000099.1, read as the reverse complement.
GCGGCGACGTTGGCGCCGGTCCCGTTCATCATCGGGAAGATCGAGGAGTCCTCGCCGAACTCAGCCCGCGCGGCCTCTTCGAGCCGGGCCGTCTCGGGATCACCCCCGTACGACGTGACGTGACCGGAGTTGACTTCGCTGATGGCCTCGAGGATCGCCGGGTGGGCACCTGAAGAGTTGTCCGAGGCGAATCCGCGCGAAGGGCTCATCGCACCAGAGTATTCCGCCACCCACGGCCGCAGTCCTTTCGGCATGCCATTCAATAAACTGCGCCCCCAGCTGGCGGAGTGTCCGAGTGGTTAAAGGAGACCGGCTGTAAACCGGTTGGCTCAGCCTACGTAGGTTCGAATCCTACCTCCGCCACTTTAGGGTCTCGCCGCCTGTCTTCCGCGCGAAGCGTGGAAACAGACGTCAGGACCCGGTCCTTATGTTTCTCGCCGCCTGTCTTCCGCGCGAAGCGTGGAAACAGACGTCAGGACCCGGTCCTCAATAAGGCGCCAGATTTGGCGCCTTATTACGTTCCAAGGGCATGATGCGCCACTAATGACGCTTTAGTGGCAACCACATGATAGAATTAAAGCGCAATATACGACGCTTAATGGCTATAATCGGCTATAAAGCTTCAAAGGAGGCGCTTTATGCATATCAACGACCAGCTCACGGATGAAGCAGTCCTGACCGAAATCGGCAAACGGCTCGCCCGGTGGCGGCTGGAACGCAACCTGTCGCAGTCCGAGTTCGCGGAGAGGGCCGGGCTGGCCCGCCGGACGGTCCAGCGCCTGGAAGACGGGGAATCGGTTCAGTTGCCGAGCTTCATCCGGGTCCTCCGGGCACTCGGCATCACCGAAACGCTCGACCGGCTCCTGCCCGAGCCGACGCCGAGTCCGGTGGAGCGACTGCAAAACGACGGCCGCCGGCGTCAGCGGGCGCGAAGCCGGAAGAAGGATGACTCGCCCGAGGAGCCCTGGGTGTGGGGCGACGATCAGGAAGACGGCGGATGAGCACCGGCGCCAAAGTGATGCTCTGGGGAAGCCAGATCGGGGCCGTGTTCCTCGACGACGGCAGTGACGTGGCGGCATTCGAATACACACCCTCGTTCAGTCGCAGCGGCATTCAGGTCTCCCCGCTGGAAATGCCGCTGGCCCGCCATCCGTTCAGCTTTCCGGGGCTCAGCCGCGAGACCTTTAACGGGCTGCCCGGCCTGGTGGCGGATTCGCTGCCGGATAAGTACGGCACCGCGCTGATCAACGTCTGGCTCGCGGGGCAGGGCCGGGACCCTGCGGACTTCAACGCGGTCGAGCGCCTCTGTTACGTGGGGACCCGGGGCATGGGCGCGCTCGAGTTCGAGCCCGCCGAGGGTCCGGATCCGGCCACCGGTGAAGACATCCAGATCGGCGCGCTGATCGAACTCGCTTCAGAAGTACTGAGCAACCGGACGGAACTCGAGGCATCGCTGGCGAAAGGCGAACGCGAAGGCGCACTCCGCGAGATCCTGAGCGTCGGAACCTCGGCCGGCGGAGCGAGGGCCAAGGCCGTGATCGCCTGGAACCCGGAGACCGATCAGGTCCGTTCCGGACAGGTCGACAATGGGCCCGGCTTCGAGCCGTGGCTGCTGAAGTTCGACGGCGTCGAGGACAACCGGGACAAAGACGCGCTGGCGGACCCCAGGGGCTACGGCCTGATCGAGTTCGCCTATTCGAGAATGGCGAAAGACGCCGGCGTGACGATGACGGCGTGCCGCCTCCTGACCGAAAACGGCCGGAGCCACTTCATGACCAGGCGCTTCGACCGAGACGACCAGAACCGGAAGATCCACATGCAGTCGCTTGGCGCGATCGCGCACTTCGATTTCAACCAGCCCGGCGCGTATTCGTACGAGCAGGCCCTGCTGGTGGCCCGCCGGCTGAACCTCGGCCCGGACGCCCGCGAGCAGATGTTCCGTCGGATGACCTTCAACGTCGTGGCCCGGAACCAGGACGACCACGTCAAGAACATCGCCTTCCTGATGGACCGGGCCGGTAGCTGGGGCTTGGCGCCGGCGTTCGACGTCACATACTCCTACAACCCGAAAAGCAAGTGGACGGGTCGCCATCAGATGACCCTGGCCGGCAAGGCCGAGGGATTCACGCTCGACGATTTCATCGAGGCCGGGAAAGTCGCCACGCTCCCCCGGGGCCGGGCGAAGGAGATCGTGGCGGAGGTGACAGAAGTCGTTTCCAGGTGGTCGGCCTACGCGGAAGATGCCAAGGTCGACCCGTCCCAGCGCAAGAAGATCCAGACGAACCTCCGCCTCGACCTGATCACTGAGGCATGATCCCATAAAGTCCTTTACAAGAGACTCTATAAGCTATAATGTCCTTTGAAAGGGACTTTATATGAGAAAGTCAGCTTCCCCTACACCGACTCCGATACGACGTGCAATGCGCGACATCGGAAACAACATCCAAGCGTGGAGAAAACTCCGCGGCCTGACGCAGAGCCAGCTCGCCGATCGTGCTGCGGTCGCGAGGACCACTGTAATCCGGCTTGAGCATGACAACGGCAACGTCAGCCTGGAAAACACTCTCAGAGTACTCAACGCCCTGGGCATCCTGGAGAACGTACCCCGGGCGGTAGACCCTTACGAAACCGACCTCGGCCGCCTGCGAGCAGACGAGCAATTGCCGGTCCGGGTTCGCCCGCGGAGCTTCGGGGCAGACGATGACTGACCGGGAAGCCGAGGTCGTCGTTTGCCTCGGCCGGGAAGAAGTCGTCGCAGGAAAGCTCTGGTAGCAAGCGAGCGAAACGTGATGGGAATGCCCAGGCAAGTTTCGGAGAGGTCGATTATTTGCTCGGTGTCCGCGACGACCTTCGCCAGGGAGCCCTGCGGTTTCGCAAGCCCGGGAGCGATGACTTTCTGGCACCAGACGAT
>JBBSKC010000098.1:0-7375 GCA_038256675.1 Solirubrobacterales bacterium | reverse complement strand
CTCGACCGGATCGAGGCTGCTCATGCGGCCCTCGACCGGGGCCGGGTGTTCCTCAAGGATCGGGTCCTGACGTCTTGATCCACGCTTCGCGCGGATACAAGGCGGCGAGACCCTGGGGTCAGTCCCACCGCTTCAGCTCGATCGAACCATCTGGCCGGTAGATCAGGTGATGTTGGTCGAGTGTCGCGTCGGTTTCGGGGAAGTCCGAGCGCCGATGACCTCCGCGCGACTCCTTGCGAGCGCCGGCGGTGGCCCCGATGGCGCGGGCCAGCGGGTATCCGGACCCCGCGAGCTCTTTCAGTCTTGAGGCTTCCCGCATCGGCCCGGCCAGGCTCCAGACCGACTGCCGTGTCTCTACGGTCGGGGGGTCGAATCGCCACTCCGGCTGCGCGGGTGCCGTTCCGGGCTCCGGCTCGGCGAGTCCGGCTTCGGCGGCCCGCCTGCCGAAAACAAAGCACTCGGTGAGTGAATTTGAGGCCAGCCGGTTGGCGCCGTGAATACCGGTGCAGGCGCATTCACCGGCGGCGTAGAGGCCGTCCAGGGTGGTCCGTCCGTCGAGGTCCACCGCGATGCCGCCCATCATGTAATGCGCACCGGGGGAGATCGGGACCGGCTCGACGTGGGCATCGAAGCCGGCGTCCCTGAGCATCGCGAAGACACTCGGAAATTGTTCGCTCGGGACGCCGGTCAGGTCGAGCCGGACCGGCTCACCATCCTGCAGCTCGATCTGGGCGAGGATCGCAGCCGTGACGTCGTCGCGCGGCGCCAGCTCTTCGGTGAACCGATTGCCCGATTCGTCGAGCAGCTTCGCACCCTCTCCACGGATCGCTTCGGTGATCAGGGCACCATCGTATGGCGTGCCCGGCGCCGAGACGCAGGTCGGGTGGAACTGACAGAACTCGAGGTCGGCCAGGTCGGCGCCGGCCGCGTTGGCGAGGACCGGTCCTGCCCCGATCGCACCCCACGGGTTCGAAGTGCGGCGCCAGAGTGCCGCGGCCCCGCCCGAGGCCAGCAGCGTCGCTTTGGCCGCGATGCCGCCGCGATCGGTGATGACGCCGTAGCAACGGGAGCCGTCGCTCCAGATGGCCACCGCGGAAGTCTCTTCGAGGACGTCGATCCCGGATTGGCCGGCGACCATGCGGGCCAGACCTCCGGTGATCTCCCGGCCGGTCTGGCTGCCGCCGGCGTGGATGATCCGCCGGTGGCTGTGTCCGCCCTCGAGGGCGAGAGCGAGCCGGCCGTCGGGGTCGAGGTCGAACTGCAGGCCGCGGCGGATCAGGTCCCGCACTACGTCCGGCGCTGCGTTGGTCAGAATCTCGACCGCATCGGTGCGGCAGAGGTTCCGGCCGGCGGCGATCGTGTCGGCCGTGTGCTGCTCGGGCGAGTCGTCGGCATCGAGTGCAGCGGCGAGGCCGCCCTGCGCGTGGAAACTGGCGCTTTCGGCGAGGGGCTTCCGGGAGATCAAGCAGACGCTTCCACCGCTTTCGGCCGCGCAGAGGGCTGCCCACAGCCCGGCGGCACCGGCACCGATAACGGCCAGGTCATAGGAGCCGATGACGGACTCTGGCCCGGTCCCGGTCACTACTGACCGGGATCGGTGCCCGGTTCGTCCTCGTGGCGAGCCAGATCTTCCAGCTCTTCGAGAGTCAGACCGTCTTCCAGGCCCCGGGCGATCAGATCGGCCTCGCGGTCGATGCCGACGACTTCGGTCGCCTTCGCGGAGAGGTGCTGGCGGTCAAAAGTTCCGTCGGAGGCCATCTCGACCGTAATCTGGCCGAGTTCCGAGAGGCTGGTGCGCCGAAGTTCGTCAAGTTCGTCAAGGTGGTCTTTCATCGCCCGGCGTTCACGCCCGCTCTGCTTGTTGCGGCTGAAAAGTCCCATCAGGAGCCTTCCTTCGGGCTTTCGGCGGTTGCGGTTTCGGCCGCCCCCGACTCGGCCGGAGTGGCAGCCGGTGCGCTTTCGATCTCGTGCCGGAGTGCGGCGATCTGGCCGCGCAGCCAGTTGACCGCAGCTTCCCGGGCTTCGGCTTCGACCTTGTCGGATTCGGCCGGGGTCATCGTCGCGGCGGCGACCGGTGCGGCTTCAGCGGGTTTGGTGGCCGCGGCAGCTTCGGCGGCGGCGATCCGTTCTTCGGCGAGTTTCGCCGTGGCTTCGATCTGCTTGAGGCGTGCCTCGGCGGCGTTCAGCGCTTCGGCCTTGCTCGCCTTCTCCGCGGCGAGATCGGCCTCGAGCGAAGCGATCTTCGCGACCGCGGCGACGTCGGGTTCGACTGTGGCGGTGGCCTTCTCAGCGGGGGTGGTGCCGGGAGAAGGTGGCACGGCGGCTTCGGCGGTGCCTGCTCCCGGGGTGGCGATCTCGGCGGCGAGCGCGGCGTCAGCTTCGATCTCGGCGGCCTGGTTGCGAACCCAGACGGCTGCCGCTTCGCGGCTCGAAGCTGATTCGCGGGCAAGCTTGGCCTCGGCCCTGGCGGCCTTTTCTTCGGCCGTCTTGATCGCGGCCGCGGCGGAAGCGAGCGTGGTGTCGAGTTTCTTCTGGTCGGCCTCGACCTCGCGGGTGATCGCGGTCATTTCCGTCTTCGCATCGGCCTTCGCCGATGCCTTGGCCGCTTCGGCGGCGGTCTTCGCCTGGCTCTCGCTGGCTTCGAGGCGCTCCGAAAGTGCGTCCAGCGGGCTCTTTTCCTTACCGGCCTCCGGCGCGGCGGCCGGCGTGGCTGCCGTTGCCGCGGGAGCAGGGGATGCAGCCTTGGCCGGATCGGCCGCTGCTGCCGGGCTGGGCGTGGCCGGAGAGGGTTTCGCCGCTGGCGCCGCCGGCTTTTCGGAGGGATCCTTCACCGGGGCTTTGGCCGCGGGCTTTGCCGGATCGGGCGACGACTTGAGGGTGGCCGGCGCCGAAGGGGTCGGTGCGGTGGCCGAAGGTGGCCGCGGTGCGGGCACCGGTGTGGGAAGGGAAGTTTTGGCGTCGCGTTCGGCCTTGGTGGACGGCGCAGCCGGCAGCTGATGCTCGGCCGTGTGTTCACCGGTCGGCAGTCCGTGCTCTGCGGTGTATTCGCCCGTGGCCGGCAGGTCGTGCTCCGCGGTGTGCTCACCGGTCGGCAGTCCGTGCTCAGCGGTGTATTCGCCGGTGACGGGGAAGTCGTGTTCGGCACTGTCCTGCTCCGGTGTTTCGCCGGCGGCCAGGGTCTTCAGTTCCGCTTCGACTTCGCTGACCTCGGCCGCGCCGCGCGCCATCAGCGAGTCGTCCCAGTTTCCCTGGACGAACATTCCGAGAACCAGCTCACCGAGCGCCTCGCGCCGGTCGAGGTGTAGCTCTTCGAGCTGCCTCTGCTTCTTCTTCAGGGCACCTTTCCTCATCGTCCGTCCCCATCATTACCGAACTCGGGACGAAGCACAGGCTTCCCCCTTCGCCGGCTCAGGATTTCTTCGTAGGCGAAGACCACCCGCTGGGCCATCCGTTCGGCCGAAAGTGCCTCGGAAACGGCCCTTCCGCCCGACCTCGGGTCGGGCTGGGCGAGCAGTCCCGACGCGAATTCCGACCACGTGGAAAGGTCGAACTCCTCGCAGAGCGTGCCCGGGACATTGCGCAGGGCGTGCGGAGCGATGCCGACCGGAGTCGAGAGCACCGGGACGTCGCAGGCGAGGCTTTCGAGGCAGGCCAGGCCGAAGCCCTCGTACTCGGAAGTGACCAGGACCGCGTGCGAGGCGTTGATCCAGCGGGACATCTCGTCCGGAGGGATGCCGCCCCCGGTGAGCAGTTCGGCATCGCAGGCTTTGGCGAGCTCCCGGACCCGGTCGAACCGTTTCTCGGGGCGGGCCGGGTCGGCCGGAAAGAAGAGGTACCGGTTATCGGGGTCAAGGCCGAGGGCGACCTTCGCTTCCCGCCGGTCGGCCGGGGCGAAGCGCGAGAGATCGGTACCACAGGGCAGGACGGCATTCCGGCCCTCGGCGAGGGGCAGGCCCGGCCGGCCGGCCTCGGTTTCAAAGAGGGCTTTCGAAACACCAGCGACCAGGTCGATCCGTTTGGTCAGCACCCGCGACAGGGGACCGACCACCCGGTGGCGCACGTCGGTCCCGTGAAAAGTGACGACCAGCGGCTTCGCGCCGGCGAGCCTCGCGCACCAGCCGGCGAGGCCGTAATGCGCGTGGACGAGGTCGAATTCACGCTCCCGGTGGATCTGGCGGATCTTGCGGGTTGCCGGCAGATAATTCGACTTACCCGGCTGGAAGGTGAACAGCTCGGCCTCGATGCCGAGCTCGCGCATCGCTTCCACCTGATCGACCACCCAGCGGCCACGCTGGGGGGTGGCCGGGTCCGGCCCGAAGTTCATGACCACCAGTACGCGCATCGGCGCAGGTTATCCGGGCAATCGGGGCACTGTGAGGGCGGTGGGTTCGGGGTTGGTCTGCGCGGGGGCGGGCAAAACTGAACAAGGAGAACAAGCTCTCGGTTTTTGCCCTCTCTCAGATTTCACAGCTCTGCATAAGGCAGGGTTGTCCCCTTCGGGAAAAACCCTGTTCAACGGCGTGGACTGCCTCCCGTGAGCGGTGCGTGGTTGGGCTGTGGTGAATTGTTTTCTTTTGCGTGTTTGCGGTGAGCGGAATCGGCTGAGGATTGCTTCACACCAATCGAAGGAGGAATTTCAGATGATCTACGAAGCGTTGGGATACGCACACGCGGCCGGGGTTCACCGGGCCTCACAGGTGAGGCGGGCCCTGGAGGGGCAGAGTGGTCAGGGGACGGTCGAGTACGTCGGCCTGATTCTGTTGGTCTCGCTGCTGATGGTCGGCATGGTCGCGGCGATGAAAGGTTTTTCGGGTCGACAGGGCACCGAGTTGGCCGAGCTGATCGTGGACAAGATCCAGTCGGCGGTCGACAAGATCGCCTTCCGTTAGTCGAGCGAACAAGGCACCGGATTTGTCTTCGGACAGATCCGGTGTTCGGTCGTCCGGATTCAGTCGGAGACAAGGCCGGTCGGCCAGACCAGGGTTGATCCGTAGCTCCCGGCCCTTTTGGGAGACTGGAGTCATGACTGAACTCACGCGCAGCTTCGACCGCAGCCCCGCCGACCTCAGACCGGTGACGATCGAACCCGGATTCGTATCGAGCGCCGACGGGTCGGCCCTGATTTCGGCCGGTGGCACGAGGGTCATCTGCACCGCCTCGGTTTCGACCAAGGTCCCGAAATGGATGGTCGGAAACGGCGAGGGCTGGGTGACCGCCGAGTACTCGATGCTGCCCGCCTCCACCGGCGACCGCAAGGCCCGTGACATCAGCAAAGGCAAGCAGGACGGCCGCGGGGTCGAGATCCAGAGGCTGATCGGCCGGTCGCTGCGGGTCGGGGTCGACTTCAAGGCGCTCGGCGAGCGCAGCGTGTACGTCGACTGCGACGTGCTCGAGGCCGACGGCGGCACCCGCTGCGCCTCCATCACCGGTGGCTACGTCGCCCTGCACCTCGCCCTGGCCGCCCTGGTCGAGAGCGGGGAGATTGAAACCATGCCGTTGACCACCACCGTCGCCGCGGTGAGCGTTGGCATGGTCGGTGGGCACGCCCTCTGCGACCTCGACTACCCCGAGGACTCGACCGCCGAGGTCGACGCCAACGTCGTCATGACGGGGGACGGCGGTCTGGTCGAGGTCCAGGCTACGGCTGAGCGCACGCCGCTCTCCCGCACTTCACTCGACGAACTGCTGGGCCTCGCCGAGAACGGGATCGCCGAACTTCGAACCGCGCAACTGGCGGCCATCGGCTCTTGATCTTCGCCAGCCGGAACGCGCACAAGGTTGCCGAACTCGAACAGATCCTCGGCATCGGCCTCGAACTGCTCCCGGATGAAGTCGAGCAGCCGCCGGAGGACGCCGACACCTTCGTCGGCAACGCGCTGATCAAGGCCCATGCCGCCCGGGAAGCGACCGGGGAGGCCGTGATCGCCGACGATTCCGGGATCGAAGTCGACGCGCTCGGCGGAAAGCCCGGGGTCCGTTCCGCACGGTACGCCGGGGAGGACGCCACCGACGGCGAGAACCTCGAGAAGGTGCTCGCCGACCTCGCCGCGGCCGGAGGGGACCCCGGGGCGCGGTACGTCTGCGTAATCGCGTACATCGATGACTCGGGCGACGAACATCTCTTCGAAGGAACCTGCTCCGGCAAGCTCACCGCCGACATCCGCGGTGACGGAGGCTTCGGCTATGACCCGGCTTTCATTCCGGACGATACCGGCCCGGATGACGACCGCACCATGGCTGAAGTCGCCCCACAGGAGAAACACGCGATCAGCCATCGCGGCAAGGCCGTGCGCGACCTCGCACGGCACCTCGGCGCGTAAGCGTAGGAAAGACGTCAGGACCCGTTCCTTATGGGTCTCGCCGCCTTTCCTCCGCGCGTAAGCGTGGAGAAAGACGTCAGGACCCGTTCCTTACCCGCTACTCCGGGCCGGCCGTCGGCCAGAGGTTCACCGCGGCGGCCACTCCCACGGCGGCGACCACGACGCCATAACCGGCGTAGCCGGCAATGAACGAGCCCAGCGACGCGACGGTGCAGAGCGCAACCACGATCATCCAGGAGACACGGGCAATGGACATGCCCGATATGTTGCTACACCGTGACGGACAACACCGAACAGACCCCCGGGCCGGGCACCGTCTCGCAGGCGGAGATCGCCGAGCGGGTGCTCGACAACCTGGCTGAGCTCGAGCCCGAACTGCGCGCGGCAGCGATACTTAGTGCCGACGGCAAGACGGTCGCATCGACCAGGACCGGTGCGGACTGGCTGGCCGCGGCGAACGAAGTCGTGGACTCGGTCGACTCGGTCCGCGACCGCCCGGTGGACAGTGCCCACCTGGCGACCGAGACCGCGGAGATCTTCGTGGTCCGGCAAGAAGGCCTGAGCCTGATCGCGGTGACCGGGCGGTTCGTCCTCGCGTCGCTCACCGGCTTCGATATGCGAATGGCTCTGCGAGACGTGAACGAGGGGGTCACGCATGCTTAAGCCGCACCGTGTGCTGATCGACAAGGTCTCCACTTATACGGATGAGGCGGCGGCATTCGTGCGCCGCCGTCGCCACACCCGGCGCTCGTTCGTCCGGATCCAGTTCCAGAGCGGAGATGCGCTCGACGTTGGTCCCGGCACTGCCGAAGCCGAGCGGATCGGCGCTGCGGCGGACGCTTTGATCGAACTCACCTGAAGCATCCCTGCGGAACGGCCGGCACCAGTTAGCACGAATGCGGGAAAAACGGCGTCCGAATGCGGTGTTACGGTAACGCCATTCCCTAAATGTAACGCCATTCCCTAAATCGTTGAGGAGGATTACCACGTGACCAAAGCTGAATTCCTAGAGAAGGTTTATGAAGATGAGCGAATCGGCAGCAAGAAGGCCGCCG
>JBBSKC010000097.1:0-7828 GCA_038256675.1 Solirubrobacterales bacterium | reverse complement strand
TCCTGACGTCTTTTTCCACGCTGCGCGCGGAAGAAAGGCGGCGAGAAACATAAGGACCGGGTCCTGACGTCTTTTTCCACGCTGCGCGCGGAAGAAAGGCGGCGAGAAACATAAGGACCGGGTCCTGACGTCTTTTTCCACGCTGCGCGCGGAAGAAAGGCGGCGAGACCCTAGCTGAGAACGACCACGCCCAGGAAGGTGAGGTAAAGGATCAGCCAGAGGACGATCGCCAGCTTGCCGAACTCACCGCGCTTTCGTAGCGCCCAGTAGGCCACGGAGCCGCCGAGAAGGCCGAGGATCATCGAGGTGATGGCGAAGTGGTCGAGGTCCCAGTCGATGAAGACCATTCCGAAGAAAACCGGGATGGTGGACTGGAAGACCATCGCACCGGTGATGTTGCCGAGCGCGAGTGCGTCCTTGCCCTCCCGCACCCAGAAGAAGCTGTTCGCCTTCTCCGGCAGCTCGGTGGCGAGCGGCGCAAGGATCAGGGCGAGCACGATCGCCGAGACACCGAGGTGCTCGGCCACGTTGAGCAACTCGTGAACGAAGAGGTGGGCGCCACCGATCATCGCGCCGAGGCCGACCAGCAGCTGGGTGATCATGATGAAATTCGGCGGCGGACTGTCCACGCGTTCGCCGCGGCGGTCCATTATGAGCGGGTCCATCTGGTGAGCCTCGGCTGCGTCGCCGCCGTTCTTGATCGTCTCGCGCACGTACCAGGCGTAAGCGCCGAGGAAGACGACGCCGGCGATGATCTCGACGAACCGTGGCGTGTCGAACAGGCCGATGACCATGGCCAGCCCGAAGAAGATCATGAAGAAAACCAGGTCGCGGTCGAGCGTTTCGACGTGAACTTCGAGGCGGTGGCCCTGAGGCCGTCTCTTCACGTAAGCGAGAGCGGAGACACCGACCAGCGCCATGGCGATCGTCGCCAGCAGGAACGGGGCACCGACGATCGCGCCGATCGCGACCTCCGAGCTGCCGACCGAGCCGCCGATGATCGCGACGATCGGGATCAGGGTCTCCGGCATCGCGGTGCCGACCGCGGCCAGAAGGCTGCCGACCGCGCCTTCACCGAGGTTCATTTTGTGACCCAGCCATTCGATCGCGTTGGTGAAGAGGAGGGCGCCACAGAGGATGACCGCGAAACTGACGAGTAGAAGAACGTATTCCATTTAGTTTGGTGCCTCTTCGGGGTCGGACTCGGTCAAGCTGAACCGGATCCTGGTCGGTGGGGACGCATTGTCCCGGTCGTCGATCGAAAGTGTCAGGTCGAGCTGCTGGAAGTCGCTGCTTTCGCTCTGCGCGTAGAGGTCAAACTTCGCCGCGACCAGATTCTCGCGCAGTTCGTCCAGTTCCCCCACTCCCGGCAATGACGCTGCGGCCGTACCGACCTGCGTGGACGCGGACTCGAGCTGGTCGACCAGCTTCCTGACGTCGAAATCGCCGGTCACGTGGTCGACCTCGGTCCCATCGAGGTCCTCCGTGCCCACCGTCTCGATGCCCGCGGCCAGTCCGAACAGGCCCTCGCCAGGGCCTCCGGCCCCACTGATCGCGTCGGTGAGCTCGGCGTATGTCTGCGGATCGACCGGCAGGGTCCGGCTTTCGAGGACACGGTCCTCGAACCCGATCGAAGCGACTTCGACCTCCGCCGATTCCGTGGCTCCGGCCGCGCCACCGTCAGGGAAAGCGGTCTCGATCACCTGCTGGGGGTCGGCCGGCGGCGTTTCGTCGCCACAACCTGCCGCGAAGAGCGCAGCGGCGGCCAGGATGACGGTCAGGTGAATGGTGAAGCGCTTTGGGGTTGGCCGATTCAAGGGCCGGCAAGCCTATACGCTCGCAGGTCCCATGCCACCTCGCACGATCCTCTACACAGGCAAAGGCGGTGTCGGAAAGACCAGTGTCGCCGCCGCGACGGCCCGGCGCTGCGCGGACCAGGGGCTGCGCACGGTGGTCATGTCGACCGACCCGGCCCACAGCCTCTCGGATTCCCTCGGACACGAACTCGGCCCCGAGCCGGACCAGATCACCCCGATGCTCTGGGGGCAGGAAGTACTGGCGGCGGCCGAGATGCGCCGCAACTGGGACCAGGTATCCACCTGGCTTACCAGCCTGCTCCAGAACCAGGGCGTGGACCGGATCCGGGCCGAAGAGCTGACCGTCCCGCCCGGCATGGACGAGCTCTTCTCCCTGCTCCAGATCAAGCGCCACTGGGACGAAGACGAGTTCGACGTCGTGATCGTCGACTGCGCCCCCAGCGGAGAGACCCTGCGGTTGCTCGGCTTCCCCGAGGTCGCCGAATGGTGGGTCAAGAAGGCATTCCCGTGGAACCGGGGGCTGCTGGGCGCCGCCGCTCCTCTGGCCCGTGCGCTCGACATGCCACTGCCCGACCCGGAAATGATGGAAGAGGTCGACCGGCTGATCAGGAACCTCGTCGAAATGGACGTGATCCTCCGCGACCACGATCACTGCTCGATCCGGCTGGTCATGAACCCGGACCGCATGGTCATCAACGAAGCGAGACGCACCTTCACCTATCTCTGCCTCTACGGGTACCAGACCGATGCGGTCGTGGTCAACCGGATCTTTCCCGACGAAGTCGACGGCTCCTACTTCAGCCGCTGGAAGGATCACCAGGCCGTGCAGCTCCAGGCGGTGACCGAGGGCTTCGATCCGGTGCCGATCCTGAAGTCGAGGTATTTCGAAGAAGAGGTGATTGGCCAGGCGATGCACGACCGGCTCGGCGACGAGCTCTTCGGTGACTCGAATCCGGCCGAGATCTTCCACCCCGGGCTCGCCCGGGAGCTCACCAGCACCGGGGACACGACTGTGATCCGCATCAGCGCGCCGTTCGTCGAGAAGGAAGACATCGGTCTCAAACAGATCGGAGATGAGTTGCTTGTCACAGTTGGAGACATCCGGCGCACTATCATGCTCCCTTCAGGACTCGCCCAGCGCGAGCCCTCCCGCGCAGCTTTCGAAGACGGAACTTTGGAGATCACCTACGACGATGTGCCCGCAACACAAATCTGAAAATGGTTCCGAGCCGGGCCTGCCGCCCGGCGCCGAGAGGTTCTGGGGACAGTTCTCCGAGGCCCGGGGCGGACGGAGCTCGGCCGATGAGGAGTCCGATTCGGCCCCGCAAGAAAATGGTTCGCAGCCCGAAAGCAGTCATGAATGCCTCGAGTGGTGCCCGATCTGTCGTTCGGCCGAGCTGCTGAAGGCCTCGTCCTCGCCGGAGATCAGGCAGCAGATCCACGCCATCCAGAACGAGGCGATCACTATCCTCAAGGTGTTCGCAGCGACTTACGCCGAGCGCACCGGGGAAGACCCTTTTGCTCGGAGCAAGGCGGAAACAGGTGGCAACGGAAACGGCAACGGCGCCCACCCGGAGCCCGATGAGCCGAAAGTCACCGACATCTCAATCGAGTGACGGCAGCTTGAATCCCCAGCGCTCGAGACCGGCTTCGATCTCGGCGTTGACGGTCTCGATCACGGCGACCCGCGAGTAGCGCTTGGACTCCGACGGGATGACGTGCCACGGGGCCAATTCGGTGTCGGTCCTCTCGAACATGTCTTCCACCGCTTCGATGTAGTCCGGCCGCTTTTCGCGGTTCCGCCAGTCCTCTTCGGTCAGCTTCCAGTTCTTCAGCGGATCGTCTGCGCGGGCCTCGAATCGTTTCAGCTGCTCCTCTTCCGACAGGTGAAGCCAGAGCTTGACCAGGATCATGCCTTCGGCGGTCAGGGTGCGCTCGAAGTTCCTGATCTCCTTGTAAGAACGCTTCCATTCCTTCTTGGTCGCGTATCCCTCCACCCGCTCGACCATGACCCGTCCGTACCAGCTGCGGTCGAGAACGGCCATGCCTCCCCAGCCCGGCAGAGACGGCCAGAAACGCCAGAGGAAGTGGTGGCGCTTCTCGTCGGTGGTCGGGGCGGCGAACTGCACGACCCGGACGTGACGCGGGTCCATGGGATAGGTCAGCCGCTTGATCGCGCCGCCCTTGCCGGACGCGTCCCAGCCCTCCATGACCACGCAGACCGGCGGTCCGAACTCCCCCGAACCGATCTGGCCGCCCAGTGTGAGACGCAGCGCGGCGAGCCGCTCCTGCGCCGCCGCGAGGCGTGTCTTTCCCTTCTTCTTCGAGAAGTCCAGAGTCAGGTCAGCTTCGCCGAGACGGTCCATGAAGTGAGGATAGCCGTGCGACCCCTATCCTTCGCAGCATGACCAGCACCGTGTCAGCCGATCCCGAAACCCCGGAGGAAGTCGCCGCGGCACTCCGCGAGGCGCGTTACCTCGCCGACGACTCCACCGCCCTGATCGCCTTCCTCGCCCAGCGGCTGGGCAAACCGATCCTCGTCGAGGGCCCGGCCGGCGTCGGCAAGACCGAGCTGGCCAAGGCCCTCTCCCGGGCCACGGGCCGCGAACTGGTGCGCCTCCAGTGCTACGAAGGGCTCGATGAAGCGAAGGCCCTGTACGAGTGGAACTACCGCAAGCAGCTGCTGCAGATCCAGGCGGTCGCTTCGACCGCAGCCGAAGGCGACAAGGACGCAGTCGACATGGGCGAGATCTTTACCGAGGACTTCCTGCTCGAGCGCCCGCTGATGCGCGCGATCGCCAACCCGGACCCGGTGGTCCTACTGATCGACGAGATCGACAAGACCGACCAGGAGTTCGAGGCGATGCTGCTCGAACTGCTCTCCGACTTCCAGATCTCGATACCCGAGATGGGCCGGATCGAGGCCAAGACCCACCCGATCGTCCTGCTCACGTCGAACAATTCTCGCGAGCTGACCGAGGCCCTCAAGCGCCGCTGCCTCTACCTCTGGCTGGACTATCCCGACTCCGAGCGTGAAATCGAGATCATCCGCCTTCACGCACCAGAGATCGACGAGGCGCTGGCCACGAGGCTGGTCGAGATCGTCGACATGATCCGCGAGCTCGACTTGAAGAAACCCCCTTCGATCGCGGAATCGATCGACTGGGCGCGAACCCTGATCCTCATGGGAGCCGACGACATCGACGGCAAGGTCTTCCGCGAATCGCTCTCAATCATCATCAAGCACCGCACCGACCTCGACCTGGTCGCCGAGCGCATCGGCCCCAGGCTGGGCCGAAGCGACGGTACGCAAGGCGATCCCGGCCAGAACGGCAAGTGATGGCGGCGGTCGCCGGCATGCCGCCCGGCCGGCCCGGCCCGTCGGGGATGACCGAGCAGGTCCTGGCCTTCTGCGAGGACCTCCGCTCCGAAGGCGTAGCGATCGGCACCTCTGAGATCCAGGACGCCTTCCATGCCCTGGAGATCGTCCCCTGGCACGCCCAGGTCGACTTCAAGGAGTCGCTGGCGACCACCGTCGCGAAGTCCCCGAAGGACCGGGAGATCTTTGAGCTGGTCTTCGAGCGCCATTTCTTCCGCGCGACCGAATCGGCCGCGCTCGAATATGCGAAGGAAGCCGAGTCCTCCCGCCGTGCGCGGGGCGAGGAGGGTGACCAGGGGCAGCAGGAGCTCGACACCGACGCCCTCGGTGACGCGGTGCGCGAAGCGATCGCGGCCGGCGACGAATCGGCGATGAACGACCTGGCCCGTCTCGCGATCGAGGCTTTCGGCCAGCAGGGCGAGAGTTCCGGCGTGGTCGGCGTCGACCTGCAGCGGATCCGCCGGGGACTGGGCCTGACCGCCAACGAAGGCGACGGCGAGGGCCAGGGCAAGCCGCCGATCGACCGCGACCAGCTCGCCCGCTTCGAGCGGCAGCTGCGGCGGGAACTTCAGCGCGGCCAGATTGAGCGCCAGGGCAACCTGCCTCCCTCCAGGCCGCTGTCCGAACTGAACCGGTCCCTGCCGATGCGGGGCGCCCAGGACCTCGCGGCGGTCCACAAGGCGGTGTCGCAGATGAAACGGCGCCTGGCGACGCTGGGTCACGACCCCCGCGGGGCGAAGCGCGGCCGCACCGTGGACGTGCGCCGCACGATGCGCGCTTCGCTCGAGACCGGCGGGGTCCCGCTCAATCTGGCCTACCGGCCGAAAAGGCCACGCAAGCCGGAGATCTACGTCCTCTGCGACGTGTCGACTTCGGTCAGCTCGGCCGCGACCTTTTTCCTCTCGGTTCTCCACGCCCTGCACGACTCGTTCCGCAAGCTGCGCAGCTTCGTTTTCATCGAACGCATCTCCGAGGTGACCCACGTCTTCGAAGAGGAACGCGACTTCCGCAAGATGTCCGAACGGGTGACCTCCGAGGGCGGCGTCGCCGACGTCTCCGGCTACACCGACTACGGCCGCGTCTGGCGCGAGTTTCTCGAAGACGTCTCGGCCGACCTCGGCCCCCGTTCGACGGTGATCGTCCTCGGCGATGCGCGGACCAACGGACGCCCGCCCGCCGAAGATCTCTTCGCCAAGGTCGCCGACCGCGCCAACCGGACTTTCTGGCTCAACCCCGAGCCGGAGCTCTACTGGAACTACGGCGATTCGGTGATGAACGCGTACATCCCCTTCTGCGACGGAGCCTTCGAGTGCTGGCAGACCGAGCACCTGGAAACCTTCGTCGACATAGTCGCCACCGGACGACCCTCACTCGAGAAGCCGAGGGCCCGGAAGTCCGGCCACCGGTACTAGCCTGGCGAGAGGTCGCAGTTCGGCCAGCTGCCTCGGCCTTTCGATCTGGCGATTTGCTGGGACTGGCGGTATCCGGGGTACCGGAGGAAGACTTCGTCGTAGATGTAGGCGGACGCGTGACCTCTGGCGACCATTGCCCGCCCTAGATCCAGGTCTCCTTTGTTGACGTAAGCGAGCAAACGGCCGTAACGGTCGATGCGGTCCTGGGTCGGGTCGGTTCTGACCGTGACCGCTCCGGTGGCCAGCAGGGACATCGCGGCCGAGGCCGCTCGGCCACCGCATTCGGCTCCTCCATAGACCTCGGGGGTGTCGATGCCGATCAGCCGGACCGTCACCTCCCTGCCCGAAAAGGTGATCAGGTCGAGAGTGTCGCCGTCGGTGACCGACTCCACCTCCGCGCGGAACTTCGCTGCCGCCGGCAGACCGGCGGTGGCGGGAGCAGCGCCCTTCTTGGGCTTGGCGTTCGAGCAGGGGCAGGGAAGCGATGTGCAGGCGGTACCGTCGCCGTCTCCGTCGAGGCCATATGGATCACCCCGAGTCAGTCGTTTCTGGGCCTGGGCCTGGTTGGAAAAGGCGCCGCAATCGACGTCCCCGGTCGGCCGTGCCGCGAGGCGGTTGATCTTTCTGGCCTTCCGCTTCTTCGCCCGCTTCATGTGGGCCTTCTGGCGAGCTCGATATCTGGCCCTGGCTCGGGCTGCCGCCCGCGATTTCGCCTCAGGGTTGTCGCCCGCGTCCGCCTGGCCGCTGTTCGCTGAACGCTGATTCTGCGGTGAATCGTCGTCGTAGCTGCTCTCGCCGCATCCGGCCACCGTCAACGCCGCGGCGATCGCCGCGGCGACGAGGAAACGGGACCCCCAACTCAGTTGAACCGGACCCGCTTGACCACCTTGCGGCGGTTGCCTTCGTCATCGGTGGCAACGACGATCAGTTTCGTCTGGGCGACGTCACGACGGCGCAGGCGTTTCTTGTACCTCTTGCGGACCTTCATGCGAACGCGCTTGTGCTTCTTGCCCGCTCTGGTCGAAAGCCTCCCGATCGTGACCTGACGGCTGCCCTTGCCGGCGGCGCGGCGGAGTTTAGTGACCAGGGTGATGTCGAGCTCGACCGGCGGGCTGTCGTCCTGGATCACCAGTTTGAAGGGCTGACCGCACTTCAGGAGGCGCCGCAGGGTGGGCTTGCCGAGGGTGCGTACTTTGACGACCGGCTTCTTCGTGTCTTTC
>JBBSKC010000096.1:0-7954 GCA_038256675.1 Solirubrobacterales bacterium | reverse complement strand
CTCATAATCCGTAGGTCGAAGGTTCGAGTCCTTCCCGGCCCATCGAGCAGGCGACCTGGTTCGAGTTCGCTTACACCCTGGATCGAACTCGAACCAGGTTGCTGATTCCGGCCCTTAGGTGATCTTTATGGTCAGGAATTGATCCGGCTGTTCCGGGGTCTCGTAAGGCTCATCAAGCGGGTCTTGGTCTTCGTGGGTTCCGAACCTGAAATCACGCATGTGAGGAGCAGGAAATGTCAAGTGAATTCAAGCTGGAAGACGTCGACGTCGACGGAGCGATTCAGGAAATGGCGCACGAAGCGACCGCAAGCCTGGACGAAGGCGACACCCGTCGCGACATGATCAAGAAAGCCGGCCTCGCTGGCGGCGCCTTGATGAGTGGTGGCGCCTTGATGGGTCTGCTCGCCCCCGGGACGGCCACGGCCGCAGGTCAACCCCCGGCTTCGTTCGGCAAGGGCGACATCGGCATCCTGAACTACGCGCTGACGCTCGAGTACCTGGAAGCGGCCTTCTACAACGAAGCCACCCGCGAGAACAGGAAGCGCAGGTACCTGAAGGGCGCCAAGGAGAAGGCTTTCCTCAGGGCGACGACGCGTGACGAGAACGCCCACGTGCGTTACCTGAAGAACGCCCTCGGATCGAAGGCCGCCGCCAAGCCGAAGTTCAACTTCAAGGGAACGACCAAGTCCCGGAAGAAGTTCATCGACACGGCTTTCGCACTCGAGAACACCGGTGTGCACGCCTATCTGGGCCAGGTCCTGAACATCAAGGATCCGAAGATCGTCGCCGCTGCCGGGTCGATCCTCACCATCGAGGCGCGCCATGCTTCGGTGATCGGAGTGATCAGGAGGGCGACGCCGAAGGGCATCTCGCCCGACGGACCCTTCGACACGCCGTTCACGGCGGCGAAGGTGCTCAAGATCGTCGGCAACACCGGCTTCATCGTCGGCTGATTCAACGTCCGACTTGAGGAAGGTGCCGGCCCGGGCGGGGTCGGCACCTTCTTTTTGTTTTGGAGGGCCGCGGGTTACGTTCAGTCGCCGCGGCCAGACATGAGATGGGCGAGAGCCTCCATGTGATGGTCGTCTGTCCCGCAGCAGCCGCCGAGTACGGTCAGCCCGTCCGGATCGAAGAGCGAATACATCTCCTCGGCAAAAACGCCGGGATCGTCGGTCACTGGGTGATCGAGCTTGATCAGTTCGTCGGTTCGGAGCGGGGAACCGTTCGCCTTGAACTCCCGAAGCCTTGGGACAAGTTCGGGGGCATCGCGCTTCAAGGTTGCAATCGCTTCCACCGCCGCGGTCGGATGAATGCAGGAAAGCGAGTGGTAGAGGGGACGGGCAGAAGCATCGCCGTCGATTTGATCGATCGCGCCGGCCAGCGTGGTCCCGTCGAGCACCCTCTGGTCCGGCCCGAGGATGTAGCTGATCACGTGCGGCAGTCCGGTCCCAGCCATCGCCACGCAGGCGCCCTGGGCCTCGGCGACCGAGGGGAAAGTCGGCGCAAACAGGAAGTCGACGCCGGCTGAACTCAGGGCATCGGCCTGGGCACGGTGGTACTCGGCACCTTCAACCTTCGACAGGGCCTGGTCCGGGAGGTGGGCGTCACCGCTCGGCCCGATCACACCGGCGATGAAGATGGGGGAGTGTCCTGCGTCGTCCCGCACCTGCTCGAGCAGACCCACGGCGTCAGCATTCAGCTTCGCCAGGGCATCCGGTTCGAGGCCGGCCCGTTCGATGAAGGCCGGGCTGGCGCGAAAGGTGGGAGTGCCGAGGATGACCGGCAGGTCGAACTCCTTCGCGGCGGCGGCGTACCCGCCATAGATGTCGTAGAGGACCTTTCGCCCGGCCGGGTCGCCGGGCATTTCGGCGACCTGAACATCGGGGTCGAAAGCGACGTCGGTCTCGAACATGACCCGGGTCTCGATCCCGCCATCGGTGAGCACCGGCCCGCCTGCGAACACGGTCTGGTCGAAATCGGCCATACCCGGTTCTATACCGGATTCAAGCTGCGAGCCAGATCGCGTCGTTGCCCATCGCGATGCGCTTGACCTTTCGTTCACCGAGTAGGCAAACCAGTCGGCGTTCGGCCTCGAGCCGATCCGGGGCGTCATTTCCTACGGTCATGATCTGTGCGATCTCCTGAGTGGTGAGTCCACCCGGGTAGAGCACCAGGGCTTCCAGGGGTGATTCCGGCGGAGCATGGCGATTGAGACCGGGGTTGAGGTTGGCGATCGCCGTATCGTAGACCTCAACTGACTGGAACCCACCGGCTTCGAAGCGGTGAAGGCCGGACTCGAAGATGATCGACGGAGCGGCGTAGCGGATCCCATCCGGGCTCTCTGCGTGCTTTTCCTGGAAGTGGGTCGGACCGTCGGCGGCGGTGCGGGCCTCGGCCCAGTCGGTGCGATACGCGTCCTGGACCTCATGGCTATCGAGGGAGTCGATGATCCGGTCTGCCTTCAGACCTTCGACCGAACTCAGAGCCGCACGCAGCTGCTCGTCGTCGTCAAGCAGCAGTGGAGTGTTGAAGTTGAGCAACTGAAGGGCACGCAGGACCCGCCATTCACTCCCTGGTTGAATCAGCCTCGAAGCGACGATCGCCTGGCATGCCCGGGAGGTGGTCGACCGGCGGACCTTCGGCTCGACCGCGAATGGCATGCCGTGACGCTCCCGGAGGGTGATCTGGTGCTCGGCGGCCTCCGTGGTGCTGATGTCTTTACCGGGCTTGTCCGGTTCCGACAGGGTGATCGTCACGAGCTGCCATTCGATCTGGTCACGGTACCGCCACTCGATCGCCCTGAGCGCCGGACTCGCGGAGTAACCGAACGGACAGGCCGGGTCGTTGAAAACTCGTGCGGTGATAGGACCCGGGTTCGGAGGTGTTGCATTCACTTGATGAAAACTCCTGACTTAAAGAGGGTTCTCCAGAATAGAGGCCTGCCGTCGCGGACCGTCCAGTTACACTTGTTCCCGTGAATCCGACTTTTGACAGCCGTACGGTAGGGCTGCTTCTGGTAGCGGTTGCCTGGGCATTCTTCCTCGCCTTGATCGGATCTCCGGAGATTCTCCTGTTCACGGCACCGGTTTTCCTGCTGGCCGCACCGCTCGCACTCGGCCGCTACGTCGGTGAAGAACTCGTTGGCAGGTTGTCCCGCACGGTTCGTCCGGACCGCAGGGGACGTGCCGCAGCGACCGGTTCAAGTCACGAAGTGGCCCGGGACTCGATCCTGGGCTCGCTGCTGATCGCTTCGAATCTCGCCGGCCGGGCTCCGCCGGTCTCTGCTGCCTGAACCGGTCGATCCGCCGTTATGGGTCTCGCCGCCTTCTCTCCGCGCGTCAGCGTGGGGGAAGACGTCAGGACCCGATCCTTACGGCGGCCTGACCGGTGAAGCTATCCCTGTCCGTGCCATTCGGGAATCAGGAGCTACGCAATGAAGCGTTTCATCGGCACGCTCGTCGTGCTCGTTTCACTGGCGGCCGCGCCGTCAGCCATCGCCCATCAGGGCAACCCAGACTTCAGATCAGAGATCACGTCGATCACGTCGGCGGCGACAGCCGACGGCCTCAGGGTCGAGGTCCAGAATTTCGACGACAACGTTCAGGTGGTCAACCGCACCGGCAAGGAGGTGGAGATCGAGGGTTACGACGGTGAACCGTACGTCCGGCTGAATCCCGACGGCACGGTCGAAGTCAACCTGAACTCGCCCGCGTACTACCTCAACCAGGACCGGTTCGCGAAGGTGTCGGTACCGACCCGGGCCGACCCGAAGGCAACCCCTGATTGGAAGCAGGTCGACGACACGGGCCTCTACTCCTGGCACGACCACCGGTCTCATTACATGGGGCTGAACACCCCGCCTCAAGTCAAGGACAGTTCGGTGGAGACCAAGGTCTTCGATTATTCGATCCCCGCGAGCGTCGACGGCAGACCGGTCGAGATCGACGGCACCCTGACCTGGGTCGGGGAGCAGTCCGGATTTTCGTATCTGCCGTTCATCGCGCTGGCCGTGCTGATCGTGGCCGGCCTGATCGCCATCCCGGCCATCCGCCGTCGCCGTGGCGACGATGACGATGCAGGACCCGGCACCGAGAAGGACGAAAAGGAGCCGGCCGAAGCCTGGTGAAACCAAACCGTTTCCCCGTCCTGCTGCCGCTGATTGCGGCAATCCTCGTGGTCCTGGTCCTGCCGGGCTCGGCCTCGGCGCATGCCGTGTTCGAGTCGTCGAGCCCGACCCGCGGCCAATTTCTGGGGCAGGCGCCGAAGCAGGTCACGTTCGAGTTCAACGAGCCCGTCGAAGCCAGCTTCGGGGCGGTGCGGGTCTTCAATGCGGACGCCGACCAGGTTCAGGCTGGCGAGGACTTCCGGCCCGGCGCCGATGACCACAGGATCGGTGTCGCCCTCCCGGGCGACCTTCCGGACGGCACCTATACGGCCACCTACCGGGTCGTGTCCGCTGACGCTCATCCGGTTTCGGGCGGGCTCGTCTTCACGATCGGCGAGGGGGGAGGGGTCTCCGGCAACACGATCTCGGAACTGATCGCTCTCAGCGACTCCGGGCCGGTCACCGGGGTGGCGTTCTGGTTCGTCCGTTGGATCGGCTTCCTTGCGATCGCGCTCGCCGTCGGTTCGCTGGCATTTCTGGTCATGAACTGGATGCCGATGCTGGCCGGACGCCGAAACCTCCTCGGACCTCGGTCCGAGGACACGGGCAGGAGGTTGAAGCTGATCCTGGGGTGGTCTGTCGCGGCCGGCCTGCTCGCATCGCTTCTGGCGATCCCGTTCCAGGGAGCGATCGCCGCCGGAACCGATTTCTGGTCGGCCTTCAAGCCCGACGTCTTCCGCGAGGTCGCCGACACCCGTTTTGGCATGGTCATGCTGCTCAGAACGCTGTCGTGGCTCTCCCTGATCCCACTCGTGCTGCTTTGCTCGGGAATCACCGGGCGAAGCGATCGCCGCTTTGGTCCAACGATGGTCTTCTCGTTGGTGACCGCAGCCTTCCTGGTCATCTCACCGGGACTGGCCGGCCACGCTTCGACTCAGGACCCCGTCTGGCTCCTGTTCCCCTCCGACGTCCTCCACGTCGCGGCAATGTCGGTCTGGGCGGGCGGACTCGCCGCTCTGACCTTCGTGTTGCCCGTGGCCACCCGCGGACTCGAGCGGCCCCAGGACCGGACCGAGGTGCTGATCGACTCCCTGACGAGGTTCTCGGGAGCGGCTCTCGTCTGCTTGGTCGTGATCGCCGCCACCGGCACGATCCAGGCGATCGTCGAAGTGAACTCGTTCCCGGCACTCGTCGATACAGCCTTCGGCCGGGCGGTCCTGATCAAGATCGTGCTGTTCCTGGGACTCGTGATCCTCGGAGCGAAAAACCGTCGGCGAATCATCCCCGCGCTGGTCGCACGCCGGAAAAAAGGCGAAGGTCCGGGCCGGCAGGGAGTCTTTGCGCGCAACAATCTGCGGATCGAAGCCGTGGTCGTCACGGTCGTCCTGGCGGTGACCGCGGCTCTGGTCAGCTACCCGCCGCCTGCGACCGAAGGGGCCGGACCGGTCAGCGGCTCCGTCGACGCGGGACCGGACCTTCTCGAGTACACCGTGGATCCGGCAAAGGTCGGCAGCAACGAAGTTCACATCTACCTCTTCGACAACCAGACGGGGGCACCGGTCGAGATTCGTTCGCTTGAGCTCTCCTTTGCGCTGCCAGATTCGGACATCGCGCCGATCGAGGCCGACGTTCGCAAGTCCGGTCCCGGTCACTACGTGGCCCCGGCGGCCGAGTTGGCCGTGAAAGGCGAGTGGAGGGCCGAGGCAACCGTGCGTCTATCGAAATTTGATGAAGTTCTCGCCGATTTCGAGGTGGCGGTGAAATGAACGCTACCGGCGAGGCTGCGATCGGCAGTCTGAAGGGCATGGTCGTCGGCTGCCAAAGGCCAATCGAAAGGAAGAAATGAAACTCAAATTGAAACTGTTCGCGCTCATCGCTTTGTTTGCGGGTCTGGTCGTGCCCGGCGTTGCCGGGGCGCACGTCGACGTCGAACCGATCGAAGCGCCCGCCGGAAAGCCCGTGAAGCTGAACTTTTCAGTCGGTCACGGCTGTGAAGGAGCGGCCACTACGACACTGACCGTTCAGGTGCCAGAGTCGGTCGAGACATACTCGGCGAAGTCCGTCGACGGCTGGAAGGCATCCGATTCGACTGGCCAGATGAAGTGGACCGGCGGACCGCTCCCAGATCACGATGTCCAGGAGTATCCGTTCGTCGCGACCTTCTACGGCAAAAAGGACTCTCGAGTTCCCTTCAAGCTGATCCAGGGCTGCGAGGGAGGCCTGCAGACAGCCTGGATTCAGGAGGTGCCGGAAGGCGCTCCCGAACCTGAGACTCCCGCCCCGGTCGTCACCTTGACCTCCTCCGTGGAAGCTCCGGCCGAGTCACCAGCTGATCCCGCCGAAGGGGCCGGGGAGGGGCAGCCTTCCGGAACCAACGGTGAGCAGGCGGCCACCGGCGACGTGACGGATTCCGCCGAAGAAGACGAAGACCTGGCCGACGGGTTGATCATCGCGATGTTCGCGCTCGCCGCCGTCGGACTGCTTGCCGGAGCCCTCTACTGGGTCAGGCGCCGCAAGGATTGAGCCAGATCAGTTCCGCGGACGACGCCTCTTGCCGGAGGGGCGCCGGCCGCGGGCATGGAGCCGATCACGACTCGATTCGTTCGCCGGGACGGTCCTCAGGCCGCGGGTCTGATTGAAGAGGATCTCCTCGGCGCAGCGGCGATGCCAGTGCGAATGCTCGGTGCCACCGGCCCGGCCGATGTACTGGACGACCACGTGTTCGTCGCCGACTTCGATCGAGTCGTAGCACCCCTGGCACTTGTAGAACTTCTGCGAAATCGACCGGATGATCCAGATCTCGTCCCCGTCCTCGGTGTGACCGGTGAGACTCTGGCGGCGATTTGGAAGTCCGGAGAAGGAATTCATAAAACCCTGCACTTAGAAGGGAAACGGGGTGGGGGGGCGAATTGGATCGGCGTGAGCACAGTGACCGCCGATACCAAGACCCTGTCAACTTACATCCAGGACAGGATCGACGAATTTTCCCGTTCGCAGAAGGATGTGGCCCGCTATATCGTCGATCATCTCGACGAAGCAGCGTTCCTGACCGCCGAGGAACTGGCTCGCCGGGCCGGGACTTCGTCATCGACGGTGGTCCGCTTCTCGCAGGCCCTCGGCTTCGAGGGCTATCCCGAACTCCAGAACTCGGCGATCGAGGAGTACCGCGCCACGGTAGGCGGTGGCAACGAGACCGCCGGTGGCCGCATGCTCTTCTCGTTCGACCATTCCGAGTTCGAGGCATCGCTCGGAACCGATCACGCAAATCTCGAGGAGACGGCCCGGAAGCTGGACCAGGAGCAGATCGACGGGGCGGTTGCCGCCCTCGCCGCCGCGAATCAGGTGGTGATCGTAGGCACCGACCAGATGGCGTTCTTCGCCAGCTACCTCCGCCACACCCTCAGCCTTCTCGACATCCGCGCCGAGATAGTCACCTCTACCGCCGGGCCTTCGCTCCAGCGGCTCGGCCGGATCGATCCCGACACTCTGCTCATCACCCTTTCCGCCGGCCGTTCGCACCCCCTGCTGGCCCGCGCGATGAAGCTGGCCGAGCACCGTGAGGCCCGCACGCTCGCGATCGCCGACGCGACCCTCTCCGACGCCGTCAAGAAGGCCGACCTGAGTCTTTATTACTCATCCAACAGTCCGTCTTTCCTGCGGTCCAACACCGCCCTTATGGCCCTGGTCCACGCGCTCGCCCACGGGGTCTATTCCCGTGACGAAGACGCGCACCGTGACCGCATCCGCGCCTACAAGCTGAAGTAGGGTCTCGCCGCCTTTCTTCCGCGCGCAGCGTGGAAAAAGACGTCAGGACCCGATCCTTATATTTCTCGCCGCCTTTCTTCCGCG
>JBBSKC010000095.1:0-8020 GCA_038256675.1 Solirubrobacterales bacterium | reverse complement strand
TTCCCGAGCCCAGCCCTGAACGTTTCCATGGGGCTTCCCGGTCCGGCGGACGACGAGTTCCACCCCGAGCCGCAGGCAGGCGGCCTCACAGACCGCTTGGTCGGCGTCGGACGCCGCCCTCAGTCCGTAGTTCAGGTGGAGTGCCACGAGCGCGCCCGGACCGAATGAGGCCAGACCGGCGAGCAGGCAGATCGAATCCGGGCCTCCGGAGAGCAGCACGACTCCGCTTGAGCCGGGGTCGATCAGTCCCGATTCGCGAATCGCTTCGACGAGCGAAGGCGGCGGACCGCTGACGTCACTTTCGGACACGGACGAGGAACAACGGCGTCGGTTCCGGGAATCCCTTCAGGTCGACCGCGCCGAGGCTGTCGAGCTCAAGGTCCTCGTGCTCGCCGATGGCTTCACGAACAGGGTCGGTGACCAGAACCTCGCCACCCAGCGCCCGGTTCACCACACGGTGAGTGAGGTTCACCTGGCTGCCGAAATAGTCGCCGTCACGGAAGACCGCTCCACCGTAGTGGATGCCAACCCTGGGTTTGGGGCGATCCTCGAAGAGGGCGAGGAAGCCGACTGCCCATACCGCCAGCGATACCGGGTCGGGCGAGACGACCATGACTTCGTCACCGATCGTCTTGACGATGTTGGCCTCCGGCGGCAAGGTCGCCTCGACCGCCTCGGTGAAGCGCTCGATGACCGAGAAGGCTTCGGCGTCACCTTCCTCCTCGGTGAAACGCGTGAATCCGGTCAGGTCGATGAAGCAGAGGCTGATCCGGATCTGATCGATCTCGGTGTCGCCACCGAATTCGTCCTCCATATGACCGACCACGTCCTGCTCGATGAAATACCGGACGTAGCGGTCGTGGAGATACTCGAGGAGCGGCACGGTCACCGGCGAAACCGAAGCAACCAGGTCCCCCATCTCGTTCGACATCTCGATCGCCCCGAGCCCGTCGCGCATCATCGGCTCGTGGACGAAGAGGTGGAACAGCCGCACTTCGGCATCGGCGATCCGGCGGACGGCCTGTGCGTAAACCCGGACGAGCTGGAGGACAGCTTCGATCGGCAGGCCGGCATCGGCCACGGACGCCAGTTTGCGCATCGCTTCGACGTCGACTTCGGTCAAGGTGCGCTCGCGTCCAGAGGGCGTGCCCAGGACGACCATGATCCGTTCGATCAACTCCTCGGAGAGGCCGATGTCGGTGGCGGCGTCGGAAATGTCAACCCGGTCACTTCCGTCGGCGAAGAAGTCCTCGGTGAAACCGAAGGCCAGCTTGCCGTCCCGCCCCGCCTGCTTCAGGTCTTCGAGACTGTGGCCGCGCTCACGCATGCGGGCCACGACACGCGCCTGGGCGGCCGCGGCCGGTGTCCATCTGCCCTTGCGGACCGGCACGATCTTTTCGTCGGCCCAGCGGGTCAGGGTGGCTGTCGAAACGCCCGCCCGGCGGGCGGCCTCGTTGAGGCTTATGCGGTCATCCCCCGGCATGGTGTACCGAGGCTACAGGCGACCGGCGAAGTTGGGCATCAGTTCCCCTGATCTTCCGCAAGAGTACTTCGCGCCATGCGTCATTCCGGCACCTTCGGCCCGAATTCCGTGGCGATCGGCTCGAGCATCAACTTGCGCACCTCTTTCACGTCGCGGGAGCAGCCGGTGGCCCACATCATCTTGACCAGCGCGACTTCCGGCATCGTCGAGAGCAGCAGCGCATCCGACTCGATCATGTGGAGGGTCGAGCCGTAGGCGTTGGTCCGGCCGACCGGTGCGTTGCCCACCGTGAGCGCCACCGCGACGTCCATCCCGCCGCACCTGGTGACAAACTCGGGGAGCGAAGAACTGGGCGGATAGGACGGCGCGGTGAAGGCCGGATAGGTGCTGACCACCACTCCCCGGATCTCACGCAGGTCGATCACGTCGATCATCGCGCTCAGGTCGATCCCGGGATGAAGCGATAGCTGGAGCACACGATCGGATATTTCGATGCGTGACGGACTGCGCAAGGCCGGTTCCAGGTTTCTCCTGAAGCTGAACTTGCCTTTCTCGACCGTCGCCACGGGTCCGCGGTTGGTCGAGCGGTACGCGGGACCGGAGGCACGCACCTTCCTGGCCGATACGGACTCCATCACCCAGCTGATCGCGTCGGATTTGCCGGCGAACGAGATGAAGACCCCGGCCGGCATCTTCCTGAGTGCGACCAGCGCGTCGCTGATGTTCGTGTCGGCATCGGAATCCGCTTCGTCCGGCGGCAGGTTGGCGCCAGTGAAGACGATCGGGACTTCGATCCCGGTCAGCATGAAGGTCATAGCCATCGCCGTGTAGGCCATCGTGTCAGTGCCGTGGAGCACCAGCACGCCTTGAACCTCTTCCTTTTGGCAGAGGGCTTCGATCTCCCGGGCGATCAGCGTCCAGTCGTTCGGCGTCATGTCCTCCGACAGCGCGTTGACCGGCTGTCGGACGATGAATTCGAGTGAACTTCGGTAGATGACCCGGCTGGTCTTCTTGCCGCCGAGCACCACCGGCTCCCCCTGGCTGCCGATCAGTTTCACCAGCCGCTGGGCGACGGACCCCCGGTCTTCCGACATCGATCCGATCGTGCCGCCCGTCGTGATCAGACCTATGCGATTGCTTCCGGCCAAGGGCGTTTGAGATTAGCGATTCGGGACCGACGACACGCGCCCAGAAAATGGCGAAAGGCGGTGGAACCGTCCGGTCCCACCGCCCCGCCATGTCAGCCCTCGCTACTCCTCGTGGACCTGTGTAACTTCGTTCCCTCGTTCGCCGGTCCGGATCCTGATGGCCTCCTCGACCGGAATCACGAAGATCTTGCCGTCTCCGATCTCTCCTGATCGAGCGTGACGCAGGATCGTCTCGACTACGAGGTCTTTTTCGTCATCCGCGACGACGATCTCCAGCTTGATCTTCGGCCGTACGTTGACGGTCACCGTTGATCCGCGGTAGGTCTCGACTATGCCCTTCTGCCGTCCGGAGCCTTTCGCCTCCAGAATCGAGATGGACGGGATTCCCTTTTCAAGCAGTTCGGTCCTGATCGGCTCGAACGCTTCGTGTCGGATGAATGCTTCTATCTTCTTCAACTGACTCAACCCCTCTTATGCCTGGTCGCTTGGCGGTGTGTTTTCCAACGGCGCTACCGGAGTGCCGGCCATGGATGGCGTGTATGCGCCAACAGGGTATTCCGGCTGCGGTATGAAGGCCTCCGGATATCCGTACATCCCGTGACTCGAGATGTCCAGTCCGGCGTCTTCCTCTTCCTCCGAAACCCTGAGGCCGACGGTCGCCTTGATGATCGCGAACACGGCGTAGGAGGCAGCGAGGACGAATACGAAGATCGCTGCGGAACCCAGGAGCTGGACCCCCAGCTGACCGAAGGTCGAGCTGAAGCTCTGGTCACCGAAGATCGAGTACCAGATACCGGCACCCGCCCCGTCGGCCACCAGACGCGGCGATCCGAAGATGCCGACGGCCGCTGTGCCGAAGATGCCGGCCATGCCGTGGGCCGAGAGGGCGCCGATCGGGTCGTCCAGGTACTTCTCGACGGCGAGTACTCCGAGGACCACGATGAGACCGGAGACGAATCCGATGATCGGGGCTGCCCAGTATTCGACGAAACCGCAACCCGCCGTGATTCCGACGAGTCCGGCGATTGCGCCGTTGCCGGCCATGCCGACATCGAGCGTCTTCGTCTTCAGGTAGATCAGCAAGCTCGCACCGACGACTCCGGCGGCTGCCGCGAGCTGGGTGTTGAGCATGACTTCGGCGAAGAATCCGCCTTCGGTGCCGAAGGTCGAGCCTCCGTTGAATCCGAACCAGCCGATCCACAGGATGATCACGCCGAGACCGACCAGCGGCATCGAGTGACCGGGGATCGCCCGGGGGGAACCATCGGCTCCGTACTTGCCTTTACGCGCGCCGAGCAAGAGCAGCGCAGCGAGTCCACCGGTAGCACCGGTCAGATGGACCACGGACGAACCGGCGAAGTCCATCACCGGCTTGCCGCCGATGTCGGACAGCAGACCGCCGCCGTACACCGAGTGAGCGACCAGCGGGTAGATCAGGGCGCCGAACATGATGGCGTAGATCACATAGGCGCTGAACTTGATGCGTTCCAGCGTGGTGCCCCACACGACCGCCAGCGACACGGCACAGAACGACATGCCGAAGAGCATGAACATCGCCGTGTCGGATGTGACCGGCACGCCGAGGATGTCCTGGTCGAAGTGGAAGAAGAAGCCGTCGGTACCGGCGATCTTCTCGAGGCCGCCGTCACCGAAGCCGGCGATGCCGTATCCGATCGCCCACCAGGCGATCGAGACGATCGCGAAGTTGATGAAGATCTTGCCGACGCCTGTGCCGGCGTTCTTCATCCGGGAGAAGCCGATCTCGAGGAACATGAAGCCCGCCTGCATGAAGAAGACGAGCACGGTGGCCAGTCCGACCCAGACGAGGTCGAGTTCGAGACCTTCGGCGGCAAATGCCGCGTCGTCCGGAGCGGCTGAAGCCAACCCCGGCACAACCAGGGCGGCAATCAGCGTCAAGAGCGACGCTATGCCTAGTTTCTTGAAACTCATACGAGTGATTCCTCCTAGTTCGGCGGGCTCAGCCCACCGTCGCGATTTGCGAATAGCTGACCGCGTAAACCTAAGATTTACGGGGACCGCTTCTTTTAGCCCGTCGGAGGAAAAGGGCAGGTGAGAGTTGTCAGATTGGTAAAGCCAGCCTGAAGGCAGACGCAGAGCCAAAAATCATCACCCCTGAGGTAGCGTCAGGACTCTTTCGCGCTGCCCGACACGACTTCTTCGGGCACCTTTTGTCCATTCGAAGGCTCGACGCCCTCGCCGTTGAGGTTCACAAGGGGCCGGCTGTTGCCATTTTCCGTGCCGCTGCCGTTCGCCGTGGGCCCGGCGGACTTGTCGCCCTGCAGCAGGGAGGCTTCATATTCGGCCCGGGACCTGGCGAGCTTTCGCTTCGAGACCCAGCCCGCGGCGAAGTAGCTTCCGATCACGAAGCTGATCGCGATCACCTGGGCGGTTAGGGTCTCCCAGGAGGGATAGATCCCGAGCCAATTACCGATCCAGAGGGGGAACTGGGCGTCGATCGGGTGGATCGGCAGCCAGCCGACACCCTGCATCACCCGGACGGTGGTGCCGACCATCGTGAACAACACGAAGGCGATCAGTACGCCGGTGACGATCAGTAGCTTCTTGTACGGAAGCTTGCTCTCGAGCTTGAAGGTGAGAAAACCGACGATGCCCATTGCGGTGAGGCCGATCGCTACTCCGACCAGCACCGGTCCCGTGCCGGCGGCCAGTTGGAGGGCCTGGAGGAAGAGGACGGTCTCCATTCCCTCTCGGAATACACTTTCGAATCCTAGGGCGTACAGACCGAAGACGGTCGCGGCACCGGTGGCGGCACCAGCCCCGAGTCCTGCGGTGATCTCTTTGGTCCGACGGCGATGGGTTGCGATCCACTCTGTCCAGTAGACCTTGTGGAAGAACCAGTTGAGGACGATCAGCAGCACCGCGATCGCCATCAGGCCCACGATCGCCTCGACTTTCTCCCCGTATTCGGCGAACGAGCCGAGCAGCATCACCATCAGCACGTACGAGACGATGCTGGCCGGGATGGCCAGCAGTGCGCCGCGGTAGACGGGCTTCCGCAGATGCCTTCGCACCCCGATCATCGATGCCGTGATCGCCGCGATGATCAGGATCGCCTCGAGACCCTCGCGGAAGACGATCAGCGCGGCATTGGTGATCACCGTGCCGGAGCTGGTGCTGGAGCCCGTGATCTCATGAGCGTCGTCGATCGCCGACTTGAGTTCGACCAGGGTCGGTTGAACCTCGCGGCCGCTGCTTTCGTTGGCGATCTCGGTCGCCAGGCCGTCGAACCCGCGTGCTCCGTACCAGAACATCCCTTCGATCTCGACCGAAAGGCCGGGGTCGAAACCGCGAAGCTTGATTTCGGGACCGAACTCGAAGAAGGCGTAAGCGGAGAGGCGGTTCTGTTCTGCGATGTCGTAGTCGCCGGCGTTGATCGCGTTTAGCATCTGGTCGAGGCTGATATCGACCAGGTCGTAATCGGCGTCCTCGCTGGAAGCCTTCCAGCCGTCGGGGAACATCTCGTCGGCGTCATCGGCAACCTGGCCGGCGAGCGATTCGACTTCGGAAGCATCTCTGACCTCGGTCCCGTCGGTCGCTTCCCGGAGATCGACCTGAAGTTCATCGATCCCGACGAGCAGCTGCCGGGTTTCGGCAGCGTTCTCCTTGAGCAGATCCGAAGAAAGGTCTTTGAGTGACTGCTCGGCTCCATCGGCGAACGCGATGGCCTCCTGAATCTCAAAGTCCCGCGTCACCTGGCCGTCAGCAACCCCACGGCCGTATTCGATCGGGACCAGTTCGATGAACCTTCCGAACTGGGCGGCCCGCCGGACTTTGTCGTCAAGGGTCAGGGGCGAGGCGACGAAGGCCTCCAGCTGGCCCTTGATCTTTCCGGCGGACTCCTCGAAGAGGGGGACATCGCTGGTCTGGCCGGCCCGCCTTACGTCCCCGAAGTCAAGATCGGTCGCTTCTGCCGCAGCGCCGCCGCGATCTTCGACGTAGCGGTCGCGGATGATCTGCCAGTAACCGGCCGATAGCGCGGTCTGATCGGCGAAACGGGGAAAGAATTTCCTCTGGCCGGCTTCACCGGCGGCGATCAGGGCAAGGTCGACCCGGGCCTGGTAGGTATCGAGCAGATCCTTGTTGACCAGCGCCGCGGCTTCTTCCGGGGTGGAATCCCCCTCTTCGAGACTCTTCAGAGCGTCAGCGGCTTCGACCGTAAGCTGCGAGAATTTGGTCGACGGCCGGAAGTCCCGGACCAGAAGCCAGGATTTCGCGTCTTCCGCCCGGTTGGCGTCGGTCAGGGCAAGCGTCGCCTTGTAGGAACCAAACCGGAGGGCGGAAAGCGAATCTCCCTGGGCCGT
The DNA here is from genome assembly GCA_038256675.1 of Solirubrobacterales bacterium. Taxonomy (GTDB): domain Bacteria; phylum Actinomycetota; class Thermoleophilia; order Solirubrobacterales; family 70-9; genus 67-14. The sequence continues at coordinate 1,046 of JBBSKC010000095.1, read as the reverse complement.
CCCCAGTGCGATCTGGTCCCTGGCGAGGGTCGCCGCGCGGGCATCGGCAAGCGATCTCTTCAGGGACTTCAACTGCTGGGGAGCGAAGCGGCGAAGCTGGTCGGCCGGGGGTCCGGAAACGAGCTTCGACGGTGATGCGAAGGCCAGTGATCCCTGATCCCCCAGGGCGAGGCTGGTCGTCGCGTTCGAGAACTGCTCCTCGATCCCGGCTTCCAGCTGCCAGGGCGCCTGCGGCTGGGCCGCATCGGCCCGGGCCGCGAAGGGGACCAGAAACGCAGCAACGACCGTCGCGAGCAGACTCGCGACGGTCACCATGCTGCGGCCGCCCCAAACGGGCTTCTCTGCTTCTGCGAAGCGCACCTTGCGGCTAGCCCTCCTGGATCTCCACGCCGGTGTCCTTGGCGGCCTGGGTCACCTGGCCGGCGATCTTCTCGGCCTGGGCCTGCATCTGGGCTCCGAGTTGATCAGCCTGCTCGGGGGTGAACTTTTCGCCGGCGGCCTCGCGGTCGCGCAGATCCTCGGCCCGCTTCAGAAGATCCTCCAGCTCGGCTGAAGCCTGCTCGGCCTGGTCGGGGTTGTTCTCGGCGATGGTCGGCTTGAGCTCATCGTAGGTCACGTTGATGCCCGTGAGGATGTCGGCGATGTCCGACAGGCGCGAGGTCGCGACGAAACTTGCGTCCTCCTGATTGCCTTCGCCGGCGACGAACGACGAGAGCTTCCACTGCTCGAAGTACTCGCTCATGGTCGGGGTCATGACGGTGATCGCGGTCATGGCGTCGGAATCGTTGATTACGATCTCCTGGGCATCGGCATCGAGGTTGTTGGACTGCTTGTCCATCTCGTCAGCGGCAGCCTTGAGAATGTTCGCGTCCGGCAGTCCTTCGCCGAACTTGACCTTGCCGTCGCAGTTGACGTCCGGCTTGACTTTCGTCACGACCAGATCCTCGTTGGTGCCGTAGAGCGAAGTCTCCAGCAGGAAGAAGAGATTGCCGGGCTGCTTCATGACCTTGCCGTTGGGCAGGGTCAGGTTGAAGGAGACGGCACTC
>JBBSKC010000094.1:0-8036 GCA_038256675.1 Solirubrobacterales bacterium | reverse complement strand
GGAGTCGTGATGGCGATCAACTTCGTGCCACCCACCTACGGTGTGACGACCATGCTCGGCCTGCTGGCGATCGGGGTCGCCGCCGGGGCCGGTTTCATCATCCGCCAGCGTCGGGTCCGGCCCCCGCTCTACGACCTCGAAGTCGCCGCGAGGCGCATCTTCTGGGTCGCGGCGGTCGCCGGGATCATCGTGTTCGGAACGCTGATGGCGGCGATGTTCATCGGCCAGCAGTACCTGCAGAACGTGCTCGGCTACTCGACTCTCGGAGCCGGTGCGGCGATCCTTCCGGCGGTGGTGCTGATGGTTCTGATCGCACCCCGCTCGGCCAAGATGGTCGAGCGTCATGGAGCCAGGGTCACCCTGCTCACCGGCTATCTCTGCTGCCTGCTGGGCTTCATCATCATGCTCTTCCTCTGGGACGAAAACGCTGCCTACTGGCAGGTCGGTCTCGGCTACGCGCTGATCGGAGCCGGAGTCGGGTTCGCCGGCACCCCCGCCTCACACTCGCTGACCTGTTCGGTCCCGGTCAAGAGGGCCGGGATGGCCTCGGCCACCTCCGACCTGCAGCGCGACCTCGGCGGGGCGATCATGCAGTCGATGCTGGGCTCCGTCCTGACCGCCGGATACGCGGCCAAGTTCGGCCAGTTGATCGCCGCGTCGCCTGACGCCGACAAGGTTTCGAGCAGCACCCAGGCCGAACTCGAGAACTCCTTTTCAAGTGCCGCGGCGACGGCCAAAAGCAACCCCCAGTACGCCGATCAGATCATCTCTGCCGCCCGGGAGTCATTCCTACAGGGGGACCAGTGGGCCTATCTGGCCGGCATCGTCGCGATCGTCCTCGGCTCGCTGGTCGTGTTCTTCTTCTTCCCGAAGCACGACGCCGAGCTCCGCCTGCTCGGCGAATACGAAACCGAGGACGAGCGGGGCGGGGACGCCCCGGCGGCAGAAGGCTCGGTCTCACCGGCGGGATGACGCAGGACGGCGGGGTGGAGAAAGGGTCTCGCCGGGTACCGGGATTCTTTGACCTCGGCCTGATCGCCCTGGCGACCGGTTACCTCCTGTTCGTAGCGGTAAGCGGGGTCGGGGCTCACCTATATTCGAGCACGGACCAGGTGACCGACGATGGCCGGGTCTGGCTGCTTTTCACCAGTGCCCTCAACGTGGTCAGCACTCTGGCCACGGTTCAGTGGATCCTGCTGACCGCGGCGATGGCCGTCGTCGTCTACCGCCTGGGGCCACGTATCTGGTGGGCCGTGGGTCTCGCCGGCCACCTCGGCGCGGCGATCCTGTCGTACGTGGTCATCGAGATCGCGATCGCCCTCGGCTCGCAGTCGGCGAACCACACTGCCGCCCAGGCCGACTACGGCATCTCGATCGTGCTGGCGGCCACGCTCGGAGCGCTGACCGCAAGCGTCCTGCCGTTTCGCCGCGGCGCCGATGACCCGATGGATGCGGCCGATCGCGTCGCCCTCTGGCTCGGCCTGATCGGCCTGGCCGGCATGATCGCCTTTTCCTTCGGCTGGTACGACGTCCAGCACCTGATCGGCTACCTGATCGGCTTTTTCCTCGCCGGGTGGCTGCGCTCCCGTCCCGGCTGGCAGATGAAGTTCCTGAACTGAAGCCCTAGGGTTCAGCCCATGGAGATCGTCCTCGCCGTCATCGCCGCGCTGATGTTCTCGCTGGGCACGGTTCTTCAGCAAAAAGTCGCCGCCGAAGTGCCTGACGACGAAACGATGAAGGCCGGCCTGCTGCTCCAGCTCGCCCGCCGACCGGTCTGGCTGCTCGGGATCGTGGTCGACGGCCTTGGCTTCCTCTGCCAGGCGGCCGCTCTCCATTTCGGCAAGCTGGTCGTGGTTCAGCCGCTGCTCGCCATTTCGGTGGTCTTCGCCCTGCCGCTCGGCCGGTGGATTACCAACCGCCGGATCACGAAGAACGACGTGATCGGCGCCGGGGCCGTGACCGGAGGCCTGATCCTCTTCCTGATCCTGGCGGATCCGCAGGGAGGGGTAAAGGACGCCTCGACCATGGGCTGGATCGTCTCCGGTGCGATCGCCGGCGGGATCTGTCTCCTCCTGATCGGCGCCTCGCGCGGACGGCCCCCCTCGCCCAAGGCGGCGCTGCTCGGCATGTCGGCGGGCATCCTCTTCGGCTTCAGCGCCGGCCTTACCCTGACCGTCGTCGACGACCTCGACAACGGCTTCGTGGCGATCGTCACCGACTGGCACCTGTACGCCCTGATCGCGGTCGGCTGGGTCAGCATGACCCTCAGCCAGGCTTCACTCCAGACCGGTGCGCTCGCCCCTGCGATCTCGACCCAAATGTCGCTCGACCCGCTGGTCAGCGTCATGCTCGGCGTGTTGATCTTCAGGGAACGGATCGACGACACCCCGTTCGAGGGCGCGATCGCGGCGCTCGGCCTCGCCGTGATGATCTTCGGCCTGGTGATCCTCGCCCGATCCCAGGCCCAAAACGAAGCCACCGAAAAACCAGCAAACTGAAAACAGGTGGTTCCAAATAACCCCAAGGGGTGGGGCTAAATGGAACCACCTCGATTCCGTGCGCTTCTGTGATCCAGGTGGTTCCAAATAACCCCGAGGGGTGGGGCTAAATGGAACCACCTCGATTCCGTGCGCTTCTGTGATCCAGGTGGTTCCAAATAACCCCGAGGGGTGGGGCTAAATGGATCACCTCGGGTCTTTTGGTTGGACTAGGCCGGCTTCGAGCCGGCGGCTGTCTGCTTTTCTTCTTCTTCTCTCACCAGCTTCGCCATGATCAGTTTGCTTCGCTTGCGGCCGTAGGCGAAGAAGATGATCAGACCGATCAGCAGCCAGACGAAGAGGCGGATCCAGGTATCGAGCGGCAGGGTCGCCATCAGCGAGATCGCGCAGACGATCGCCAGGGGAGCGACCACCTTGACCGCGGGCACCCGGAAAGGCCTCGGGGTATCGGGGTGGGTGCGCCGGAGGACCAGGACACCGATGGCGACCAGGACAAAGGAGAAGAGCGTCCCGATCGAGACCAGTTCACCGAGCACGTCGATCGGCAGGAGCGCCGCGATGATCGCCCCGGCCACACCGCAGACGACAGTGGTGAAGACCGGCGTCTTGAACCGCGGGCTGACCCTGCCGAAGCGCTCGGGCAGCAGGCCGTCGGAGGACATTCTCATCAGGATCCTGGTCTGACCGTAGAAGGTGACGAGCACGGTCGCGAACAGCCCGACAACCGCGGCCACGTTCATCACGTCCTCGAGCCAGTCGATGTGGCTGGGCGCGTCCCGCAGAGCGGTAGACAGCGGATCGGCCACGTTCAGGGTCGAGTACGGAACCAGGCCGGTCATGACGAGGCCGACCGCCACGTAAAGGACCGTTGAAATGATCACGGTTCCGAGCAGGCCGATCGGCACCGTCCGCTGCGGATTCCGCGATTCACCCGCCGCGGTCGAGACAGCATCGAAGCCGACGTACGAGAAGAAGACGACTCCCGCCGCCCGGATGACGCCACTGTCCCCGAAGTCGCCGAAGGACCCGGTGTTTTCAGGGACGAAAGGCGACCAGAGGGACGTGTCGACGTTGAATGCGCCGACCCCGATGAAGAGCAGCAGGGCCCCGACCTTGAGGGCGACCATCACGTTGTTGGCCCGGATCGTCTCCTTCGTCCCGAGCACCAGCAGCAGCGTGGTCAGCCCGACCACGCAGAGGGCAGGCAGGTTGATGATCCCGCCTCCGCCGCCGAACGGCGGGTTGGCGAGGTCATGCGGCACTTCCACGCCGATACTCGACATCAGCCCGACGAAATAGCCGGCCCAGCCGACGGCGACCGTCGAAGCGGCGAAGAGATATTCCAGGAGCAGGTCCCAGCCGATGAACCAGGCCATGAAGACGCCAAAAGCCGCGAACACGTACGAGTACGTGCTGCCGGCGATCGGGATCATCGCCGCCATCTCGGCGTAACACAGGGCGGTCAGCCCGGCCGCGAGGCCGGCGAGGATGAAGGAGATGACCACTGCGGGACCGGCGTACTCGGCTGACGCAGTGCCGGTGATGACGAAGACGCCAGCACCGACGACGCTGGCGATGCCAAGGGCGGTCAGCGCGGTCGGGCCGAAAGCCTCCGAATCGAGGCGGTCGCGGTCCTTGTCCGCCTGGGCCAGGACGTTGCTGAGTCGATCCGGTTTCGCCGCTTTCTCAGGAACGTTCTCTCCCATGCTGCCGGTAGGTTAACGGCAATGGGCGAGGATGACGGGGAAATCGAAGAGCCGGAAGGCCGCGACTTCGTAGCCGAAGAGCGCACCCTGCGGCTTGCGAAGCTCGACGCACTGCGTGAACGGGGAGTAACTCCTTACCCGGCCAGCTTCGAACGGGACCACACGGTCGGAGAAGTCCTCGCGCAGAACCCTTCGGTCGGTGCCGATGCCGACACCGGAGCCGAAGTCAGGATCGCCGGTCGACTGATGACCATCAGGAACCATGGTGGCGTCGTCTTCGCCGACCTCAGGGACCAGACCGGGACCATTCAGGTCGCCTTCGAGAAGGACAACCTCGACGGGCAGACCTTCGACGACGCCGAATCGCTCGACCGTGGTGACTGGGTCGGCCTGAGCGGCGAAGTGATCGGTTCCCATTCCGGCACGATCACGGTCACGGCGAAGAGCCTCGAACTGCTGTCCAAGGCGCTCCGGGCGCTGCCCGACAAGCACAAAGGCTTGACCGACATCGACACCCGGCTCCGGCAGCGTTACCTCGACCTGATCGCCAACCCGGAGGTCCGCCCGGTCTTCGACATCCGCTCGAAGGTGATCACCTCGGTCCGCCAGACCCTGGTCGACAGCGGGTTCACCGAGGTCGAGACCCCGGTGCTCGCGTCCGCTGCCGGCGGAGCGGCAGCCCGTCCGTTCATCACGCACCACAACGCGCTGGACATCGAGATGTACCTGCGGATCGCCCTCGAACTGCCGTTGAAGCGCCTGGTCGTCGGCGGCTTCGAGCGGGTCTTCGAGATCGGCCGCGTCTTCAGGAACGAAGGCCTCGACACCCGCCACAACCCGGAATTCACGCTGCTCGAGGCGTACCAGGCGCTCGGCGACTACCACGACATGATGGATCTCGTCGAATCAATCTGTTCGAAAGCGGCCCTCGACGCGATCGGCACGACGAAGGTAAAGGTCGAGGGCCAGGACGTCGACCTCAAGGCTCCCTGGAAGCGGATCACGATGGCCGATCTGGTCAAGGAGGTCACCGGCGAGACGATGCACCCGTCGATGCCGATCGAAGACGCCCGGGCGATCTGCGACCGGCTCGACATTCACTACGAAGACATGTGGGGCGCCGGAAGGTTAATGGCTGAGGTGGCCGACGAAGCCGGCGAGCACACCATGATCCAGCCGACCATCGTCTGCGACTACCCGCGCGAGATCTCGCCGTTGGCCAAGGTCCACCGCGACGATCCCACCCTGACCGAGCGCTTCGAGGTCGTGGTCGCCGGGCGCGAGCTGGCCAACGCATACTCGGAACTGAACGACCCGGTCGACCAGAAGGCCCGCTTCGAAGACGAAGCCAAAGCCGGCGCAGCCGGCGACGAAGAGGCCGAAAGCGTCGACGAGGACTACATCCGTGCCCTCGAGTACGGCCTGCCGCCCACCGGCGGACTCGGCATCGGGCTCGACCGGCTGATCATGCTGATCAGTGAGCAGTCCGCCATTCGCGACGTAATCCTGTTCCCGGCGATGCGACCCGAGGACGGCGAAGCTGCCCCGGGTCCGCCTCCCGGTCAGGACCTGCCGACCGCGGGCGAGATGGCGACGCGGTCGACTCCCGGGCCGCCCGATGCCACGCCGGTCGCGACGCCCCTAGCTGACGCACCCGAGGCTGAAGCCGAAGCGCCGGCCCCGGTCGCCACCGTGCCGGTCAGCCCCGCCGGCAACCCCGTCGTCCAGAAGTTCCTCGGCTGGATGACGGCGATCGCCGGCCTCGCGTACCTCCTTGCGGTGATGCCCGGGGTCCACAGCAACCTCGGCATCGGGTCCGTGATCAGCGACGTGACCGATCGTGCCTCGGGCCACGTGGTCTCAGCCGTGATCGGGCTGGTCCTGCTGGTGATCGCCGGCGGCCTCATGAAAGGCAAGCGCCGCGCCTGGGGGGTCGCGGTCCTGCTCTTCTCCCTGGCGGCAGTCCTCCACACACTGAAAGGACCCGACCCGCTGGTCGCGATCTACTCCGGCTTCATGGTGATCGCGCTGGTCTGGACCCGCGACTCGTTCGGCGCCAGGCCGGACCCGGGCACGCTGCTGGACGCCCTGCGCTTCGTGCCGGTCTACCTCGTGGCCGTTTTCGTCTTCGGCTTCGCTTCCCTTCTCTTCAACCAGAGCCACGTGACCGAGCGGTTGACCTTCGGTGGCATGCTCGAGACCACGGCGCTCGGACTCGCCGGTTTCGACGGCCCGTACCACTACACCGGCAAGTTCTTCTCCGACTTCTTCCCGGCGGCCCTCTTTGCCCTCGGCATCGCGGGCCTCGCCCTGCTGGCCTTCCTGATCTTCCGCGCCGTCGCGCTGCGCTCGGCGCCCACCAACGGCGACCGCGAGAGGGCGTCGGAACTCGTCCACAAATACGGCTCCGGCACGCTCGACTATTTCGCCCTGCGCACCGACAAGAGCTACTTCTTCACCCAGCGCGGCGACGCGATGGTCGCTTTCACCTACATCAGCGGTTACGCCCTGGTCGCCGGGGACCCGATCGGAGCCCCCGGATCCAGGGAGCGGGTACTCGACCAGTTTCTCGCCTTCTGCCACCAGCGCAACTGGAAGGTCGCCTTCCTCGCAGTCCGGGAGGCGGACCTCGGGATCTACGAGAAGCGGGGACTGAAGGGCGTCTACATGGGTGACGAAGCGATCATCCCCTGCGACACGTTCAGCCTCCAGGGCTCCGGAATGAAGGGCCTGCGTTCGACTGTCAGGCGGGCGAGCAAGGACCTCGCTTTCCGCATGATGCGCGAATCGGAAGCGACCCCGATTCTCTGCGAGCAGCTGAACGAGATCCGCGATCGCTGGCGGGGTGACTCCGACGAGCGCGGTTTCACCATGGACCTCGGCACCGAAGTCGAAGGCAAGAGCGACGATTTCCTGCTCGCGCTCGCTTTTGACCAGGATGAGGTTCCCCAGGGTTTCCTGCGGCTGGTCCCCGTTTTCGGCGATGACCCCGGATGGTCGCTGGATCTGATGCAGCGGAATCCCGACGCGCCGAACGGCATCACCGAGTTCCTGATCGCGAACTCGGCCACCACGCTCGGCCGGCAGGGATTCCGGCGGCTGTCGATGAACTTCGCGGCCTGGGGCCGCCTGTTCGACGACGAGACCAGCCTGAGCATCGGGCAGAAGGCCCTCAAGCGTGTCGCCGAGGTGCTCAACCCGTTCTTCCAGATCAAGTCGCTGCGGGACTTCAACGCCAAGTTCGATCCGGTCTGGTGGCCGCGCTCGATCGTGGTCGAAGACGTCGAGTCAGCCCCCAAGGTGGGGCTGCTCTACGCCACCACCGAGGGCTTCCTCAAGATCCCCGTCATCGGCAAGAAGCTGGTACCGCCGTTGCGTGCTCAGTCCGAAGACTGACCACTGCGTAGGATCGGAAGCGCTTCAGAAGACAAACGACCGAACGGAGACCCATGGCTGGAAAAGTGATTTACACCGCCGAGGCGCATGTGACCGGGGGGCGGATCGCTGGCCACGGCAAGACTTCCGACGGCGCGCTCGAGGTCGACCTGACGCTACCGGGATCCGACGGCGACGGGACCAACCCGGAGCAGCTCTTTGCGGTCGGCTACGCGGCCTGCTTCGAGTCAGCCCTCGGGGCGGTCGCCCGTCGAAAGAAAGTCGAGCTGGGTGAAGTTTCAATCGACTCCGAAGTCAATCTGAGACCCAACGACGACCGCGGTTTCGACCTCGGCGCCCAACTTCACGTAACCCTCCCCGGGATCGAAGACGCCGGTGAGGCCGCCGCAATCGTCGCCGCCGCCCATCTGGTCTGCCCCTACTCCAACGCCACCCG
>JBBSKC010000093.1:0-8055 GCA_038256675.1 Solirubrobacterales bacterium | reverse complement strand
CACGTACTTCTTGCTGATCTTCGGATTCAGGTCGCGCGCGGCCCGGACGATGTCGAGCAGACTGCGACCAGCGGGCTTCCCGATCAGGAAGGGATGGACTCCCGGTGTGCCGAGACCCTGATAGTCGGTGCGGGCCACGACATAACCGGCCTTCAGCCAGCCGTTCTGGATGTCGTCCGTGTAGTTGATGTAGCTGGTCGCCGGACCGTTGGCGCGATTCCGCGAAGGTGCGCATTTGTCGGCGATACCAGTGGTGCCGTGTCCGTAGGTGATTACCGGCCAGCCGCCCTTGGGCGCCTTGCCCTTGGGGATGGCGACCGAGCCGGAAACGGTGACCATCTTGCCCTTAGGAGACTTCGAGGTGTAGAGAACCGTCTTGGTCGTCTTGGCCGACTTGAGTGGCACGACGCCGGTCGAGTTCCGTTGCCAGATCAGACGGCCGTGCTGCTTCGGCAGCTTCTTCGGCTTCTTGTTGTAGAACGCGAGACCGGCAGGGCCCTTGACGACCTTGACCTTCGCCTTGTGGTTCTGCCTGGGCTTGGCGTCGGCCATGCCGGCAGTCATGAAGCCCGCAAAGAAAACGGCCGCGAGCACGGTGGCGAAAACTGCAAGCAAAGTTTGTACACGATTCAGCTGAACGATCAAAAGACCTCTCCTGTCTTGATGCGGGACGTAAGCAGCGACAGTATGGCCTCTTTTGACCGACCGTGGCTTTCTATTGGCAGTACTACAACACTTGCAGTCGGCCGAAGTTGCTCCGGGCCACCCTGAGCCGGGTGTCATCCTTCGATTGGTGTTGACTCACCGAGTTCGAGCCAGCGCACGCTTTCCTGAAACGCCGTCGGTGCGGTCGCGAACGCGGTTTCGATCGATCCCCGTCCCTGGCGGAAGTGCTTCCAGCCTTCGTAGTGAACCGGAATCACCGTTCGCGGCTTGATCTCGCCGCAGAGTTCAATCGCGTCTTCTGCGGTCATCGTGTATTTCAACGGGCCAGAGATCGAAAATCCGACTCCGCCCAGGTGGATCAGGGCAACGTCGACCTCGAGCCGATCCGCTACCTGCCGCACCCCGTCGTAAAGCACGGTGTCGCCGGAAATCCAGAGCACGCCGTGTTCCTGTCCTTCCCAGGTAAGCGCGAACCCGACCACGTCCCCGACGATCGGATGGCTGAGCGGCGGACCGTGACGGCAGGGGGTGGCGGTGATCGCGATCGGAACCTTGCCAGGAGCATCGAGGCTGTGGCTCGCCCAGGCTTCGAGCCCGACCGCATTGCCGCCGAGGCTTTTCGCACCGGAAGTGGTAGTGACCACCGAACCGGCCGATGGCAGAAGTTCGCGACCGGCCGGATCGAGGTTGTCGCCGTGGTGCTCGTGGCTGAGCAGGACCGCGTCGATCGGCGGCAGGTCCCCGGCCGCGATGGCCGGGCCCGCGGTTTTGGTGGATCCCGATCCCCACCCGAAGTTGTACTTGCCGCCGGCCGGGTCGAAGGTCGGGTCGGTAAGAAGCTTCCATTCGCCGATTTCGATCAGGACGGTGGGGCCACCGATGTGGGTGATTCGCAGGTCTTCCATGTAGCCGTGACCCTAGCCGGTGGTTTGGCACCGATCACGATGCTAGTTTGAGCCCATGGATCAGTCCGAACTCAACCATCGTCGATTGGCCCTCGTCCAGGAGCACATGGACTCGGAGAACGAACTCCGCTTCGGCGATACGCTCGAGACCTTTGACCATCCACGCTACGAAATCATGCCGACCGGTGACGCCTTTGACGGGCCGGAGGAAGTGGCCGATTACTACGAGACCTCGCGCACGGCCTTTCCGGACCAGCGCAACGAGAACGTCGAGATGTACGCCGCCGAGAACGCGGTGATCGTCGAATTCGACCTGCTGGGAACAATGAAGGGTGAACTCAGGGGCATCCAGCCCACGGGCAAGTCGTTTCGCTGCCGGATGTGTGCCTTCTTCATTTTCGAGCCGGGGGGAGAGAAGATCGTCTGCGAGCGCGTCTACTTCGACCAGGCGACGATGGCCGAGCAACTTCTGGGTTCTGATTGACGTTCCGGGAAGATCAGCCCGGCGGCGCTAACCACCGCCCTTTACCGCAAGGATCTCGAGTTGCTTGATCACTGGCTCGCCGTCGAGGAGCTCGGGCCCGGCTTCGCCGAGAGCCCTCACAATGGGACCGCTGAGGTGAGCCTGCCGGGACTCTTCGGTTTCGAAGGTGTCGAAGATGCCGAATGTGGTGTTGCTCATCTTGAACGCGTACCAGGTGATCGTGCCGCCTTCGGCTTCCGCGTGCTCCCGGGCATCCTTCAGAAATTCGCCCAGTTCATCCGCTTTGTCGGGTTTGGCTTCTATGGTCGCTAATAATCCGTTTTCTATGGCCATATGGGGATAGTCCCCCGTTTCTCTCGGATCTAATCGACCCGTAGTTGCCCGATGATCCGAAACGGACCGACCCACGTAGTAGATGATCTATAGTTCCGTCAGGGATTTGCGCATCTGAAGGGAAGTCGGATTCGCGACGAACCAGGAAGGTTGATCATGCAAGCAGGCAGGTTGTTTTCGGCGAGAATCTTCGCTGTCGTTTTCGTTGCAGTTTGTTCCGTCTGCTTCACCGCCTCCGCCAATGCGGCGTTGACTTTCTCGGCGCCCACCAATTACCCAACCGGGACCGATCCCAGATCGGTGATCGCCGCCGATTTCGACGATGACGGCGCGCGCGACCTGGTCACTGCCAATCGCACCGCCCACACCGTCTCGGTTCTTCCTGGGACTGGAGCCGGCACTTTCCTTTCGGCAAATGCGTTCTCGGTAGGGGCCGGAACCAATCCCTGGACGGTTACGTCTTCCGATCTCAACAGCGACGGGTTCCGTGACCTGATCACCGCCAACGCGAATGCCAACAGCGTCTCGATCAGGCGCGGCACCGGAACGGGTACTTTCGGCGGGATCACGCAACTAAGCACTTCTCCCGGCACCCAGCCGATTTCGGTCGCTTCAGGAGATTTCAACAACGACACACGACCGGACCTGGTGACCGCTAACAGCGGCTCGAACAACATGTCGGTGTTTCTATCGGGCGCGGGCGGCTTTGCGGCCGCAGCAACCGTCACTGCCGGATTGAATCCTCGCTGGGTTGCCGTGGCCGACATCAATCAGGACGGCAATCTGGATCTCGCCACCGCGAACGCCAATGCAAACAATGTCTCAATAAGGCTTGGCACCGGAACGGGGACGTTCACAACTCCAGCCACCTCCACTTATGGCACTGGAGCAGATCCCCGCATGGTTGCAACCGGCGACTTCAATGAAGACGGCAACCCGGATATCGTCACCGCCAATCAGGGGGCTGCCAACATCTCTGTACTTCTGGGGAGCGGCAACGCCGCCAACCCATTCGGAGCAGCGACAAACTTCACGGTCGGGATCGGACCCGGTTCAGTCGCGGTTGGCGACCTGGATAACGATGGCAATCAGGACCTGACCGTAACCAATCAGACTTCGAACAATGTGTCGGTCCTGCTCGGTAACGGTAGCGGCGGTTTCGGCACCGCCACAAACTTCGCAGTCGGGAGCGGCCCGTTCTCAGTGGCCTCGGCTGACCTGAACAACGACGGAGCGCGGGACATTGCCACAGCGAATTCCCTTTCCAACAATGTCTCCGTGCTGCTTAACGCTCCGACCTCAGATCGCAGCCCGTCGAATCTCGCCTTTGCCCTCACGCCTCAGCAGTCGACGAGCGCCCCGCAGACGGTAACCATCACCAATAACGGTTCGGCGCCGCTATTCATCGATGGTTTCGCGTTCAGCGGGACCAACCCCGACGATTTCGAGCTTGGCGCAAACTTCTGCCAGCAGAAGGTCAGTCCGGGAGGGAGCTGCCAGGTAAGGGTCCGGTTCACTCCGCAGGCGACCGGGCTGCGATCGGCAACCTTCGAAATTCGCTCGAATACGACGACGGTAAATACGGCCCTGACCGGCACTGGCGGGAACCTGCCTACGGGCGCGACCGGAGCCACCGGTACGACTGGCGCAACAGGATCAACCGGTGAAACGGGGGCTACGGGAGCAACCGGTGACACTGGAGCCACGGGTGAGACCGGCAGCACTGGAGCCACGGGTGAGACCGGTTCCACCGGGCCGACTGGAGCGACAGGTGACACTGGCGCCACTGGAGATACAGGTCAGACCGGCGCTACCGGAAGCACCGGATCGACAGGGAACACCGGAGCCACCGGGGAAACCGGTGCTACCGGACCGATCGGACCTACCGGCAGTACGGGTGCGACCGGCGATACGGGAGTCACAGGAGCGACCGGCGACACCGGCACGACGGGCGACACCGGCACGACGGGCGACACCGGACCTACCGGCGACACTGGCGATACCGGCTCCCCCGGTAATCGGAGAGCCACGGTCCCGAGGATCGTGAAGCTGAGCGTCGGCAGAGCGATCAGGGTGCCAGCCTCGGGTCGTTTCGCGGTTGCCAGAATCAAATGTCCGAAATCCGCTCCCGGCACCTTCTGCCGGATCACCAGCGCAAAAGCCAGCTTCCGGAAGAATTCATCAGGCCGCAGTTCCAGGAAACTCAGGCTGTCCGCAAACGCGATCCATCCGAGGCGAATCAATCAGGGGAGGATCACGAGAGTATTCGTGGAAATTTCCCCCAGGTCGCGCAGACTCCTCGTTCAGGGCCGTAAATCCGGCGTGTCCGTCCTCGGCATCAAGGTTTTGTCGGGCAACGGCGGCCGGCTGAATCGCCAGACGATCAGGAATGGTCTGAAGAGATAACGCCGGGGCTCAGGCCCGCCGGTACAGGTACGAGGTCAGGGGTGCGAAGACCGCGGTCAACCCGGCCGCGACGGCGAGCGAGATAACGATGTCGCTGGTCACAGCGCCACCCTGCATGAGTCCGCGGGAAGCCGTCGCGAGGATCGAGATCGGATTGGCATTGACGAATGCCTCGAGGCCCGAAGGCAGCGTGGCGGGTTCAACGAATACGTTTGAAAGGAAAGTCAGCGGGAAGATGCCCATGAAGCCCGCGTTCATGACCGCGTTCGGCGTCCGCAGCAGCAGGCCGAGCGTAGTGAACACCCAGGAAAGCCCAAAAGAGAAGACCACGACGAGGGCGAGGGCCGCGACGACTCCTGGCACGCCTTCTTCCGGGCGGAAACCGAGGATCAGGCCGACGATCACGATCACTGTTCCCGCCAGGAAATAGCGCACGCTGTCCCCGAGGAGCGAGCCGATCAGGGGAGCGGGCGACCAGATCGGCAGGGAGCGGAAGCGGTCGACGACCCCTTTGGTGACGTCCGTGTTGAGCGCCACGCCGGAGTAGACCGTTGTGAAGAGCACCGACATGACGACGATCCCGGGCAGGATGTAATCGAGGTACTCGCCGGTCGAACCGGCGATCGCGCCGCCGAACAAGTAGGTGAACAAGAGGACGAACATCACCGGGGTGACGGTCACGTCGAGCAATTGCTCGGGCACGTGCCTGACCTTGAGCATTCCCCGCCACGCGAAGGTGAGGGAAGCCGAGAGCCGACTCGCCCGGGGCGGCCGCGGGATCGACGAGATCGCCTTGCGGACAGCGGCCTCGTCGGCGTCACGGGCCGGGGTCGCTTCGGTGCTCTCCTTGATACTCATGTTCGCCCTTCCGTTTCAACCGGTGCGGGTTGGTCGTCTTCAGCCAGGTGTCCAGTGAGGGCGAGGAAGACCTCGTCGAGGCTCGGCTGGCCGACCGAAAAGTCGGCGATGCGCACCCCTGCCCGGGTCAGTTCGCCGATTGCCTCAGCCGCTTGATCGGCGTCGGCGCCGGGCACAATGAGGGCGGCCGGATCGGGGTCGGCGGAGACGTTGCCGAGGGTCCGGCTCAGAAGGCGCTCGGCTTCTGGTCTTTGGGCGGGATCGAGCAGGCGGACGTGCAGCGCTCCCGAGCCGATCGAGGCCTTGAGCTGACTCGGCGTTCCTTCGGCGATCACCTTTCCGTGGTCGATCACGGCGATTCCATCCGCGAGCCGGTCGGCTTCCTCGAGATACTGGGTGCATAGGAGGATCGTCGTGCCGGACGCGACGAGGACCCGGATGATGTCCCACACCTGGTTTCGCGAACGAGGGTCAAGGCCGGTAGTGGGCTCATCGAGGAACATCAGCTCCGGGGTGACGACGATGCTCGCGGCGAGGTCGAGCCGACGGCGCATTCCGCCCGAATAGTTCTTGACCAGGCGGCTCGCGGCCTCGTCGAGCCCGAACGCCTCGAGCAGTTCGACGGAGCGCTTCTTCGCGGCCGTCCGCCCGAGACCGAGCAGGCGCCCGATCAGGATCAGGTTCTCGCGGCCCGTGAGGTCCTCGTCGACCGAAGCGAGCTGGCCGGTGAGGCTGACCAGGCCACGGACGGCATCGGCCTCTTCGACGATGTCATGCCCGAGAACCCGGGCACTGCCCGCGTCCGGGCGGATCAGGGTGGCGAGCATGCGGACGGTTGTCGACTTGCCGGCACCGTTTGGTCCAAGGACGCCATAGACCGATCCGCGTGCAACGGCCAGGTCGACTCCCTGGACGGCCTGGGTCTCCCCGAAATATTTGACGAGGCCGTTGGCCTCGATTGCGAGTTCGGATTTTTCGGTCAAGGTTCTTGCAGCATAAGGATGAGGGTTTTCCACAGGAGTCGGATTGCTTTCCCTCTGGAGACCGCCGGCGAGCTCGAAAGTAGGGGTGCCGTTAAGGAACGTCGAACCAAGTGCCAAGTAGTGCGCAGCGTTAGGTCACGGGTTCTCGTCTTCAGGCTCTGATGTGGAGCGCGAGCATGCCGAGTTGTTGTTGATCTCTGCGGTTCGTCGCGAATTCGCCGCTCTTGCCGAAGAAAATGACGTCGTTGACGCGATTCCAGGATTCGATCAGGTTGAGGCCCTCGTTGATTTCTCGCTGCAGATCGTGTTCGCGCAGATAGCGCGAGACGAAGATTGTCTTCTGAGGGCGACCAACCTCAAGCATTGCCTGGTAAACAGGGTGTGAGGCGTTTCGCGTGAAGCGTCTCAGGATGGCTTCCGTTGATGCGGTGCCGACTCGAATGGCTGTGGCGTACTTGATTAGCTGGTCATAGTTTCGTTCGATCAGCTCCCAGCGAATCGGCCGGGTCATTGCCGCCTTTAGGTTCGGGTATGCGTCGGGTTCGCCACGATCCAGCCGATAGAGCTTGACCTTGTTGATTCATCGGCGAACCTGCCGCTAGCCAAAACGATGGCGCAACAGCATTTCGAACGCGGCGTCTAGGCGCCCACGTGCGTCGGAACCTATGAGTTACGAGGCACTTGGGTTACGAGTCACGCCCCTGACGGTGACTGGTATCGAATCCAGCGATCTGGCCGTCCCGACCTGCTATACCATCGCACGAAAGAACGCTATCGACCCCCGACGAGAAGGTTCACGATGGGCGCCAACCAACTGGACGACGTGTACAGCGCGTTGCGAAGCATCATGCTCAAGCACGCTAACGATCTTGTCGCGGCAACCGATTCTTTAGGTCATCTCTCGATCGAGGCCGAAGAGCCCGGAAGCGACGGAAAACGGTCTTGGTACGGGGGCGTCCAGACGAAAAAGAACTATGTGAGCTACCACCTGATGGCTGTGTACGAGGACCCTGGACTGCTCAAGGATGTTTCCCCGGAACTTCGCGCACGCATGCAGGGAAAGTCTTGTTTCAACTTCAAGACGGTCAACCACGAGCTCTTCGCTGAACTCGACGCGCTTACTGGGGTCGGGTTCCGCGAGTTCGCCGCGCGTCATGAACCGCTCGCTACGAATTAGCAGGCGTCGGACTTAGCTAAATTGCGCCGTTCCCTCTAGGCCTCGCTCGTCGCCGAGTCGAAGTACCTTATCGCTGGCGTTCTGAGCTAGCCGGTGAACGGTGCCCGTTCCAAACTGAAGGTCCAACGTTTCCACCAAATCTGTCCATCTCTGGCGGTTTCCGGCAAACGATCTCCTAGGGAATCGCACCTCGGGAGAGCCATTCGTCGCTGTGCCTGACATCAAACGGAGTCGGCTGCCCAT
>JBBSKC010000092.1:0-8288 GCA_038256675.1 Solirubrobacterales bacterium | reverse complement strand
GTCCGGCCACGCCGTAGCACTCGCCCTCGAACTCGACGACGCCCTGCTCAAGGAAGGCATCGCCCGCGAGATCGTCCACGCCGTCCAGAATGCACGGAAGAACGCCGGCCTCGAGATCACCGACCGGATCTCGCTCGGACTCGGTGGAGACGAGATCCTGCTCGTCGCCGCCCGCGAACACCAAGCCTGGCTCAACGACGAAGTCCTCTCGACCGGGACGACCTTCGACACCCCCGATGGCGAGAAGACAACGGTTGACGGCCGCGAACTGACCATCTCGGTCAACCGTAGCGGGTAGCCCGTCCCAGGCCGGCTCTGTGCCGGACACACAACCAATTCGCCCCGAATTCGTCGCCTCAGCCGATGAACCGGGAAGGACGTCGGTCTAGACTTGGCGTGGCAAGGCGATTCCGTCGATCGACGGGAGGGGATTATCAAGATGAACCGGATCACTACATTCTCGGCTGCGGCCATCGCCGCACTGCTGCTGGCGTCCGGAGCCGCTACCGCCGCTGTGCCCGAGTTCCCCCTCGACTATGACAAGTCGCAGATCGTCCCCGGTGAACAGCACGAGGTGACCCTCGGCAACGACATCGGAGGCAACCTCAAAATCAAGTGGTACTCGAACCCGGCTTACCGCTGCGGCCGGACCGGGCGCTTCAGCCTGATGATCGTCGAGCCGTCGAGCCTCCAGTCCACCGAGAAAGCGCCGCTCTGGGTGATGCTGCATGGCGGTGGCACGGGTTATTACGCCGAGGGCGGCAACTATCACAAGGCCGAATCGATGAACGACGAGGAGGACATCGAAAGCCTGCTCGACACCCTCACCAACAAGGTCCAGAATAACCAGGGCAATTCCAAGGACACGGTCGTCACCCGGCGGCTGAACGAGGGCTGGCGGGTGATGCTGCCTTCGATGTGTGATCACGACCTCTACGCGGGCACCGGAACCCCCTATCCGAATAACCCCAACTGGGGAGCCGAAGGCGACACCGTCGACGGTCTGATCGCGACCATGGCCGCGATCGACTTCACCGCCCGCGGGAACGGGGGCAGTCCGGGCCACCCCACGGGCCCGGTCATCCTGCACGGCCAGAGCGCCGGTGCGGTCGGCACCTACGCAGTCTCGTATGCGTTCCGGCAGGCGGGCACCAGAATCAACGGTGGCGTGATGGATGCTTACCTGATCTCCGAGCGGCTGGGTGACCTTTTCGACGCGGGAATAACACCTCAGCAGCTGACTGATCCCGCCGGTGACTACGAACCGAACCTCGAAGCGAAGATCGGCACGTTCGTCAGCGAGCCCCAGCTCTTTCCCGAACAGACCGTGGCCAGCGGGTTCGACATCCCGTTGTTCGACATCGCGGGCAGTGCCGACCCCTTCTGCGGGGGTCAGTTCGAGGCTGTGCCTCCAGCCCAGGCCGCCGGGGTGGGCAACAACTGCGAATGGATCCACCAGCCACTTGCCGAAGCGATCGCCGCCCGGCCCGGGAGCCTCCACAGGTCACTGGTCCTCGAGGGTGACGTCCACCAGCCCACCAATCGCCCGGGCCCGGTCAACGACGCGGTGGATGACTGGCTCGGTGAGGTGCTTATCACGTACCCGGATGCCCCTGCTTGGCCTGGTTCGGCCGGCCCTCCTGTGAATCCACCGGTCGTTCCCCCGGTGGAGTTGCCGGTGTATCCCCGCGTGAAGCGCGCAAAGGTCACCCTTATGAAAAAGAAAGCCAGGCTCGCCCGCGGGGGTCGGGCGAGACTCTCTGTCCGATGCATGACCTCTGGGCTCGATCGCTGCCGTGGCAGGATTTCGGTGCGTGTCCGTAAGCGTCTGCTGAGCATCCGCCGGCCGGGGAAGAAGCTGGTCGCCTCGAAGAAGTTCACACTGAACCCGGGCAGGAGGGCAGTGACCGTCCGAGTGCGCCCGGTCCTGAACCGGATGCTCAGGCGCGGGCAGAAAGTCCCCGTTCGGGTGCGGATCGTGACCGGCAGCGGGCAGAAGCCCGCAGTCTTCGAACGCCGTGTCGTATTCAGCCGGCGTTAGCCTGCTCAGGCGTCGCGGCTAAGCCGGATCGCGGTGACCAGGTCCAGCAGCTGGTTGGCGCCGCGCGGATCGAGACCCGACTTCTCCGCCACCCGCTCCAGCCGGTAGAGGACCGTGTTCGCGTGTACGAAGAGCTTCTCGGCGGTACGGCGCGCGTTCAGATCGCAGTCGCAATAGACCATCACGGTCTTGAGCAGGGTTCCGCCGCTCCGCTCGTCGGCCTCGATGAAGGCAGCGACTTCTCCGGCGACCATCCGCTGGCCCGAACCCGTCGCCCTCAACATCACCGCGGTCCGCTCGGCCACCCCCATCCCGGGCATGGCTACCGTCTCCCCGGGGTGCGCCAGCCGGGCCGCGGCAGCGGCCTCCCGGTGGGCCTGGGGAAGTTCCCCGACCCCCGGACTCGGCACCCCGATTCCGAGGCGCATCGATTCAAGCTCGCTCGAGGCGGCAGCTTCATGGAGTTCCGTTGCGAGTGCGTCGCTCGTATCTTCGGGGGAGGCTTCGCCAAGCGCAAGAACCGCGGTCAACTGACCGCCTTCGACTTCCACCAGGCTTCCCCGGTAGGGCGCCGCGAGCCCGATCCTCTCAAGGGACTTGCGGACGTCATCGACCAGCGAGACCGGAATCTCCAGTGACACCACCACCAGGTAGTTCATCGCTCGGTTCACGGTGAAAGAGTTGGCGACGTCCACCAGGGCACGCTCATCAGGCACTCGGCCTTCGAGCAGCGAACGCAGGATCTGGACCTGGGCGCGGTTGGTGGTAGCCCGTAAGCGCTCTTCGATCCTCACGTAACTCTCGGTCACCTCGGAGGAGGCGACATCGATGTATTGCATCGCTGGCAGGGCCAGGGTAAGCGCCGCTTCGGAGCCGGACGCGTGGTGCTTGCTCTCCTCGATGATCGACCCCCAGAAAGCCTGAAGCCCGATCCGGAAGGCCTGGAGGATGTCCTCGAGCGGCACCCCTTGGTCGACCCGGTGCTCCATGTTTTTGCGGATGAAAGCGAGATCCTCCTGGCTTGCAGTCCTGCCAGCCTGGACACACTCCAGGAAAGTGTCGACGTTATCTCGCACGTGCTCGAGCAACTCAGCGTCGAGGGTCTCGTCGGAACGCTCGTCGTAGACCGGAATAGCAGCCCGGATCGATTGGGTCATGCGTTCGACTACGAGTTCCCGGCGCTCGGCGACCGTGCCGATCACGTCCACCAAAATCTCTTTGCGGCTGTCAGGAGCGGGCACTCGGACGAGCCTACCGACCCGCTCCACTCAGGCTCATCGCAGCCGGAGTCTGATGCCCCGGTTGATAATGACGTTCGGGCCGTCGCCTCTTCGGGTGACGAGCCGGAGCCTGGCGGGAACCTTCTTGCGCCGCTTGAGCGCCCGTCTGACCCGCTTGCCGACCCGGGCCGGGATGAACCTCTTGCCCGGGGCGACCGAGTACTTCCGTGAGATCACCCTGCTCCAGCCGGCCTTTTTCATGCCGAGGTTGCGCGTGCGGATCCACACGGCCACCCTGCCGGCGCATCTGAAGTTTTTGCCGGCTCGGCAGAAGACCGGCAGCCACGTCTTGCCGTTCCGGCCGACCTTGAGGGCACGGGTGAGCGGCTTCGCCCGGGGGTCGACTTCTGACGGAGGCGGCAGGACTACCACCTCTTTGACTTCACCCTTGCCAGTCAGTGCTATCTGGTCCGGTGAACCGGTGGCATTGCTGACGATGTTGACCGACGCACTGCGATCGCCCGCGGCGGACGGAGCGAAGCTGAGTGCGAGCTCGCAGCTGTCGCCGGCCGCCACGATCCGTCCCGAGCAAGTGGCCGCAGAGAGCCGGAAGTCGGATCCGTGAGCGCCAGTTACGGCGATCTCTCCGAGGGAAAGATCCTCGTCGCCCGAGTTGATCAGCTGGAAGGCATACGCAGCCGAAGGCCCCGAACCGACGGTCCGGGTGCCGAAGTCGTGCGCGACCTCGGAGATTTCGAGGGCGGGACCGGCTGGGGTGTCCTCGCCGACCTGGAACGACACGGCAGCCGGCGAGTCATCGGTGTTCCCGGCCAGGTCAGTCGAGCGGGTCTCGAACGTGTGGGGTCCATCGGCGAGCCCGGCACGCCTGACCGCCCGTTCGCATTCTGCAAAGGGCTCGTCGTCCAAACGGCACTCGAATTCAGCCCCCGTTTCGCTCGAGGACAGTTCGAAGTCGACCGTGTCCGGGGCACCGAGCGAAGGCGGAACGGAGGAAATGGCCGTGTCCGGCGCCAGATCGTCGGGATCATCGGAATCCGGATAGACCCTCCAGGTCTCGCGTGATACGAACTGCTCCACACCCAGCTTGGTGTAGTCGCAGACTCCCTCGGGGAAGGTGGCGAGGAGGCGGGCCTGCTCGTCGCCGGACATCGCTGGATAGTCACTGAAGTCGACCGGCTTGAGCTGACACTTGAGCACATCGTTGGCCAGCGGGCTTCCGGCCCCGAGGCGGGGGAAGCCATAAGAGGGATAGGCGGCTCCACAGACCCCGGAGTCGTAACTGGCCGGCTCCACGGCAATCAGGTCGCCGCTGCCATCGAAGCAACTGTCGACCGCGGTGGCGGGCCTGGCGTCGAGTGCCTTCTCCCGGGCCGAACGGTCGGTTCCGTCGGCGGCAATACCTTCGAGCCATTCGTCCATCGTCGCCAGGACGTCGCCGACGCCGCCGTTCGGGCTGGTCCAGATCACGTGAGTGCCAGCGTCTCCGTTCGCCCGGATGATGCGCTCGCGGACCGACAGGGGGTTGACGATGTGATGCGGGTTGTTCGCCTGGTTGTCGTTGTTGGCGCTGCGGTTGTCGATCATCGGCGTATAACTGAGACCGGCACCGCCGGAGATGATCTGACCCTGCTGGTAGGCGATCCGCAGGGTCTCATCGTCGGCTTCGACCCGATTGGGGAGAGTCACGTTGTCGTGGTTGATGCTGCCTGTGTTTTCGTTCAGATGGAGGAACTGTTCGACCGTGATGACCCCGTCGTTCAGCGCATCGAGCCCGTAAGTGACGCCGACGTTGTCGATCGGCATCCGGGCGAACCCAGTGTCAGGGTCGGTTCCCCAGACGTTGATGTTGCCCTCCATGACAGTGCAGCGGGTGCCGGTCGGATTGTCGACCGCGTGGTAAATGAACTCGGCAGGCAGGGCGGCCGGACAGAAGGTCGGGTTGAAGAAGTTCCGGCCAAAGCCCGCCCACAGCACTGCGCAGCCGTTGTTCTGCTTCGGTCCCTTGACTGCATTCTTTTGAGTGTTGCTCCAGCCGCCACCGTTGGCGGTCAGATACAGGTCGATCACCCGACAGTCCATGAGCGTGTTCGACGCGTAGGCATTATCGGCGAAAGAGTGGCTGGCAGCCGAGCCGTCCAGCAGTCCCGGGTAGTTGTCGTTGATCATGTACTGGGCCATCGCTCCGCCGGAGCCGCCGCTGCCGATCGTGAACCTGGGCTCACCGTACTCCTCGGTGAAGTGCTCCTTGATCATCGCCAGAGTCTCGGCCGAGACGGCGTCACTGCAGCGGTTGGCGAAGACGTTGAGGGATGACTCCGCGGTCGCGTAACCCGTCCCGACGTTATTGGTCGGCGAGTAGGTGCCCGGTTCGCCTTGCGTGTAGCCGGCCTTGCAGCCGCCGCCGAAGTTGAAGAGCAGCTTCCGGTTCCAGCCTTCTCCGGGCTTGTTCGGGTCGGCGCCGGGGCCGACGTCGACCAGCACGGCGATCGCGTAAATCGCGCGATTTATCGTTCCGCGTTCAACCCTGATCGCGTAGGGAACAGTCTTGCCTTCGTTGGTCGTGGTCGTTTGGCCATCGGCCGGATAGGGCGCGGTCGGATCGGCCAGTGGCACCCAGGCGTTGGTGTTGTTCCGGTACATGTAGCTGTACTGAGTGACGATCGAACAGTTCTCGTCGATCGGCTCACCAACTCCGTACTCGACGGTCTGACAGATGAAAGGTTCTTGATGAGGACCGGAGAAAACCGGGCCGGTACGCGGATGATCGACCAGGATCAGGCGCGCTTCGGGGTACCCGGGCAACTCCGCCGTGACCGCACTGGGGCCATCGGGAAGGTCCTCGAGAAGCATCCGCAGACGGGAAGGATCGGCATCGAGCGGCTGGAGATCGCCGGTGATGTCCTGGCCGTCGTGCGCGGCAGCCAGGTCGGCCGCCGCCGCGGGGCTCGGCAGCTTGATCTCGATCAGGGTGTCAGCGTCGCTGACCATGTCAGGACGGGAGGAGACCGTGCTGATGCTGAGAGAGTCGCCCGCCGGGGGTGGTGTGGCGGTAACCGTCCATTGGTGAGTGGCCGGAGAAGAGTCGAGGTTGCCAGCGGCGTCGACCGCACGTACTTCGAAGTTGTGTTCGCCCGGGGCAAGCCCACCGAACAGTTTGGGAGACGCGCACGAACTGAAGTCCCCCTCCTGGTCAGAATCCAGGCGGCACTCGAAGCCCGCCGACGTCTCGTCAGAGGAGAAAGCGAACTGCGCCGTGTTCTCTGAGCTGGGATCGGACGGCGCGTCCGTGATCGTCGTTTCCGGATCGGTCATGTCGATCGTCCACGAATACTCGGTCGTACCGGTCAGATCACCGGCATCCTTCGCCCGAACCTCGAACGTGTGAGCGCCTTCCTCCAGATCACTCAGCGAGACCGGAGATGAGCATGGCTGGAAGTCCGCTTCTTCGCCGGAGTCGAGGCGGCACTCGTACGTGACGCCCGTGTCGGAAGAGAAGGTGAAGGATGCGTCGGTAGATGTCGTCGCTGTTTCCGGGCTGTCATCGAACGTGACTTCCGGAGGAGCGGCCGCTTCGACCGGCTGCCAGGCGGGGCTGAGATCGGCGGCCGTGTCTTCCGTCAACCTCGTTTCCGAACCACCTTCGAGAGCGGCCGTATAAACCTCGGGGTCGCCGTCCCGGGTGGAAACGAAAGCGAGTTCGTCGCCCGTGGGCGAGAAACTGGGTGCCGTGGCCGACCCTGAGTCAGTGGTCCGTTGAGTGACCGGGAAGTCGGTCAGGCCTTGAGGCTGAAGCGTGTAAACCTGGAACCCTCCTCCACGGTTGCTCTCGAAGGCGATCTGATTGGACACCGTGGGAGAGAAGTCCGGCTTGCGATCTTCGATCCCGGCGTTGCTGGTGAGGTTGACCTGGCCTCCACCGGTGGCGTTCATCGCATAGATCTCACCGCCGCCCTGCCCGGGATCTGTTCCGGGAATGAACCGCTCGTAGGCCAGGCGCGAACCGTCCGGGGACCAGGTCGGGTTTGAGTCAGTGGCGTTGTTTCCACCGTTTGGAGTTCGCCGCAAGGGCGTCGTGCCGGTATCGGTCATCGTCCAGATCTCGAATCCGACGGCCACCGCGTGGCGGTCGGTCGCGAATGCGATCTGGGAACCGTCCGGGGACCAAGTGGGCTGGCGGTCGGCGTCCGAGTTGTTGGTCAGATTGACCACGTTGCTCCCGTCGATGGCCATCGTGAAGATCTCGTCGTCTCCGTCGCGGTCGCTGGTGAAAGCGATCTTCGAACCGTCCGCCGAGACGGCGGGATCGCGATCGCTGGCCGCGTCGTTCGTGAGACGCTGGGCGTCGGTACCGTCGGCAGCCATCGAGTAGATCTCGTTGCTTCCATCACGATCACTGGTGAAGACGATGCGTCCGTCATCTCCGGGAAACGTCGCTTGAGCCTGATCGGGAGCCAGCGCCAGCCATGCGAGTAGCATCAGCGCGGCAGCAATCAGAATCGCGCGTCCGGGTTTGACATCAGAGAACCGCTCACATTGATCGATCATTGAACTCTCCTTGTGGCGCCGTCGGCGGCGCCATCCCTGGTTTATCCCTCGACCGACACGTTATTTGGGAGGGCCCACGATTTCATCAGGCTGATCCACGAACTTGGTGACATTTGCTTATGTCCTGGGCACAGGGCCTTCCGGGCCAGGTAGGACATTCTGATCTGATTGGATCGATTGTCCGAATAAGAGTAATGGCGAAAGACAGACTCCGATACTCCATGCTCGACCGGGCCCTGGGCGCCGGGATTGTTCCCGACTCAACCCTGAGGTTCGCCTCGCGGCGAGCCGCGGCCAGCCGGACCAGGCAGGAAGAGCGCGGCGGGGTCGAAGCCCAGGAGGATCGCCTCAAGGAGATCGTCGCCCACATGAGTTACGGCCCGGTCGCCGAGCAGGTCGAGGTGGCGAACGAGCAACATTACGAGGTGCCGTCCGAATTTTTCGAGCTGTTCCTCGGTCCG
>JBBSKC010000091.1:0-8338 GCA_038256675.1 Solirubrobacterales bacterium | reverse complement strand
GTACGGCCTGCCGAAAGACTCGGGCGTCATGGTTTCCCTGAAGAAGGTGGAGAGCAACTTCCCCGGAAGTCCCGCGACGACCGACCTGGTGGTGACCGGCAAGTCACTCGGCTCGGACGGATCCCGTCGACGCCTGAGCGACCTCGGCGAAGGGGCCATGAAGATCACGGGAGGCTCCGGTTCACCGACGATCCGCGTGGCCGAGGGCGGCAACACCGCCCTGGTCCGGGTGCCCGCTCCCGAGCGGGGTCCGGCGAAGAACCAGCGGGCGATCCACGATCTGCGCGAGGAGCTGCCCTCGACTTTGAGTGAGACCCTGCCGGGGTCGGGGCTCAAGGTCACCGGTGAGACCGCCGAGACCACCGACTGGGGCGACCAGCTCGACGCCGCCACCCCGATCGTGATCGGGGTCATCCTCCTGCTCGCTCTGGTTCTGCTGATCGTGACTTTCCGCTCGGTCCCGCTCGCCGTTGCCGTGGTCGGCCTCAACCTGCTCTCGATGGCGGCGACCTATGGAATCCTGGTCGCCGTGTTCCAGAACACCTGGGCGGAGGGCCTGCTCGACTTCACGTCGAACGGCTCGATCGCCGAATGGGTTCCCCTGAACGCCTTCGTGATCCTGTTCGGGCTGTCGATGGACTACACGATCCTGGTCCTGGAGCGGATCCGTGAATCCCGTCGCGCCGGCCGCTCGCCCCGGGTCGCCGCCCGGGAGGGCGTTGCCGCCACGGCGGGGACCGTGACCAGCGCGGCCGCGGTGATGGTCGCCGTGTTCGCGATCTTCCCGACGCTGCCGATGCTCGAGTTGAAGATGCTCGGGATCGCACTTTCAGTCGGGATCCTCATCGACGCGACGATCGTGCGAGGCATAGCATTGCCGGCCATGGTCGCCCTTCTCGGTGAGCGTGGCGTCAGGGCACCGTCCCGTGGTCGGAGCCGGCGCTCGCGCTCGCGCCGCGCATCCGCTGCCGGACCCGGAACCGCCGGGGCGAGAGTCGCGACCTGGGCTGACGATGCTCGCTAGACGCCACTACGACCCGGACTCGGTCCTGGCGGCCCACGCGGCCGTGTCGGCCGCCCTCGGCTTCCTGGTCACCCTGATCTGGGGACTGACCGGGGCCGGGACGTTCTGGCCGATCTGGGTCTGGTTCGGGCTGACCGTTGTGCTGGGCCTCGATTTGAGCTGGTGGTACTCCCGCCAGTTCGAGGGCCGGCGCCGGCGGCTTGCGACTCACCTGGCACTGACCGCGGTGGCCGGCGGCGCGATGTTCCTGATCTGGCTGCTGGGCGGGGGCGGAACTTTCTGGCCGGGCGTCCCGATCATCTGTCTGGCCGGACTGGTCGCCGTCCATCTCTTCCTCAGCGAATACTGGGAGCGACTCTTCCATTCGGGCCGCGAACAGGAGCTGACCGAAAGGGTCGACGAACTAACTCGGACCCGTCAGGGCACACTCGAGGCACAGGCCGCCCAGCTCCGCCAGGTCGAGCGCGACCTCCACGACGGAGCCCAGTCCAGGCTGGTCGCTCTCAGCATGCAGCTGGCCCGGGCCGAGACCAAACTCGACGACCAGCCTGAAGCCCAGGAGCTCGTTCGCCAGGCGCGGACCGAGGCCGGTGAGGCGATCACCGAATTGCGCGACCTCGCGCGCGGCATCGCCCCGCCCGTCCTGGCTGATCGCGGCCTCGCGGAGGCGGCACGCTCGCTCGGCAACCGCGTTCCGGCCGGGGTGACCGTTGAATCCAACCTCGACCGGCGTCCGCCACCGATCGTCGAGACCGGTGCGTATTTCGTGATCGCCGAATCACTGACCAATGCCACCAAACACGCCCCCGAAGCCCCCGTCACGGTGACGCTCGGCGAGGGTGAAGGTCAACTCAACCTGATCATCAGCGACACCGGACCGGGTGGAGCCGACCCGAAGGGCAACGGGCTGACCGGTCTGCGCCATAGAGTCGAGGCACTTGACGGCCGTATGGGCATCAATTCGCCGCCCGGTGAAGGTACCGTCATCAGAGTGGACCTCCCGTGCGAGTAGTGATCGTCGAAGACCAGGCCCTTCTCCGTGAAGGCATCGTCGCCCTGCTGAAGGACAACGACGTCGAGGTCGTGGGCCAGGCCGAAGACGCCCCGGGGCTGCTCCGCCTGGTCAATGGCCACAAACCGGACCTGGCGATCGTCGATGTGCGCCTCCCCCCGACCTTCACCGACGAAGGCATCCGGGCGGCGATCGAAGCCCGGGAACAGTATCCCGACCTGGGCATCCTGATCCTGTCCCAGTACGTCGAGCCGGTTTACACCTCGGAACTGCTGGCCGCCGGTGGCGCCGGGGTCGGATACCTGCTCAAGGAAAGGGTCGCCGACATCCCCGGGTTCCTCGACGCGATCAAACGAGTCTCCGAAGGCGGCACCGCGCTCGACCGTGAGGTGGTCAAAGAACTCGTTCAGGAGAAAGGCGGGAACAACCAGCTGGACGAACTGACGCCCAAGGAATCCGAGGTTCTCTCGCTCATGGCCGAAGGCCGCACCAACGCCGGCATCGCGAAGGCGCTCTGGGTCACGCCGGGGGCGGTGGAAAAACACATCTCGAGCATCTTCAGCAAACTCGACCTGCCGGCGACCGGGGACGATCACCGCCGGGTCCTGGCCGTGCTGACCTACCTCCAGGCGTCGGGCTGAGTCTCCAGGGTTTCGCCGCCTTTCTTCCGCGCGAAGCGTGGAAAAAGACGTCAGGACCCGTTCCTTATGTCACCGGGTTGAGTGGAGGTTCGCCACCGAGCACGGCGATCACGTTGCGGGCGACCAGCCGGGCCATGTCGTCGCGGGCGCGGGTCGTGGCCGATCCGACGTGGGGTGTGAGGGCCGTGTTCGGCGCATCGAGAAGGCGTTTCGGCACGTCCGGTTCGTTCTCGTACACGTCGAGCCCGGCGCCGCCGATTGATCCCTCCTCGAGAGCTGACGCCAGTGCGTCAGTGTCGACGACGGGACCGCGGCCGGTGTTGACGAGGATCGCGGTCGGTTTCATGAGCTCGAGGGCGTCGGCATCGATCAGATGTCTGGTTTCCGGGGTGGCCGGCAGGTGGAGGCTGACCACGTCCGCGTCGCCCAGGAGCCGGTCCAGCTCCACCTTTCTGGCACCGAGCTTCACTTCGGCTTCATCCTTCACCTCACGCGATGTATAAAGAAACTCTCCGCCGAGTCCGTGCATCAGTTCGGCGTAACGCCGGCCGATCCGTCCCATGCCGACGATTCCGATCGTGGCGCCGCTCAGTTCCAGCCCCAGGTGGGCGCCCGGATCCCAGCCGCGCCACTCCCCCGCCCGCATCCGGGTTTCTGAACGGGTGATGCCCCGGGCGGCCGCGTAGGTCAGTCCGACCGCCAGCTCGGCGGTCGCGTTGGTCAGCACATCGGGGGTGTTGGTCACCGTCACCCCACGCTCGCGACACGCGTCGAGATCGACGTTGTCGTATCCGACCGCGAAGTTTGCGACCAGTTTCAGCTGGTCGCCGGCCGCTTCGAGCACGCCGGAGTCGATCGGGACCGTGGGGTCGGCGACGATCGCCGAGGCACCTTCGGCGAGTTCCAGGAGCGACTCGTGATCGGAGTCGAGACCACCGCTCCTGAGGTCGAAGTCGTGGTCCAGGAGGTCCGAACCCGCCGGAAGCAACACCCTTGCGATCACCACACTCTTCCTGTCGCTCAATGTGCACTTCCGATGTTTACCGTATGTACTGACACTTTTGGCACTAGACTCCAGTTGTTTGACTGATTCATATTTCGTATTCACAACCTAAGGCAGGTATGGCAGCAAAGACTGACGCAATTCGCAGGCTGGTCGAGGAACGACTGGCGGAACTTGACGAGGAGCGTAAGCAACTGCTGGACGCATTGTCCGCCCTGGACGGTGGCAAGTCCTCCAGCCGATCGCGGTCACCCCGCCGCCGCAAGTCCTCCAGTCCGTCCGCGCCGCGCCCCGGTAGGCGCCGCCGCAAGGGCGGCACGAGGTCCGAGCACGCCGAGAAGGCCGTGGCCGACAACCCCGGGATCAAGGCATCCCAGATAGCCGAGCAGCTGAAGATCAAGCCGAATTACGTGTACCGGGTAATGGCCGACCTGGTCAAGGAGGGCCGGGTCGTCAAGAAGGGCACGGGCTACTTCCCGCCCGAGTCCGACTGAGGCGTTCCGGAAAGTACAAGCCGTGCCCTGGACCCCAAGGCGCGGCTCTCTTGGAATGCCGAAGGCCTTAGAGCAGACCGAGTTCGGCGACCGCGTCGCGTTCTTCTTTGAGTTCGGCGGCGGAAACGTCGATCTTCTCGCGGGAGAATTCGTCGATCTCGAGTCCCTGGACGATCTGGAACTCACCGTTCGAGCAGGTCACGGGGAAGCCGGCGATGATGTCGTCCGGTACCTCGTAGGAACCATCCGACGGAACGCCCATCGATACCCAGTCGCCCTCCGGCGTGTCGTTGACCCAGTTGTTCACATGGTCGATCGCGGCATTCGCTGCCGAAGCGGCGCTCGAAGCTCCGCGGGCCTCGATGATCGCCGCGCCGCGCTTGGCGACACGCGGGATGAACTCGTCCTTGATCCAGGCCTCGTTGTCCACCGCTTCCCAGGCGCTCTCGCCGTCGACCTTGGCGTGGACCACGTCGGGGTACTGGGTCGAGGAGTGGTTGCCCCAGACGGTCATATTCGTGACCGAGTCAACCGGCTTGCCGAGCTTGTTCGCAAGCTGGGCGATCGCCCGGTTGTGGTCGAGGCGCATCATCGCGGTGAAGCGCTCCCGCGGCACGTCCGGCGCGGCCGAAGCCGCGATCAGCGCGTTGGTATTCGCCGGGTTGCCGACCACGAGCACCTTGACGTCATCCGCGGCGCCGGCGTTGATCGCCTGGCCCTGCGGTTTGAAGATTCCGCCGTTGGCCTCGAGCAGGTCGCCACGCTCCATCCCCGGTCCACGCGGACGGGCGCCGACCAGCAGGCCGATGTTGGTGCCATCGAAGGCCTGGCCCGGATCGTCGCTGATGCTGATCTTCTCGAGCAGGGGGAAGGCACAGTCATCGAGTTCCATCGCGGTGCCTTCGGCGGCCTTGACTGCAGCCGGGATCTCCAGGAGCGACAGGTGGACTTTGACGTCGGGGCCGAGCAGGTGTCCGCTGGCGATCCGGAAAAGCAGGGCGTAACCGATCTGACCGGCGGCGCCGGTCACGGTGACCTTGACTGGGGTGCTCACATTTTCTCCTTGGGTTATTGAGGGAATGGCCTAGGCCATCGCCGTCGACAAGTTTTCGTCGATCGAAGCGAGGAACTCCTGGGTGGTCTGCCACTCCTGGTCGGGACCGACCAGCAGCGCGAGGTCCTTGGTCATCTTGCCGCTCTCAACCGTCTCGATGCAGACGCGTTCCAGCGTCTCGGCGAACTCGGTGACCTCAGGTGTGCCGTCCATGCGGCCGCGGGCGGCGATGCCGCGGGTCCAGGCGAAGATCGAAGCGATCGGATTGGTCGAAGTCGGGTTGCCCTTCTGGTGCTCGCGGTAGTGGCGAGTCACCGTGCCGTGCGCGGCTTCGGCCTCGACCGTCTTGCCGTCGGGGCTCATCAGGACCGAAGTCATCAGGCCGAGCGAACCGAAGCCCTGGGCCACGGTGTCGGACTGGACGTCGCCGTCGTAGTTCTTGCAGGCCCAGACGTAGCCGCCGTCCCACTTCATCGCCGAAGCGACCATGTCGTCGATAAGGCGGTGCTCGTAAGTGATGCCCGCGGCGTCGAAGTCGGCCTTGAACTCGGCCTGGAAGATCTCCTCGAAGATGTCCTTGAAGCGGCCGTCGTACTTCTTCATGATCGTGTTCTTGGTCGACATGTAGACCGGGAAACCGCGGTCGAGGCCGTAACGCAGCGAGGCCCTGGCGAAATCCCGGATGGACTCGTCGTGGTTGTACATGGTCATCGCGATGCCGGCCTCGGGGAACTCGTGGACGACGATCTCGACCGGTTCTCCCCCGTCCTTCGGCGTGAAGGTGGTGGTCAGGGTGCCTTCGCCGGGGATCAGCATGTCGGTCGCGCGGTACTGGTCGCCGAAGGCGTGACGGCCAATGACAATCGGTTTGGTCCAGCCGGGGACCAGGCGAGGCACGTTGGAGATCACGATCGGCTCGCGGAAGATGACCCCACCGAGGATGTTCCGGATCGTGCCGTTCGGCGAGCGGTACATCTCTTTGAGGCCGAATTCCTCGACCCGGGCTTCGTCCGGGGTGATCGTGGCGCACTTGACGCCGACGCCGTACTGCTTGATCGCGTTGGCCGAGTCGACCGTGATCTGGTCGTCGGTGGCATCACGCGCTTCGATGCCGAGGTCGAAGTACTTGAGGTCGATGTCGAGGTAAGGAAGGATCAGCTGCTCCTTGATGAACGACCAGATGATCCGGGTCATCTCGTCGCCATCCAGCTCGACAATCGGATTCTCGACTTTGATCTTCGGCAAGGCGGGTACATCCCTTCGTATTAGAACCTGCAAAAACTTTTTGGTGAGGCGCTCGATGGTATAGGCAACGAGCCCGCGCCGGGCTGTGCGATCATGGCCCTTGATGGCAGCCACACATCAGGTTTTCAACCAGTCCACGGCACTCGAAGACGTCAACCTCTTCGCGGTCGACCAGCCGCTCCAGGAAGCCCTGAAGCGAGAAGGTGGTGGCTGGGCGGCCGACCGGGTCGGTCAGCTCGGCGCGATCTGCGGTTCGGCCGACGTACTGCGCTGGGGCGCGGAAGCAAACGCGAACCCCCCGAAGCTGAAGACCCACGACCGCTTCGGCAACCGGATCGACGAAGTCGAGTTCCATCCCGCCTGGCATGAACTGATGGAGATCGGGATCAGCCACCAGGTCCATTCGCTTCCCTGGACCGACCCCGGCCCCGGTGCCAACGTCGCCCGCGCCGCGCTCTTCACCCAGCTGAGCCAGGCCGAAGCCGGCGTGGGCTGCCCGATCTCGATGACCTTTTCGGTGATCCCGGCGCTGCGAACCCAGCCCGAGCTGGCGGCCGAATGGGAGCCGCGTTTCATGTCCCCGGTTTACGACGGGGAACTCCGTCCCGCGGGCGAGAAACCGGGAGCCCTGGCCGGCATGGCAATGACCGAGAAGCAGGGCGGTTCCGACGTGCGGGCCAACACCACGCGGGCGGTGGCGCTGAACGGTGGTGGACCCGGTGCCGAGTACGAGATCACCGGCCACAAGTGGTTCTGCTCGGCCCCGATGTGCGACGCCTTCCTCGTCCTTGCCCAGACCGACGCCGGTGTCTCCTGCTTCCTGATGCCGCGCCTCACACCCGACGGCACCCGCAACAACTTTCACATCCAGCGGCTCAAGGACAAGCTCGGCAACAAGTCGAACGCGTCATCCGAAGTCGAGTTCCGCGGTGCCTGGGCCCAGCTGGTCGGCGAGGAAGGCCGCGGCGTGCGCACGATCATCGAGATGGTCGGGCATACCCGCCTCGACTGCACGATCGGCTCGAGCGCCGGCATGCGGGCCGGGGTCGCTCAGGCGACCTGGTACGCAAGCAACCGCTCGGCTTTCGGCAAAAAACTGATCGACCAGCCGCTGATGCAGAACGTTCTGGCCGACCTCGCGGTCGAATCCGAGGCGGCCACCGCCTCGATGATGCGCCTTTCCCGCGCCTACGACGAAGCCACCACCGGCGACGAGACCGCTCAGTTGCTGAAGCGGATCGCCACTCCGATCCTCAAGTACTTCATCTGCAAGCGGGCCCCCTGGCACGCGGTCGAGTCGCTCGAATGCCTTGGCGGCAACGGTTACGTCGAGGAGTCGGGCATGCCGCGTCTCTTCCGGGAAAGTCCCCTGATGTCGATCTGGGAGGGCTCGGGCAACGTGCAGTGCCTCGACGCGCTGCGCGCCATGGTCAAGAGCCCGGCCAGCGTCGAGGTCCTTTACAACGAGATCGGCGAAGCCAGCGGCGCTGATACGCGCCTCGACGCGTACGTCGACCACCTGAAGACCGAGATGGAAACTTCACCCGAGACCCTTGAGGTCCGGGCCCGCCGGATCGTCGAAGGTCTCGCGCTCGCCCTCCAGGGCTCGCTGCTGGTCCGCCACGGCGACCCCGCCGTCGCCGACGCCTTCTGCGCCTCCCGCCTCGGCGGCGACTGGGGCGAGGCCTTCGGCACCCTGCCGGCCGGCCTTGACTACGAAACGATCATCGAGCGAAACACACCAAGCGTCTGACCAACCGCTGGGGCAGGGGCTAGGACGAGGCCTGGACCCAGTCCTCGGCGAGGCGGCGGACCATCGCCTCGCTCAGGTCGATCGCTTCGTTGACCGTGCCGAAGTCGACGTT
>JBBSKC010000090.1:0-8393 GCA_038256675.1 Solirubrobacterales bacterium | reverse complement strand
TCGAGCAGTCCCCCGTCGCTGAACCCGACCGCATCGAGGCCGCGAAAGACCACCGGTTCCGGCTCGATCGGGACTCCGTCGACCCAGATCGCGCGCTCGGAGTTGACCAGTGGATCGTTGATCCCGGCAACCAGGTTCCAGCCGAGGTCGCGGCCGTCGGCGGCGACGCCGATCCCGGCCGACCAGCTCCATGAGGTGTGGCGTGACTGGTAGCCCGCCGATTCGTCGTCGAACCCGAGGCCGTCGACCTGCCATGTGCTTCCCCCTGCCTCGACCCTTCCGGCCATCGGCACTCCGGCACGCTTCCGGGTCCAGCCCCAGCCTCGCCCGCTCGGGCACACGGACTCGACCGGCTCGGCGTGGCCGAGGACCAGCGATGCCCGGAAGCCATCGGCCGAGATCTCGACGTAGTTGCCTTCCATCCGGACCTCAGGCCGGCCCGGCTTGATCTGCGTGTGCTCGAACACCTCGCCAGACTGCCGGTCCCAGAGCGACCAGAAACACTGCTTGAAAGGACCGATCACGACCTGGCCCGCACACAGCATCAGTTCGTCGCCGAAGAACGCCACGTAGCGCCATTTCTTGCGCATAACCCCATGACGGACGAGCGGCATCGGGCCCGGTGGGAGATGCAGATCGGGTCGGCCTTCTCCGGGTCCCCGCCACGGAAGATCACCGCTTTGACCGGTCCCGGGCCTCAATGCCTGTATCAATCCGGCCATCTCCGGCTACACTACTCCGCTGTGCCTGAGACCGCGAAGACAAATAGCCCTGACCAGAGTGCCGCCTACGATCCCGCCGATGACGCGATGTGCTCGCGGGCGAAGGAGCGCTTCACCGCCGATCGCAACCGCCGCCTCCCGCGGCGCGGTTCGAAGCACGACACGTTGCCGAACTTCATCATCATCGGCGGACTCAAGTGCGGCACCACGTCGATCCACCACTACCTCGGCGTCCACCCGGAAATCCATATGTCGAAGCCGAAGGAACTCAACTTCTTCGCCGCCGAGCAGAACTGGGACCTCGGGTTCGACTGGTACAAGGGCCGGTTCGACAACCGCTTCAAGGTGAACGGGGAATCGTCGCCGCATTACACCAACCGTCCCCGCTTCAACGGCGTGGCCGAGCGGATCCACGAGTACTGCCCCGACGCCCGGCTCATCTACATGGTCCGGGACCCGATCAAGCGCATCCTTTCCCACTGGGTGCACGCCACTGGCGCCGGTTACGAGTCCCGCGAGTTCGTCGAGACGCTCTCCAAGCCGGACACGTCCTACATCCAACGGTCGATGTACTGCATGCAGCTCCAGCCCTACCTCGAACTCTTCGATCCGGCTCAGATCGAAGTGATCACCCAGGAAGAGCTCGGCAGCAACCGTGACGGGACCATGAAGAAGGCTTTCTCTTTCCTCGACGTCGACGAGAACTTCACCTCGGAGCAGTGGGATCGCCAGTGGGAGAAATCGAGCGCCAAGCAGGACAGCAAGTATCAGGTGATGGAAAAGCTGATCAAGCTTCCCGGCTTCCGGTCGCTCGACCGGAACTTCGACCGGCTGCCCGAATCGATGCGCTGGATGGTCGAGAAGGCGGTCCATGACCCGGACAAGCCGCCGGCCCCCAAGCCGGTCATCCCGGACGACCTCATGGCCACCCTGAAAAGCCGGTTCCGCGAAGACGTGGCCGGCCTCGAGGCATACGTCGGCCACAAGTTCGACGACTGGCACGATTACACCTCCGGCTGACCAAGCGCGGTTTGACACCCCGGCCCGCCGGGGAAGTTGAAAGCATCTCCGATCCCGCGGTTAAGCCGAACGCCTCACTGATGCGCCGCCTTCTGCCGGATCCCGGCCCGACGAGCATCGACGCCGAACTGGCTGACTACCGCCCGTTCGACGATCCGCTCGAGGAGCGGCCGTTCGTCGCGGCGAACATGGTCACGACACTCGACGGCCGCGCCAGCCTCAATGGACGCACGGTCGAACTCGGGAAGCAATGCGACATCGAGTTCCTGCTCAGCCTTCGGACCCGCTTCGACGCGGTGATGATTGGCGGCGGCACGATGCGAGCGGAAAGATACGGACGGATCGTCAAGAACCCCGAGGCACGGGCCCACCGGGAAAGCATCGGTCTGCCGCACGACCCTCTCGCGGTGATCATCAGTGGCCGACTCAACCTGCCTTTCGACGCGCCGCTCTTCACCGACGGCAACGGGCAGGTCCTGATCTTCACCACCGACGAGGGCCCCACCCCCGAGACCGCGACACCGGTCGAGCTGGTCAAGGTCGAAGGACCGATCCGGATCACCGAGGTCTTACGTCATCTGCGGCAGGAGCGGCAGATCCGCGCCCTGCTCTGCGAAGGCGGTCCGCATGTGCTCGGCCAGCTTGTTGCCGCTGAAGGTCTCGACGACCTGTTCCTGACGATCTCCTCCACGCTCACCGGCGAACGGGACGCGCCCCGAATACTGGAGGGGTCACTGACGGAGCCCAAGCACCTCGACCTGATGAGCCTGTTGGAGGCCGAAGGCGAGCTGTTCGCCCGCTATCGGCGCCGCCGATAGCCTGCGTCCATGGACTTCGAACCCGGCCCCGAGATAACTGCCCTTCGTGACCGCGTCCGCGCTTTTCAGGACGAGCACGTTTATCCGCGCGAGAAGGAGCTGCTCGAATCGCTCGACCGTGAAGTCGAAGAGGGCGTTCCTTACCCGGCCGATCTGATCGAGATCCGCGCGAAAGCGAAGGCCGAGGGACTCTGGAACATGTTCCTCCCCGACGAGGAATACGGCCCGGGACTCAGCAACCTGGACTACGCGATCCTCTGCGAAGAAATGGGCCGCAGCCCCGCGATCGCGCCGATGGCCTTCAACTGCTCCGCGCCCGACACGGGCAACACGGAGATCGTCCTCGAGCACGGCACCGACGCCCAGAAGGATCGATGGGGCTTCCCGCTTCTCGAAGGGAAGATCCGCAGCTGCTTCTCGATGACGGAGCCCGCGACGTCCGGCTCCGACCCCCGCAACCTCGCGGCTTCGGCCGAACTCGATGGCGACGAGTGGGTGATCAACGGACTCAAGTGGTTCACCTCCGGCGCGGTCGGGGCCGATCTCGCGATCGCCATGGTGATCACGGAGCCGGAGGGCAATCCGTACGCCCGCGCTTCGATGATCCTCGTCCCCGCCGACGCTCCCGGCTACAAGGTCGAACGGCCGCTCTCGGTGATGGGCCACACCAAGGGGCCGGGCCACTGCGAGGTCAGCTATACCGACTGCCGCGTACCGAAGGACAACCTGCTCGGGGAACGAGGCGCCGGCTTCCTGATCGCTCAGGACCGACTGGGTCCCGGCCGGATCCACCACTGCATGCGTGCGATCGGGACGGCGGAGCGGGCGCTGGAGATGATGTGCATCTACGCCTCGGAGCGTGAGGCTTTCGGCGGTCCGCTCGCCGACAAGCAGTTCGTCCAGGACTTCATCTCCAAGTCACGCATGGAGATCGACCAGGCCCGTCTGCTCACGCTCCATGCCGCCTGGAAGATGGACACGGTCGGCAAACGGGCCGCGCGACAGGAGATCTCGATGATCAAGGTCGTCGCCGCGAACATGGTCATGGACGTGCTCGACCGCGCGATCCAGGTCCACGGCTCACTCGGCATGACCGACGACACCCCGCTGGCAATGATGTGGCGCTTCAGCCGCATGCTGCGCCTGGCTGACGGTCCCGACGAGGTTCACAAGATGGTGATCAGTCGAAGGGAAGTGGGCCGCCAGCTCAAGAAGCAGGAAGCCGGCACCGGTTAGGTCTTGATCCGCTCCACCGCCTCGGCCGCCGACTCGGCCAAGGCTTCGACGCCCTTGGGGAACGAGTCGTCGCTCGTGTCCTTGCCGTACTGGCCCTTCTGAAACCGGGCCAGGACGCCTTCGAGGATGATCGCGAGCTTCCAGTAGCCGAGCGCCACGAAATAGTCGAGGTCGGAGATGTCCCGGCCGGAGACCTTTTCGTAGTGAGTGGCGAGTTCGTCCCGTGTGGAAAAGCCCGGTTCGGTCGTGGCCGGCCGGAAGATCGGCATCGTCTCGTCGCCGGCCTCGCGCCAGTAGACCATCAGGAGGCCGAGATCAGCCAACGGATCGCCCAGGGTGCAGAGCTCCCAGTCGACCACTGCGGCGACTTCGCCCAGCGGACTGTAAATCACGTTGTCGAGCCGGTAGTCACCGTGCACGATCGTCGTCTCGGTCTGCTCCGGGATCATCTCGAGCAGGCTCTGATGTACCGATTCGACGACCGGTAACTCGCGAGTCTTCGACTTCTCCCACTGCCCGGACCAGCGTTTGAGCTGACGCTCGACGTAACCGTCGTGGCGGCCGAGGTCCCCCAGGCCGGCAGCACCGGGTTCGACCGCGTGAATCTCGACCATGGTTTCGATCAGGCCTTCACCGAGCCGTTTCCTCTGGGCGGGATCCGGGAACAGAGCGGCCTGCTCCGGCGCGCGGATCACCGGGCCCTCGACGAACTCCATCACGTAGAAGGGGGCGCCGGTCACCGAATCGTCCTCGCAGAAGCCGACGATCGGCGGGACCGGCACGGGGGTCCCGGCCAGGGCGCTCACGACACGGACTTCGCGACCCATGTCATGGGCCGAGCCCAGCCGTGTGCCGAGCGGCGGGCGGCGGAGCACCCAGCGGGATGCACCCTGGTCGGTGACCAGGTACGTCAGGTTGGAAAGTCCCCCTTGAATCTTGTCGTAGTCGAGAGGGGGCTCCAGTCCATCGACCCTTTCCCGGAACCAGTCTTCGAGGGGCTCGTGCGATATTCCATCGGTATCGGCGCTCATGTACGGCCAGCTTATGTCCCTCAGCCGCGATAACGTCGTCGGAGGATGGTCGAACGGGAGCACCTGGAAGGAGTCCTCGATCACGTGCCGAGCGCACTGATCACTCTTGACGACGACATGACCGTGCTCTACCGGAACCGGGGCGGCGAAACCCTGACCCCCACGATCGAACCGGGTCGCGACATCTGGGACTGCCTGCGGCCAATAGTCAACGAAGAAAAGATCGACCGCATGCTGCTCCGGGAAGAGCGGGTCGTCTTCGCCGCCCGCCCGGACCTGCCTTTGCTCGAGTGGTTGATGAACCCGGAACGGCTCCCCGACGGCAGTCGGATCCTGATGGCCTGGGACGCCGACATCCTCGACGAGATGGTCCAGCGCCGCATCACCTTCGTGGTCGGCGCTTCACACGAACTGCGCTCACCGCTGACGGCGCTGCTCGGGTTCGCCGAGATCCTGAACCTCGAGGCGGACTCGCTGAGTCCGCCCCAGGCCGAAGCGGCCGAAGTGATCCTCGAGAACGCGAAACACCTAGCTTCACTGGTCGATGACATCCTCGACCTGACCCGAAACAGCTTCGGGGAGCTGCGGCTGGACCTCGAAGAGGTCGACATCGTGCCAATCGTTTGCAGCGTCGCCGAGACTCTCCGGCCGCAGATCGAAGCCAGGGCGCAGACGCTGGAGGTCGACAACGCTCCGGACCTGCCAGTCATCGAGGCCGACGCCCATCGGGTGCGCCAGGTGGCGGTCAACCTGCTCCAGAACGCACACATCCACTCGCCGGAAGGGGCCACCCTCAGAATCAGCACCGCGCTCGAGGGGGAGCATCTGACCATGACTGTGTCCGATGACGGCGGAGGACTGCCTTTCAAAGACCCCGAGGAGGCATTCCTCGAATTCGAACGGGGTGAAACGGACACTCAGAAGAGAATTACCGGCGCCGGGATCGGACTGACGATCACCAAAGGAATCGTCGATCTCCATCGCGGATCGATCGCGGTAAATTCAGAGGAAGGCGTCGGGACTTCGTTCGAGGTCTCCTTCCCGCTGGACCGCGAGAAGGCGCGGAGAGACACCTTCTCCGGCAGCCTGTGAGCCTCGTGCTGATTGCGGAGGACTCGGCGTCGATCAGACTGTTGCTGCGCCGGCGGCTCGAGATGGCGGGCTACGATGTGATCGAGGCCCATAACGGCGATGACGCAGTTTCGGCGATCGAGGCCACTGCCGGGGATGCCGCTCCCGACGTCGTCCTGCTCGACGTACAGATGCCTCTCGCGTCCGGCACCGAAATCATGGACCGCATCAAGGGCATCCGGCCGGACCTGCCGGTCATCGTAGTGAGCGGGATGCCGGGACTCGGCACCTCGGAGGTTTGGCAGCACGCGGACGGCCGGGTAAGCAAGCCGATCGACTTCGACGATCTGCTCGGGCAGATCAACGCGCTTACTTCCGGGCTACCTCGACCCTGATCTCGGAGCCCTTGAGCTTGGTGCCGTCCAGGAACTCGACGGTCTTTTCGGCTTTGTCGGCGTCGATCTCGACGAACGAGAACCGGTCGAGGACCCGCACGTCGCTGATCGAGTCATCCGCGAGGACCGCACCTTCCTTGAGCGCCCAGCGCAGATCCTCTTCTTCGATCCCGCTGCGCTTGCCTCGGTTGATGAACAGCTTGACCTGACCTTCGCCGAGTTCGGGTACGCCGTCGTCGTCGTCGTCCCGGTCCAGATCGTCCCCGGCATCTTCCGTTTCAGGTTCAGCGGCGGCTTCGGACTCCTCGTCGTCGGGCAGACCGGTGATCTCCCCTTCTTCCGGCAGACCGGTGACCTCTTCGTCTACCGGATCGTCAGCCTTGTCCAGCTTTGTCGGCCTCTCGCCGCGACGCCGGCGGCGACGCGGTTCGGGTGCATGCTCCAGACGCTCTTCCGGGGTCTCCCAGGCGGAAATCGAAGTCTTGACGTCCTTCTTGATCTGCTCCAGATCCTTGCGCTGGTCGGGCGTCACGAAGGTGATCGCGCGACCGGTGCGGCCGGCACGGCCGGTCCGGCCGATGCGGTGGACGTATATCTCGGAGCTGTTCGGCAGGTCGTAGTTGATGATGTGGGTGACGTGGTCGACGTCGAGGCCGCGGGCGGCGATGTCGGTCGCGACAAGCAACTTCACGCGGTGTCCCTTGAAGGCGATCATCACGCCGTCGCGGATGCCCTGGCTCAGGTCGCCGTGCAGGGCCTTGACGTCAAGGCCGCGGTTCTTCAAGTCCCGCTCGAGGCGCGTCGCGCCGATCTTGGTGCGGCAGAAGAGGATCGCCTGCTCCGGCTCCTCGGCTTTGAGCACCTCGATCAGCTTCTCGGTCTTGTCGCGGTTGGTGACTTCGACGTACGCCTGCGAGATCTTGTCGACCGTGAGCTCCTCCGGGGTGATGCTGATGAGGATCGGGTCGTACATGAAGGCGTCGGCGAGCTTCTGGATCGGCGGCGGCATCGTCGCCGAGAAAAGCGCCGTCTGGCGTCCGCTCGGACACATTCGGAGGATCTTCTCGACGTCCTCGAGAAAGCCGAGGTCGAGCATCTCGTCGGCTTCGTCGAGCACGACGAAACGGGCGGCGGTCAGGACCAGTGAGCGGCGGGAGATCAGGTCCTTCATGCGTCCCACCGTGGCGACGACGACGTGGGCGCCGGACCGGAGCTGGGCCTGCTGGCTCTTGATCGGCGCGCCGCCGAAGACGGCGACGATCTCGATGTCGAGGTGCTCGGCGTATGAGCGCAGGGCCTGCGTGACCTGGATGCAGAGTTCCCGGGTCGGGGTCAGGATGATCGCCTGAACCTCGTCGTTGTCCGGATCGAGGTACTGGAGCATCGGCAGGCCGAAGGCCGCCGTCTTGCCGGTACCGGTCTGCGCCTGGCCGATTACGTCGTGGCCCGAGAGGAGCGCGGGGATGCCTTCCTCCTGGATCGGGGTCGGATCGGAGAAACCGAGTTCGTCGATCGCAAGCTGAATATCTGGGGAAAGACCGAGGTCCTTGAAAGAAGTCACAGCGAGGGATCCAACAGGATTTTGCCGATGGTCCGTCGTGCGGCCAGATCTTCGTGGACCCTGGCGACGTCTCCGAACCCGAAAGTTCCGCCGAGAACAGTCTTCAGTTCACCCTTCGA
Organism: Solirubrobacterales bacterium; assembly: GCA_038256675.1. Taxonomy (GTDB): domain Bacteria; phylum Actinomycetota; class Thermoleophilia; order Solirubrobacterales; family 70-9; genus 67-14. Next base: position 420 of record JBBSKC010000090.1, on the reverse strand, counting down.
GGCGGCGCCCAGAACCCGCCCGATGCTGGCCGCGGCCAGCTCCGGATCCGCGAGTAGGTGGACCATCCAGAACCCGATGACAGCCCGGCTATTCCGCATCAGATGGCCGGTTCTGACCACATTCTCTTCACGGGAGGCGATGCCGAACGTGACCAGGCGGCCGAAAGGAGCGAGCGACCTGAGCAGGTCCTCGAAGGCCTTCCCGCCGGCCATCTCGAGCACCACGTCAACCGGTTTGCCACCGTTGGCGCCAAGGATCTCGGCCTGAAGGTCGTCACTGCGGGAATCGACCGCGACATCGGCCCCGAGTTTCAGCGTCAGGTCTCGCTTCTCTTCGGTAGAGGCCATCGCGATGATGTTTCCCGCCCCCATCGAACGGGCGATCTGGACGGCCAGGCTTCCGGTTCCGCCCGCCGCGGC
>JBBSKC010000089.1:0-8950 GCA_038256675.1 Solirubrobacterales bacterium | reverse complement strand
TCTTGCCACCCAGGGCGCGTTCACCCTTGAGTCCGAGGTCGACGCCTTCGCGCCTTGAAAGTTTCTCTTTTGGTCCTGTGTATCTACCCATAGTGCGACGCATGACAGTACCGGATCGGTTCCGCATCCGCTTTGTCAGGCATTTAGAGCCCGGATCTCTCCGTAGCGGGGCGACCGTGCTCGCCTTGGCGACCACCGCGATGATTATCTTCAACTGATGATGGATTCCCAGCGCGGAAAGCTCCTGATCGCAGCGCCGAGTCTCTTCGACTTCTTCCGCCGGACCGTCGTCCTCATAGTCGAGCACACCGAGCAGGGTGCTTTCGGGATCGTGCTCAACCGGCGCGCCGACGCGGACGTGGCCGAACTCGTTCCGGACCTCGACCCACTGGTCGAGCGCGGGGCCCCGCTCTGGGTCGGCGGACCGGTCGGCCCGGACTCGATCGTCGTCCTCGGTGAATTCGAACACGCCGGGCTTTCGGCCGGCGCCGTGACCGAGCGGATCGGCGTGGTCGATCCGGATGGCGACACCGACGTGGTCAGGGCCAGGGTCTTCGTCGGGCACGCGGGCTGGGGTCCGGGCCAGCTCGACGAGGAACTCGAGCATGAATCCTGGATCGTGTCCGACCTCGACCCGGACGACATTTTCGCCGAAGGCGATCTCTGGGCCGACGTGATCGGCCGCCGGGGCGACGATTTTGCCCTGCTGGCAACGATGCCGGAAGATCCAACGCTCAACTAATACTCTTGGACGATGGGCGCCGGTGACCGACAGCCGAGGGTTGAATTGCGGCGGAGCAATCTCGCCGCTGATCCCGTCGAGCAGTTCCGTGCCTGGTTTGAGGAGGCCGCGAAGTTCAACGACATGCCCGAGGCGATGGCTCTGGCGACGGTGGATGCGGCGGGTCGTCCGGACCTGAGGATGGTGCTGCTGAAGGGTGCCGGCCCGGACGGATTCCGCTTCTTCACGAACTACGATGGCGTCAAGGCCGGTCAGTTGACCGCGAACCCCGCTGCCGCCCTTGCTTTCAACTGGCCGGAGCTCTCGCGCCAGGTCCGGATCCGCGGTGACGTGGAGCGCCTGGCCGAGGCCGAGTCCGACGCGTACTTTGCGAGCCGCGATCGGGCCAGTCAGGTCGGTGCATGGGCGTCACCTCAGAGCAGACCGCTCGAAGGCGGCCGGGAAGAACTCGAACGAAACACCCGTGAGGTCGCCGCGAGGTACCCCGAAGGGACGACTATTCCCCGGCCACCGACCTGGGGCGGTTTCGTGCTCCGTCCCGACGAGTTCGAGTTCTGGCAGGGCCGCCCGGCCCGCCTTCACGACCGCTTCCGCTACTTGGCCGAGGCCGACGGCTGGCGGGTGGAAAGACTCGCTCCCTGAGCACTTACTGAACGCGCTACCTCCCGAACCGAAGCGATCTGTGTAATCTTGTGTTTGCTGTTTTAGTGACGCACAAAGGGAAACAACTTCTAGGGAGAACTTGATGCGGGGAGTCAGCAGTAGACCTCTTGCGGCGATTTTCGTTGCCGTTCTTGTTGCGATGTTCGGATTCGCGAGCCTCAGTCCGGCCGGCGCGGCCACGACTTCGGGAAAGAAGGGGTCCAAGGGCAAGAAGCTGAAGAAGGCTCCCAAGCCAAACGCCAAGGCCGGTTTCACCGCCCGCGGCAGCGTCGGCGACGCCTACGTCGAGGATGCGACCCCCGGCATCAAGCTGATGCTGGTCAACAACAAGAACCGGATCGTCTCCCAGGGCAAGGCCGACTCGTTCGGCAGCAAGGTCTTCTACGACCAGAAGATGGGCCCCGGCTACCGGGTGTTGAGCCGCAAGGGCAATGAGGTCTCGGCGACGAAGAAATTCCAGATCCTCAAGATCGACCAGAACCCGCCCGCCTCCTTCTACAAGAACAAGCCTCTCCACGAGGGCCTCAACTACGTCACGATGCGGGACGGCGTCAAGCTTGCGATGACGGTACGCCTGCCGCAGAACAAAGATCTGAGCGACGGGCCATTCCCGACTTTCATTGAATACTCGGGCTACCAGGCTGCTGCGCCCCACGACCTCTTCAACTCGGTGCTCGGCGGAGGACCTTCCGACCCGTTGGCGCCTGCGACTTCGACAGCAGTCGGTTCACTCCTCGGACCGCTGCTCGATTTCGCGACCGTCTCGGTCCAGATGCGCGGCTCCGGCTGCTCCGGAGGTGCCTTCGACCTCTTTGGCCTGCCCACCACCTACGACGGCTACGACGCGGTAGAGACGGTCGGCAACCAGGACTGGGTCAAGGGCGGCAAAGTCGGAATGGGAGGCATTTCTTTTTCCGGCATCACGCAGCTCTTCACCGCCGGAACCCAGCCGCCGCATCTCGCGGCGGTCTCACCGATGTCGGTGACTGACGACACCTATACCGCCACCGGTTACCCCGGGGGCATTTTCAACAAGGGCTTCGCACTGAGCTGGATCACTCAACGTATGCGTGACGCCAAACCAGCTCCGGACGGCGGCCAGGCTTGGCCAAAGACGGTAACTCGCGAAGATGCGGGTGCTGACTTCGACCAGACCTGTCTCGACAACCAGACGATGCGGCTGCAGACCCGCGATGCCGTCGGCCTGGTCGAAAAGAACCCCTACCGCACACCGAAGCTCTTCAAATACAGGGCTCCCGGTTACTGGGTCGGACGCATCAAGGTTCCGACTTTCTGGGTCGGTCAGTTCCAGGATGAGCAGACCGGCGGCCACTTCCCGGCGAGCATGTACAAGCTCGCAAAGAACAAGAACGTGTGGATCAGCCTGCAGAACGGCGTGCACGCCGATTCACTCGGCCCGAGCACGATCACGGACTGGAACGACTTCATGAATCTGTTCGTCGCAGACCGGATCCCGAAGGTTCCGCCGCTGGTCCTTTCCTTCAGCAGCGTGCTCTACGAATTCCTGGCCGACGCTCCGTCGGTACCGGTCGAACAGTCCAAGTACGCGGAGTACACCGACGTCGACAAGGCGAGGGCTGATTTCCGTAAGGACAACTCGCGGGTTCGCCTGCTGATGGACAACGGCGCGGCGATTCCCGGCGAGCCCGGAGCAATCGGTGCCGCCTGGGAGATCAACTACCCCTCCTGGCCGATCAAGGATGCCAAGGCCACGAATTACTTCCTCGGCATGAAGGGCAAACTCAACCGGAGAAATACGAAGAGGGGTAAGCAGGCCAGGTATGTCGCCGATCCGTCGGCCCGTCCGGCCCAGACCCTGATCGGCGCCAGCGAGTCCGACGCCTGGAAGGCCCAGCCGCCGTACGACTGGGCCCCGATCGCCAAGGGCAAGGGGCTCGGCTTCACGGGTCCGGAGCTCACCCGGGACACGATCATCGCCGGCCCTTCGAGCCTCGATGTCTGGATGAAGTCAAACCGGAAGGACACCGACATCCAGGTCGGCCTGACCGAGGTCCGGCCGGACGGCGAAGAGACCCTGGTCCAGAACGGCTGGCTGCGGGCTTCGCACCGCAAGCTCAACCGCAAGCTGTCGTCGCCGGTTGATCCCTTCCCGACGCACCTGAAGCGGGACGCCCGTCCGCTCAAAAAGAAGAAGTTCTCATTGGTGCGAATACCGATCTTCCCGGTCGCCCATGCGTTCCGCGCCGGCTCGAAGATCCGGGTCACGATCTCGGCGGTGGGTGGCGATCGTCCGATCTGGGACTTCGACACCGTAGACAAGGGCAAGACCAGGAACACGATTACTCTCGGCGGCAAGAAGCCTTCGAAGCTGGTCCTGCCGATCCTCAAGGGAGCCGACGCGCAAGGCACGCCGTTGCCCCCGGCCAAGTCACTTCGTGGTCAGCCCGGGCGCACTTACGAAAAGGCATCCAACGGGGGCTGAACGAGAAACGTCTGGCTTACACGGCCGCGGCAATCGTCGCGGCCGTGGGCCGACTACCTCGGTTTCTACGTGAAGGCCCTGGCGCAGTGCTAAATACCTTGCACCGGACCTGAGCATCCGTGCCCGTTTAAGCTCGCCAGTTAGGCTGTTCGTCACCGATCAGTCGCCGGCAGGGAACACTCTCATCTTGAAAATCAGGGCCGACAAGCGTATTCAGTTGCCATTCCTGGCGATCGCCTTCCTCGCGATGGCGTCGCTTGCGCTGCCGACCGCGGCCCGGTCGCTGGTCATGCAACCGACTCCGGCCACCCCGCCTGCGATCAAGCCCGACAGGTCGAAAATCGTGCCGCTCGCCCGCCGCGAACTCAGGCGCAACGTGGTCGAGAGGAAGGGCAACAACGTCCCGCGCTACCACAATGGCAAGGGCCGGATCGCGCCTTACAGCATCAAAGCGTTCTGGTGTGTGGCCTTCTCGACCTGGATCTGGTCGCGTGCCGGCATCACCTCGTACCTCGGCACGGACCTGCTCTGGCCGTCCTATGACGGCACGACCGTCGCCATCCAGGTACGGGACATGACCCGGTGGGCGAAGCGCACCGGACGCTGGTCCTACCGCGCCCGGCCCGGCTTCCTGGTCGCCTACGGCAAGTCGCACATGGGCATCGTCGAAAGGGCGGACCGGCAGGGGCGCGCCGTCCAGTCGATCGAAGGCAACAAGAGCAACAGAGTCACGCGGGTCCAGGTGCCGATGGAATCGGTCAGCGGCTACATCAGTCCGTACCGGCTGACGCCCTCGCAGGTCGTCAGCAAGACCTCCGTGCTCGCCGACGTCGACTAGTCCCGGACTTCGGGGTCCTCCACCACGACTACCGTGTTTCCGTCCGGGTCGCGCAGCATGAACATGAGCGGAGCGCCGGGGGTGCGCATCGGCTCCGGATCGAGGTCGATACCGCCGAGCCCGGTAAGGCGGGCGTGCTCACCGAGAACGTCCCGGGTCTCCACTCCGATCGAACTGCCACCGGGTTCGGCGCCCATCGGCGGGTTGAGTGCCAGCCGGGCCTTGGAGCCCGGTGGCGCGACTTCGAGCCAGCGCATCTCGTCGTTCTCGCCGAAGCGATCGTCGCCACGGACTTCGAAGCCGAGCTTCCCGGTGTAAAACTCGAGCGCGGCATCCTGATCGGCGACGGTAAACATCGCGACGCCGAGGTTGGTGACGGTAGTGGGGCTGCCAACTGATTCGTTCACGTTCCTGATCCTTCGCATTGTGGTTTGTCTGAATGACCGGATCTATCCGGGAAACAAATCGGTCGGGCGCCACTCAGGTGGGCGTTTTCACCTTGCCGCGGATCAGGTCGGCGGCCCGTTCGGCGATCATGATCGTCGGTGCGTTGGTGTTGCCCCCCGGAATCAGGGGCATTACCGAAGCGTCGACCACCCGCAGACCTTCGATCCCGTGGACCCGCAGCTCAGGGTCGACCACCGATTCGCCGGCCGTTCCCATCCGGCAGGTGCCGACCGGGTGGTAGAGCAGTTCGACGCGCGATCTCACATCGTCCTCGATTGCCTCGTCGTCGGCGTTGTCGCTTCCGGGCCACAGTTCCCGGCCGACGACTTGTCGCATCGGTGGAGTCTGGGCCAGCTCCCGGGCCAGCTTGACGCCGGCCACCATTGATGCCATGTCTTCTGGCTGCGAGAGCGAGTTGGTGAGGACGTGCGGCTTGTCCGACGGATCACGGGAGCGAAGCCGCACATGGCCGCGGGCCTTCGGAGAAATCAGCACCGGTCCGATCGTCAGCGCGTGCCCTTCGTACTTGTCCGCACCGTGTTCGCTGAAATAGGCGGGAGCGAAGTGGAACTGGAGGTCGGCGGCCGGCAGCCCGGGTCGGCTACGGACGAAAGCGAAGGCTTCGGCGACCGACGAAGTGAGCGGTCCGGAGCGTCGCAGCAGCCACTCGGCCAGGGCTTTCGGCTTCTCCGCATCGAGCAGAGAACCGCCGCCGGGCACGTCCCAGATGCAGACCAGGAAGGGATGGTCCTGGAGGTTGCCGCCGACTCCGGGGGAATCGAGGTTGACCGGTACTCCGGTCTCCCGCAGATGCTCGGCCGGGCCGATCCCGGAAAGCATCAGCAGCTGAGGCGAACCGATGGCACCGGCCGAGAGGATGACTTCCCGGGCGGCCGAGGCAGTTGTTTCCCGTCGGCGGCGGCCCGAGCGGTACCGGACGCCGGTGGCCCGGGCCCCGTCAAGTTCGATTTGCAGGACCTCGGCCCCGGTGATCACGGTCAGATTGGGCCGCTTTCGGACCGGGGCGAGGTAAGCGTCGTTCGTGCTCCACCGGCGGCCACCGCGCTGGGTGACCTGGACGGTCGCCGCCCCGTCCTGTTCGGGTCCGTTGTAGTCGTCGACGTAGGGAATCCCGAGTGACTCGGCGGCTTCGAGGAAGGTGCGGGTCAGCGGTCGCGGCGAGCGTGAGTCTTCGACCCGCAGCGGACCGCCGGCGCCGTGGTCCTCGGAGGCACCGCGGGAGTTGTCCTCGGCCCGCAGGAAGTACGGCTTGACGTCCTGCCAGCCCCAGCCGGGACAACCGTCGGCTTCCCAGAGGTCGTAGTCGAGCGGCCGGCCGCGCACGTAGAGCATCGCGTTCATCGCGCTCGAACCGCCGAGACCCTTGCCTCGGGGGATGAAGAGCGGACGGTCGTTGCAGAACGGCTCGGGATCAGTAGCCAGGTCCCAGTCGCGGCCGGTGTGGAACTGCTCTGCGAAGGCGACCGGAATCGCGACGTTGGGATGCCGGTTGCTGCCGCCCGCTTCCAGCAACAGCACCTCGACCTGGGGATCTGCGCTGAGCCGGTTCGCAAGAACGCATCCCGCTGAACCGGCACCGACGATCACATACTCGTATCCCATGGAATGAGCCTACCCGGGGGTGAGGGACTTGATGACGGAGCGGTTCTCCGGCGGATCGAGCTGTATGTAAGTCGCGTTCAGCCGGCGGGGCCGCGGCGCAGCGGAATCCTCGAGGTCGCCGAGCATCGTTCGACGATCGCACCGCCCCCAGACGTCCTGCCCACCGCCGTGAGGTCGATCCGGGCGTGACCGCGACCGTTCGAATTGAGGCGTCCGTTCAGCTTGACTTCGGCAAGGCGCCCACCGGACCGCTTGTCGAAGCGGAAGTGGAAGCGGTTCTGGTTCAGCGTGTCGGTCGGGCCGCGACCCATCGAAAAGGCCCGGGTGGATTCGGAGCCATCGGAAGTGTCGGTGCAGGCCATCAGGACCTGGAGCGAAGTGATCTTCGCCCGTCCATTGACGACCTTGAAGGTCACGGTCGAGGGTCCGAGGTCGTTGAAGCCGGTTCCGGCCCAGATCCGACCGGCCGCGGAAGCCGACGAGGCGGCTCCACCGATGACTGCGAATACGAGCAGGCTGATTGCCGCGCACTTCAATGAGGTCTTCACGTGTCTCCCTTTGGTGGATTCCATGACATGGGCACGGCTGGTTTCGAACCAGCGACCTCTCGCGTGTGAAGCGAGCGCTCTCCCGCTGAGCTACGCGCCCGGGAGAGGGCATCATAAGTGGCTGGGCGAAATCCGTACTGCCTACTTATGAACACCGCTGTCCGCTACCGACCGACTGGGGTATGACCTACCGACGAACAGGCTTGTCGCCGATGACAGGTTGGAGGGACGATGCTTCAGCCAGGGCGCTCATCCCGAAACTTTCGGCTTTATTTTTTCGGAATCGTCATCTTTTGTATCGCCTTCACTGCCGGTGCCCCCGGTGCCCAGGCAAAGAATTCGACTCGCATCCTCAAGGGTGCGGACGCAGGTCCCAGCTGGCCCGGTGTAGTTTCGATCCAGGATCCGGGTCTCGGCGAATACGGCGGCCGGGCCGGCCATATCTGTGGCGGCGCGCTGATCCGGCCGCGCTGGGTCCTGACCGCCGCCCACTGCCTCGACGACGAATCCGGTGATGCCCGCCGGCTTGACGTCCTGCTCGGCACCCGGGACCTGAGAAGCAGGCGTCCCGTGCGACGAACCGTTGTCTACCGCGCGGCCGTGCCCGGCTACTCGGACGCGGGCAACGGTTCCGATATCGCGCTGCTCTACCTGAATCGTCCTTCCCACCTGGCTCCGGCAGCCCTGCCCGGACAGAAGCAGCCGGTTTCGGGCGAGACGTTATGGACGGTGGGCTGGGGGGCTAAGAAGAACCGTTTTCCCGCCCACCTCCAGCAGGCTTCACTCAGGGTTGCGGATAGTTGCAACCGCAGTTGGCTCGACCCGGGGTCGATCCTGTGTGCCGAAGGGACCGGCCACCGTTCGGTCTGTGTCGGTGACTCCGGCAGTCCTCTTTTCCGCCGGGACGGGACCGTCGTCGGTGTGACCAACTTCACCGGAGTCGATCCGTATCGGTGTTTCAGCTCCCGATATCCATCCGGCTTCGCGAGGGTCGACGCGTATCTCCCCTGGATCAACGACGTGACTTCCGGCCCGCCGGCCTCGATCCAAAGACGCCGGCCCGCTCGCCGGTTCGGCTCGAAGAAGCTTCCTGTCTCGTTCTCGGTCAACGCCACCCACCAGACCACCATCCGATCAGGCAGTCACGGCATCTACTTCGCCGAGATATCGAGCACCCACCCGATAAAATGGGCCCGCATGGAGATGAAACCAGGCACTTCGATCTGCTCGGAGACCCCGGGTGATTTCCCGGGCATCGACGGCTGCTGGACTTCCCGATTCCCGGCCCCGATGGCGGTCGCGGACGGGGCCGAGCGGGCCGGAGTCTGGTTCACCTCGAACACCTGCCCCAAAGGCATGAAGATCCGGGTACAGGTGGGTCGCAAGACCTACATTCAGCCTTGGGACCTCTGCTTCTAGCGTCCGTTCAGCTCCCCGGCGAGCTCAGGGTCGCCTGAACTTACCGAGGCCGGTAGGATGCGTAGCGGACCGTGCTAGGCGGGGAGGTAGCGGTGCCTTGTCACTTGCAATCCGCTTTAGCAAGGCCGAATTCCGTTCTGAGGGCCTGGCCACTGGGGTCAGTACACCGAGGGAGGCGTTGACGGTCAGGTCCCGCGCGACGCAAG
>JBBSKC010000088.1:0-9003 GCA_038256675.1 Solirubrobacterales bacterium | reverse complement strand
TGTCGAGCGCGACGAACATGCTGGCCTGCGTCTCTGCCACGGGAGCGACTTCGGCCGCAGCCTGGCTGAGGCCACGGATGAATCCGTCGAGGTCGGTCTCCTTCGACGACAGGTTCCTGGTCACAGGTTCGGCCAAAGCGAGCAGCGGCGGCAGCTGGCCGAGGATCTCGTTGATCGCTCCGCCGCGAGCGGCAAAGACACCGCCATACTCAGCGAGGTTCTGCTGCAGCGCGATCCGAACCGGCTTCTGGAACATGTTGAAGACTTCGTCCCCATCAACCGCCACCGGCTTCACCTGACTCGGACCGAGGGTTCCGCCGGCCGGCAGGCCCTCGGGCGAATCGCCCGGCGTGAGCAGCAGATACTTGAGCCCGAGTGACGAGCGCTGGCGCACCGTGATCGTGGAGTTTTCCGGGATCGGCTGGACGCTCTTGTCGAGGTTCAGGTCGAGCTTGGCGACCGTTTCGCCGTCGGCGCGCTGCTCGGCGGTGACCGAGCTGATCACACCGACTCGTACACCGGCGATCCGGACCTCGTTGCCCTTGACCAGCGACTGGCCGTTGGGCAGGTCGACGTTGACGTTGTAGACCGGGACGAACGGCAGGCCCGTATTCGCGTTGTATGAGAAGAAGACTCCGACCACGAGGATGACCGCGGTCACCGCTCCGACCAGCATCGGGTTCGAGGAAATTCTGGACTGTCGCCGGGTCTTCTTCATCACGGGCTCAACAGGTAGTCGAGGATTGGCATACGGGAGTTCATGTCGCGTTGCCTGCGCTCGGACGGGTTTCCACCCGCATCAAGAGTTTCACCGGTAGCGCCCGTTTCGAGGTCGCTCACTTCGTCGGGCAGGGCCTCAGCGCCTTCGAGACCGGTCGGGCCGGTATCGCCAGTGATCCCGGTGTCGCCCGTCAATCCGGTCGACCCGGTCGACCCGGTGACACCGGTATCACCGGTCGTACCGCCGAGATCATCCAGGTCGAGATCCGGACTGGCAAGGTCCGGGAGGATACCGGCGGCGGTCGTTGCGGCGAGCCTCTTCTGCGGCCAGCGGGCACTACAGCCGGGCACGTTGTTGGCCAGCGAATACTCGGTGCAGCCGGTGACGATCACGTTGGTTCTCTGGTAATGGCCGAACTCGTCATATCCGTTCAGCGCGCTCGCCGTGTAATAGAAAAACTTCATCAGGTTTCTGTAGCCGTTGTTCTGGCGGGTGCTCGCCAGGAGAAAGTTGAGGTCGGTGGCGGGCGACTTGCCGGTGCGGGCCTGCTTGCCGAGCTTCTGGATGATCGGGCGCGAGGCGACCAGATCGGGCCCCGCAGTTCGAGTCGCCCGGCCGAGGCTTTCAAGTGAGACTTCGGTCGCCTCGGCGAACGGCTTGAGCTTGGTCGTGAGTTCGGAGATTTGCCTGACGTTCGGACGCAGCGCGGCGAAGACCGGGCGGGCGTCTCCGGCGAAGGTGCCGAGCGCGTTGAAGGTGGCACGCAGTTCGCGCAGGGTCTGCGGCAGTTCGCGCAAATTGCCCGCCAGATCGTCGCTTCGTTCGGCAGTGGCTCCGGCCGCAGATCCGGCACTGCGGAAGAATCCGACGAGGTTCTTCCGCTTGGCGGCCAGTTTGGTCAGGTTGTTGTCGCCGTTTTTGGCGAGCTGAGCCAGTCGCTTGTTTTGTGACGAGAGGATCTTCAGGACCTTGTTGACTTCCCTCAGCGCGGGATTTGCCCGGGTGATCGTCTCGCGAAGTTCGGGCCCGCGAGTGGCCAGACCGGCGCCGAGCTCGTTGAGGATGATGCGGAACCGCTGCGCGTACGGCAGGCGGTAGATGTTGGTGATCAGGTCCTGGTCGACCGCCTTGCCGTTGTTCTCGAGCGGCAGCAGATACTGGCCGGCGCCGCGATCGCCGTCGGGGATCTCGGAGAGCTCCGGCGGCGCCTCGGTGCCGGACGGCCGCGGCTGGGTGACCGAACAGTCGATGAACTTCTCGCCGATCAGCGACTGCGGCCGGATCAGGCAGGAAGCGTCGTCACGGAAGTCCTGAAAACCGGGGTCGGTGATGTTCATGACGATGATCGCCTTGCCGGGCCGGACCTCGTCTTCGGGGTCGGAGCTGACCACTTCGTCGGGCATCGAGACGTCGATCGAATCGACGCTGCCGACGTTGGCGCCGGCCACGCGCACGTCTTCTCCCGGAACCACGAAACCGCCGTTGTCGAAGACCGCCCTGACCTTGTACGCACCGGCGTCGTCGCCGCAGCTCCTGATTAGGAAGAATGCCCCGATCACGATCAGGACCGCGATCACTATGAGGATCACCTTTCTCACGGCACCTGCCCCGGATCACACTTGCCGACCAGGTTGCCATTGTCGAGGAACGGGTTGGAGCCGGCGATCGGCTGGACCGACCCGCCCGGGCAGCGCTGGGGACCGGATATGAAGTTGAGTCCGCCGTAGACGGTCGTGGTGGCGGGCTCGATCGCCGTGCCGTTCAGCTGGTAGAGGCCGGTCGCGGTCGGGCGGACCCGGGCGTAGTGGCCATTGCCGTCGTAGTTGGCGGCGGTGGCCCCCAGGCGAGCGAAGGCGTTGAAGATATCCGGTGCGTAGGCCCTGGTCTCTGAAACCTCTTCCTGCGACGCGTTGAAGTTCCGGATCGTGGCGTTCACTGCCGGTTCGGCGACGTCGTGCAGCGGAATCAGGGACGACTCGAGGTCGCTCAAGTCGTTGTTCGGCCCCGGCCTCGAGGCCGCGGTAGCCAGGTTGTTGAAGACCGGCCTGGCCCTTCTCAGCACGGGCCGCAGGTTGTTCTTCAGGAATCTCGCAAGGCCGGCGTCGGCAGCCCGGCCGTTAGCGGCGAGCAGGGGCTCGACATCGTCGAGCGCGGCGCGGAGGTTCACGAAGGTGGTGTTGCCTTGACGCAAGGTCGGCGGCAGTTCCTGCAGGGCCAGGGAGAGCGACTCGTTCTGGTTGGCGATCGCGCCGAGGGCAGTGTTCGAGTTGCTGACGAGTTCGGTCAGTTCCGGAGCAACCTCGGAGAGGTTGGTCACGAAGCCCGAAGTGTTCCTGACGAATTCATCGAGACGCGTGTCCTGGTCGCCCAGCTCGGCGAACAGGCGCTGGGTCGAGCTGAATGAGGTTCCGGTGAACTTGAAGGTCCGGTTGGCGTCGGCGGCACCTTCGCCGGCGTAGATCGCCGAGATGCCCCGGATGTAGTTGCGCCAGCCATTCCTGGTTCCTTTGTCGAAGATGTTGAAGAACTGGTCGAGCTCGACCGCGGTTGTCGTGCTGTCCTCGCCGAGGATCGTTCCGTCATCGAGTTCGGGAGCATTGTCGGGACCCATCGTCAGGGCGATGTAGTGGCCGTGGACGCTGGAGAGGGAGCTCTTGCGGACGATCGCCGTCGTGCCTTCGCGCAGGGCTTCGTCGGTTTCGATTTCCATCTCGGCTTCGTTGTCCGGACTCAGGCCGACCGAATTGACCGATCCGATCACGTGACCGCCGACCAGCACCTGGTTTCCGGGCACGATCAGACCGGCATTCTGAAACTTGAGCGTGTAGTCGTGGCCCGAGTTGCCGCCGAAGATGAGCGAGGCCACGAGAACGATCGCGCACACCAGGACGCCCAGAGTTACCACCCTGAGCACGGTCGAACTTCGGCCTCGGCTAGAACCGCGGCTTGGATTTGCTTGATTGGCAGAAGTCAATCTTCGCTACCCGGTGAATCTCCCCATCCTTCGGAGCCTCCTTCCTGATCGCCCAAGGTTACCTAAGCGAGCAGCGGAAACACTTGCGGTACCCCGGTCGGGCTCCCGGGCGGTCATGGTCCGGTGAATTCACCTGCGTAACAAGCCCCCGGAGCACACGGGTTGGTCACCCTCCCGTTGGGCTTCAGGAAGGCGGAAACCATCTGCTGATCGGTACTCGAACGCCGCGGATCCTCGTGAGGATCCAGGCCGCTCTGTGGCGCAGCATCAACGAAGGGAGGTGGTCCCGTACCGAGCATCTCGCCTGGGTTTCCAGGGTCCGGCCGCTCAGGTCCGCTGTCGAAGTAAGCGATCGCGGATCCGTCATGGGGGTAGCTCGTGATCGGGTCGATCCCCCACTGCCCGTCCACCCCGCTCCAGCGCCCCGAATAAACGAACGGGTTGACCGCCCGCGCGCCGATCGTCCGCGCCATCACGTTCGACTGCCAGTTGGTGACGAGGTGGTCGCCGAAGGCGATGTCCATGAGAACTTTGTGGGCCGGGGTATCCGGCAACGGGTCTCCGGTCATCCGGTGGGCGTAACCGTTGGACTCGCCGCGGTCCCAGAGCATCTGGGTGAGGCCCAGGGCGAGAGGCCGCTCGAGCTCGTTCCGGTAGCTCGGATTGAAGATCGTCGAGTAGATGTCCCACGCGGCCGATCGGTTCAGCAGCACCGAGAAGTTCATGGCGCTGACCCCGAGTGCCGCCCGGTCGAAGTCGGGCGCGAGTGCGGTCAGCGCGCCGCCCAGGATTCCCCCCTGGCTGTTGCCGCGGTAGAAGGCCCTTCCGGTCGAAGTGTTGATCACCGGATCGCTTCCCATATCCATCGGGTCCACGTGAAAGCCGGGAGCTGAGACCAGTCCGTCGGGATGGACCATCAAACGGGCAAGGAAGAGTTCGTTCAACAGGCCCTGCTGGAGGCGATCGGCGACCTTGGGAAAGTTGGAGAGGTCGTTCAGGGCGGAAACGACGGTACCGAGGTCGGAGGAAGACATGCCGATCTCGTCGGTTCCGCAGACGACGAAACCGTGGTTGTCCGCCAGGTCGCGCTGCGGGTCGACGTCGATCTCGCCCCCGATGCTGCCCAGCAGGCCGTGGCCGTAGACCAGGGCCCGGCCTGGCGCGGCCGTAGGCGCGTCGACGACGGCGTGCGGGACGATGCAGTCGAAATTGGCTGCGTAGGTTCCGGTCTTCACCGGGACCCCGGCCGGGTTCAGGTTGAGTGTGGCTCCGGATGCACATTCGTCGGAGCTCGACGGGTGCTTCAGGTAACACGGCACGTTGAAGGTGCCCTGGATCCGCCTGACGACCTGCGGGTTCGGATCGTCCTCGGTCGAGGTGACCGTGAATGACGGCGCGGCCGAGCTCGCCGGGATCACCCGGTCGGAGAGGTCCGTGTCACCCAGCTCGGCGAAGGCCTGGTTGCGCATCGACAGTGCCCTCGAGGAGTTGTTCTCGTCGCTGGCCACCGTGAAGTCCCAGGTCAGGTAGAGGTTCCGGCGCGGGATGTCATGGTTGCGGAGGCGGCGGAAGATGTCTTCGAAATACGACCGCCGCTGGTTGATCCTGATCTCACGGCTCGGCAGGAGATCCCGGTAATAACGGAAGCCCGGCGGTGCGGGAAGGGTCGCCCCGGTTGCGTCTTTGAGTCCCCGCAGGGCGACGATGTACCGGCCGCCGGCATCGAAGTTGACCATCGGGTGGATCAGCAGGCTTCGGCTTGCGTCGCTGCTCGCGTTGCTGTCGAGTTCGACCCAGATCGGCTGCCGTTCCCCGGTTGCCGAGTTGATGACAACGACCGGCGCATCCGGCTCCAGATACCGCTGGGGATCGGCCAGGCTCACCGGGTTGGTCTGGGCCAGAGCGAAGAAGTTGTCGAGTCCGGGGACCCGCAGAGTGATCGTCTGGCCCTGACTAAAGCCGTCGCTCTCGTTGTACGGGGCCGCATTGATCGGCTTTCCGTCGTCGTTCACCGGCATCGCGTCGGTCCGGAAGTTGATCCGGCGCCCCGTTTCCGTGGCCGCGTCGGCGCGGGTATAGAAGTTGTTCGGGAACGGTGTCATGCAGAGCGTCGGGGTCGGCTCGGCGATGAAGTCACAGCGGTCGGCCCTGGTCAGGTCGAGTTGTTGTGGCGCGCAGACGCTGGTTTGTCTGACCAGCGACCTGACCCTGGTCTTGACGACCCCCGCCCGGACCTGCATGTCCCGGTCCTCACATCCCTGGAACGTCTTGACCGCAGCCTCGGTCAGCCGGAGCTTGACGATCTTCACCTGCTTTGCCCGGCGGAAACGCGGGCGCGCGACGCGGGTGAAACTGTAATACCGGCCGCGACGATCGAAGGTGGTCGAGAAGCCCCGAACCCGGACCCGGCCGCGATGCGCGCTCCTCACTTTGACCTTGAGGATCCGTTTGTTGATCAGCGGCTTCTGTCCCGTGGTCAGGATCTTCGCGTGGAGACGTGGCTTCGTTTTCGCCCCGGCGGCCGGGGCAATCTGGATCAGCGAGATGGCGAAAAGTGCCACCAAGATCATCGTCAACCTGCGCATCCGCAATCGTTCCTTTGCTGGTTGGGCCGTCGCCGGGGCGACCACCCGATTGCCGTCGAACCTACCAACCCGCCTGACGGCCGTAAGGTGCGCGTTCAAGGTCGATCAGTCGATTGATTTCAGGTACGGCAGGGGATTGATCGGCCGTCCACCGGTCTGCCAGGGACCGACCCAGTATTCGAAATGGAGGTGACAGCCGTAAGAACGGCCAGTGTTGCCGACCCGGCCGACGGTGTCACCCGCCTGGACCTGCTGCCCGACCCGCAGCTTTGAAGGCTTCCGCAGGTGCATGAAGGCGAAGTACGTGTTGTCGCCCCTGTTGTTGAAGACGACGTAGTTACCGGCTGCGCTGTGGTACTCGTTGTAGACGACGCGGGCTCGCTTGACCACGACCAACTTGGTGCCGCAGGCCCCCGAGATATCCTGGCCCTGGTGTGAGTATCCGGGACGGCTCGCGCCGAACCTGCCGCCACCGCCGAGATAGTCGAAGGGGCCGCGAACCGGAAAGGCCTCTTTGGGAATTCGGCTGCGTGACACGATCCGGAGTTCCCTGGGGGACCGGTTCGACTTTTCGCCGGTGGAGTTGATGACGTACGGCCGCCCGTCATCCGCCCCCTTCGGCACGACGACACGCACGGCGACGCTCGAGCGGGCCTTGAACCGGACCTTCAACTTCCGGTCCTTGCCCGGGAAGACGACCCGCTTCACTCGGTCGAGGTACGACCCGGTCAGGCGGACGACCGCGCCGGGCGTCGCCTTGTGCCGCGAAACGCAGTCGCGCACGCAGTAAGCGTCCTTGATCTCCGGGTCAGGCACGATCGTAATGCCACCGTTCCGCGCCGCCGAGGTCCGGGCGCCGGTGTCCCCGGCGGCATCGGCGGTCGCACTCAGGTGGGCGCCCAGCCCGCAGAAAACCAGGAAAAACAGGAGGCCGAGCCCGAGGAGAGCCGGAGAATTGCGGTCGCGCGCGGTGGGCATTACGAGCACACGTTAGCGAAAAACCAAATTTTCGTTAGCTGCTGCACACATTCGTGCACTCGGAACCGGTGATTCGTGGATCGGGCAGGATCCCGGGCCTCTGAAGGGCGGCTGTACCACAGGACGGTCCCCCTCAACTAACCTTAGCCTGGCGTACAAGGGCTGGCCGACTCGCGCAAAGGTAGCCTGATTCTCGCTTCAACCAATCTTGCCACCAGGAGGAACCGCAGACACATGACCCCGATCCGCCAGCAGAACGTATCCGCCGCACAGTGGGCCGGCAACGGCTCATCGCTCGGACCCGTCGACCTCACCCAGGACGAGAACATCGTCTTCGGAGAAAACGTCTTCAATATCGCCACCCAGCGCAAACGGCTGCCCGACGACGTTTTCGCCCGTCTCGTAGGCACGCTCGAGCACGGTGAGGCCCTCGATGTCGACCTGGCCGATGCGGTCGCCGAAGCGATGAAGGACTGGGCGCTCGAGAACGGCGCCACTCACTACACCCACGTCTTCCAGCCGCTGACCAACCTCACGGCCGAGAAGCACGACTCCTTCTTCAAGCCGACCGGCGACGGCGGAACGATCGCCAAGTTCAAGGGTTCGACCCTGATCCAGGGCGAGCCGGACGCGTCATCGTTCCCCTCGGGCGGCATCAGGGCGACCTTCGAGGCCCGCGGCTACACCGCGTGGGACCCGACCAGCCCGGCCTTCCTCATGGACAACCCGAACGGGAAGCTCCTCTGCATCCCGACGGCCTTCGCGTCATGGACTGGTGAGGCGCTCGACGCCAAGATCCCCCTGCTGCGCTCGATGGACGCGCTGTCGCGCTCGGCAATCAAGGCGCTCAAGCTTCTCGGCGACGACGAAGCCAAGCGGGTCACCACTTCGGTCGGACCGGAGCAGGAGTATTTCTTGATCGACGAGCAGTACTTCTACGCCCGTCCCGACCTGATCACAACCGGCCGCACCCTGTTCGGAACCGAACCGGCCAAGGGCCAGGAGCTCGACGACCATTACTTCGGAGCGATTCCGGAGCGCGTGCTCGCTTACATGATGGATCTCGAAAACGAGTTGGCCAAGCTCGGCGTGCCGATTACGACCCGCCACAATGAGGTCGCCCCGGCGCAGTACGAAATCGCGCCGATGTTCGAGAACTCCAACATCGGTTCCGATCACCAGCAGCTGACCATGCAGGTGATGCAGAACAAGGCCCGCCAGTACGGCCTGGTCTGCCTTCTCCACGAGAAGCCGTTCGCCGGCATCAACGGGTCGGGCAAGCACAACAACTGGTCGATGGGCACCGACACGGGCCACAACCTGCTCGAACCGGGTGAGAGCCCGGCGGAGAACCTGAACTTCCTGTTCTTCTGCGCCGCGGTGATTCAGGCCGTGAACAAGCATCAGGGCCTGCTGCGGGCCGCGGTCGGCAACCTCGGCCAGGATCACCGCCTCGGGGCCAACGAAGCTCCGCCGGCGATCATCTCGATCTTCCTCGGCGCCGAACTCGAGAAGGTGTTCGAGACGATCGCGGCCGGCGAAGGTGACCCCAACACCCCTGATGCCACCCTCGACCTCGGAGCCGTGGCCCTGCCGTCGCTGCCGATGGACGGTGGCGACCGCAACCGGACCTCGCCGTTCGCCTTCACCGGCAACCGCTTCGAGTTCCGGGCCGTCGGATCGAGCATGTCGCTCGCCTTCACCAACACGGTGCTCAACGCGATCACCGCGGAGGCGATCGACGA
>JBBSKC010000087.1:0-9106 GCA_038256675.1 Solirubrobacterales bacterium | reverse complement strand
TTCGAAAGTCCGGCTTTTCGAGGTCGAGTGTGTTCCAGGTGAACTTGAACCACTCGTCCGTCCATTCGAAAAGTATGCCACCGGCGTAACCCTCCTCCTGAATCCGGCGCAACAGATCCGCATCGATCTCTCCTGCTTCCTGCTCCGAGTGTCCGCCCTGGTTCCGGCCGAGGGGGCCGAGGTGGGCCAGACCGATGCTCGATGGAACTCCGAACTCGGTGACCATCACCGGCACCCCGGGGTGGTGGTCCTTCAATTCACGCAGGTACCCGGCGTACGGGTCCGGCTCACCGTCCACGGTTTCTGCGTCCTGATACTCCCAGCGCAGAAAATCCGGGTAGTACGGATAGACGTGATAGCTGGCAAACACCCCGGCCGGCCAGGCATCAGTCGCGGTTATATTCATCGGATCGACCGAGACCGCATCCTCCGAGCCGATCGGCTCGGACGGATGCCTGAGCGGATCCGTGGTCAGCCAGTTCGTGAAAGTGATCGGTCGGCTCCATCCCCGCTTCGCTTCGAGTCCGGCAACGTGATCCATGCCCGCTGCTATCCAGCTCTCCATCGGATTGGCATCCGTCGAGGCGCGCATGTAGCGCCCTCTGAATGGCTCCATTCCGGCGTTCTTCCGATTGCTCTCGATCGTCGCGGCCGGGTCCCACTCGACTCCGACTGACCAGCCGAGCAGCCACCTTGAAATGTCAGTCCGATAGCTGCCCGAAGCGTGACCCGGTCTTTCGGGAATATCGGCGTCACCGTGCACTACGTTGACCGCATCGGTCAGTTCCGACTTCCATTGACCGAGCACGGCGAAGGCATCGCGTTCCTTGAGGAATTCCTCTTCCGGAATCCAGACCCCGTGGAGAAGTTGGATCGGCTCCTGCGGATTCGACAGGTTGTACTCGGCGAAGGCATCGTAGAACCGCGGCGGCAGGATCGTATATACCCGCAGCAGCCGCACGCCGAGTTCGCCCATCCCGACCAGCCAGCGATCATAGTCCTCTCTGGCGGGCGCCAACTCTCCCGGAAAGGTGCCCGGTACGGTCGTTCCGAGGTTGACCCCGGGCCAGAAGCGCGGCGAGAAACCACCGTCGATTCCGAGGGAGACGTTTTCACCTTCGACCCGGGCCGGGAGCTTCAATCCCTCCACCGCTACCGGATCTCCCGCGTAAGAAGGCACTTCCTGCTCCGAATCACCCCCGCAGCCGACCGGTCCGCTCATCAGCGATACCGCGACCAAGGGGCAGAGGATCCCTGCGTATCGAAAGAACCGCACTACTCAAGGGTAGTGGCACAATTGATCGGGTAGTAAGCGCCAGTCATGCCACCCCGGAAGAATCGTCGCAATGGGGGAGGGCCTTAGGGTGTAGGAGTAGGGTCCCTCGTAGGGTCACGAGAGGACGAAGGACCCGAATCCTTCGGCTTCGCCATCTGGGTACGAGAATATGCGCCTGATTGACGCGCTTCTGTTGTTGTTAGGTGGCACATGCGTCGCCTGGTTTTTCATGACCTTGCTGGTCGTGTTGAGCAAGTCGGGGCGAGATCGACGTGGAAGAGTGTCGAACGAACGGCGGAGGCGCTACCGCGATGCTCTGGAGGCCGCCAGTTCGACCAAACTCGGACCTATTCTACGGGAGATATCTCGCAGGAAAGGGCCCCAGGTGGACATGCTGGCGGTGCTCGCCGAGGTTGCACCCTCTCAAAGAACCATCCACGCCCTCCGCGAGACGGATCGCAACCAGCAACTCTCCGAGTCGCTCGAGTACCAGTCCTGCGGGGAGGAGCCAGTCGCCCGCGGGCTCTCGGCACTCCTGTTGGCCCGCATGGGACTCGATCGAGGCACCCAAGTGGCGGACAGATTGCTACGCGACGAAGATCCCGACGTGCGTCTCGCGGCCTGTTCAGCATTGGCGGAGATCGGTACGAACGCAGCCGCCCGGTCCCTGATCCAGTCTCTGAGGGAAGGCACCATGCCGGCGGAGCGGCTGATCGAACGTCTCGGAGCCCCATGGGCGAACCATGAAGTCCTGCTGGCCCTGGATGAATCAGGCGATCCCCGCCTGCGCACCGCTCTCGTCAGAGCACTCGGCCTCGCGCCGGATCGTCGTGCTCTCGACATGCTCATACACCTCAGCGGACGTGGCGAGGACGAAGAGCGCGTCAGCGCAATCCGTACGCTTGGCTCCACCGGCCCCGCCGACAAGGTGGTCCCCATACTGTGCTCAGCTCTTGACGATGGAAACCCGGCAGTTCGAGCTCAGGCGGCCAGGGCCATCGGCACATTGATCGAACCGGCGTCGCCGGACCGGCCGGAAACGTCGATCGCGGCTGCCGAGCAGTTGCGTCGCTGCCTCGGGGATGAGGACTGGTGGGTACGGGCGAACGCCGCAACTGCCCTCCGGTCTATCGGCAAGGCCGGGGAGCACCAGCTTATTGACGCGCTTGACGATCCGGACGAGTTCAGCCGCGACCGCGCCCGGGAAAGCCTCGCACTGCTCAAGGCAAGGGCCACGGCCGGATGATCCCGGAGGCAGTAAACCCGCTCGTCTTCTACAACTGGATGATGGTCGCCTACTTCCTGGTAATCAACGTCGTGTACACCCTTCTGGCGATCATCGGTTGGCGTGAAATAAAGAAGTACGTCAGGCGCCGCCCCCTTCGCGACTACAGGCAGGTTTCACGCTCCCCGCTCAGCATGCCGGTAACCATCCTCGTCCCGAGCTACAACGAAGCACCTGTAATCGCTGACTCGGTGCGGTCACTCTTGCGATCGAGATATGCCCAGTTAGAGGTCATGGTCATCAACGACGGCTCTTCTGACGGGACCATGGACGAGTTGAAAAAGGAATTCGCGTTGACCCAGATTGAGCGGATACCTCGGGCTTCGATCGAGACGCAGCCCGTTATCGCCTGCTATGCGAGCGGCACCGATGCCGGCCTGGTCGTGATTGACAAAGCCAATGGAGGCAAAGCCGACGCCCTGAACGTCGGGCTGCGGTTCGCCGCATTTCCGCTGGTCTGCGCGATCGATGCGGACACGATGCTCGACCCGGCGGCCCTGTCCCGTCTCGTTTGGGAGTTTCAGGCTTCTCCGGAAACTGTCGCTGCTGGTGGGATCGTCAGGATTGTCAATGGATCGAGGGTCGAAAACGGCAAGCTGGTCTCGGTCAAGACACCGAAAAGCATTCTGGCGAATCTCCAGATCATGGAATATTTGAGGGCTTTCCTGGGAGGGCGTATCGCCTGGTCCCGGCTCGGCATGCTGCTGATCATTTCCGGTGCCTTCGGAATCTTCCGTCGGGACGCACTGGTCGAGGTGGGTGGGTGGGACCCGACCACGGTCGGTGAAGACGCCGAACTGGTACTCCGGCTTCATCGGGTTAGGCGTGATCGTGGACAGAAATGTCGGATAGTTTTCTTTCCCGATCCGATTTGCTGGACCGAGGCACCCCAGTCCCTGAAGACTTTGATCAGGCAGCGGGACCGGTGGCAACGTGGACTCATGGAAATGCTGATCCGGCACCGGTCGATGCTGGGCCGGCGGAAGTATGGTCATGTTGGCACGCTGGCCGTTCCTTACTTTGCTTTGTTCGAAGCCATCGGGCCGCTCATTGAGGTGACGGGCTACCTGGTCTTCTTGATTGCTCTCGCACTCGGTCTCGTCTCTTGGCCTCTCGCGTTGGCATTCCTCGGACTGAGCCTGAGTTTCGGGCTGGTGATTTCGTTCGCCACGCTGCTGATGGAGGAAAGGGCGTTTCAGCGCTATCCATCCTGGGGAGATCTCGGGAAACTCGTTCTGGTCGCTGTCATCGAGAACTTCGGATACAGGCAGATGATGGCGGTGGCCAGATCGCGAGCGTTCTGGACGATGTGGCGGGGACGGGGCAAACACACCTGGGGAGACATGGACCGTGCGGGATTCGGCAGCGCGGAGGCTCCTGCTACGCAGCCAATTGATTCGGAACTGGTCCGTCCGGAAGCCTAGCTGTAGGAACCAACCACGTTGTTCCGGGCGAATTCCGGCGGTATGCTGGGGCGGTGATCCTCAGTGACTGAACTCGGGATCCTGAGTGCGCTCATCTTTGGCTACGCGCTGGTTTCCAGAGCGCTGGTCGGACTGAACGTCACGGGACCGATGGTGTTTGTGACCTTCGGGATCATCTGCGGCCCTCAAGTTCTCGGCCTGGCCGAGTTCAATCCGACTGGCGACGCCGGTCTCCTGGTGGCCGAGGTGGCACTCGTCATCGTGCTCTTCGCCGATGCCTCGCGCAGCAATCTCGCAGCGCTGCGTGACGACCGGTCGTTGCCCGGACGCCTGCTTTCCATCGGCATGCCGCTCACGATCGCCGCCGGCGCGCTCGCTGCGGCGTTGATCCTGCCTGGGATCGAGTTCTGGGAAGGGGCCGTGATCGCGGCGATTCTCGCCCCGACCGACGCTGCCCTCGGCCACGCCGTCGTTTCCAGCCGGGTCGTGCCGGAGAAGATCCGCCAGACGATCAGTGTCGAAGCCGGCTTGAACGATGGTCTCTCGATCCCTTTCCTCTTCCTCTTTCTGGGGCTGGCAGTCGATCAGACGTCAACCGACGCGACGGCCTGGTTCAGCTTCGGCGTTCAGCAGATCGCGCTCGGTGGTGCGACTGGTCTTCTGGTCGGCGGGCTCGGTGGATGGTTGGTGGAGCGGGCGATTCAACGCGAAGCGATTACCTACACCTTCATGCGCCTCTCGATGTTGGCTCTGGCGCTGATCTCCTGGGCGTTGGCCGATCAACTCGGAGGTAACGGCTTCGTCGCAGCGTTCGCCGCCGGCCTGGCCGTGGCGAGGTTCAGGAGCGACTTCGGAAAGCCCATTCTCGACTTCGCCGAGCGCGAAGGCCAACTGCTCACCCTCGTCGTCTTCTTTGCTTTCGGCACCGCCGCGATCGGATTTCTCGACGCCGTCACTGCCAGCGTGATCGTCTTTGCCATCCTGGCGCTGACCGTGCTGCGCATGGCTCCCGTGGCGATCGCTCTCGCTGGCACCGGGCTCAACCGGTTCAGCGTCGGGTTCATCGGCTGGTTCGGCCCACGGGGACTGGCTTCGATAATCCTCGCCCTCATTGTCGTCAGTGAAGAGCCCGAATTGCCGGGGCTGGACATCGTCCTGGCGGTCACGACCCTCACCGTGCTCGCGAGCGTTTTGCTTCACGGACTGACCGCCCGGCCCCTGGCCCGCGCCTACTCCCGACGGATCGAGGAACTACCCGAAGAGGCACCGGAATTGAGCGGATCCGTCAAGGTGCGGCACCGCAAAGGTTTGGGTCATGATCCCGACGAATCCCATCACTTCCTGAAGCAGCAGGACCGCGACGAGTAGCTCCGTCCCAGCCGGACCTGAGTTCAGGCTTCCGCGGCCGGACAGACCAGCCGGTAGTCGCACCAGCCGCATACTGCCGGTGACGGGCGTGGCTCGAAGTCCTGGCTGAGGATGCCGTCGCCGACCTCGCGCACGGTGCGGTCGATCCGCTCGGCCTCATCGGGACCGGCTTCGATGTTCACCTTCTCGCCGTCGAGCACGTAGTAGTAGCTGCCTTTGTCGACCTCGAGGTCCCAGGCCTCGGCCGCACCGATCCGGTAGATCGCGAGCTGGATGTCGCCACCGAGCCGTTCGGTGTTGACCTTCATGCCGGTCTTGTAGTCGATGACCTCGTAGCCGCCGTCGCCGCGCCGGTCGACCCGGTCGACCCGGCCACGCACGTAATGCGGACCGATCTTGAACTCGAACTGGCGCTCCAGCCACACTGGTTTCGAGTCCGAAGCGCTCTCGGTCTGCCAGTAGTTCTCCATCGCCGCGTAGGCGCGGTCCTTGAACTGGAGCTCGTCGTTGCTGTCACCGAATCCGGACCTGCGCCAGCCGTGTTCGAGCAGCGACATCAGCAGGTCGATTCCCTGGTCATCCGTATCGGTGAGCTTGGGATCGTGGAAGCGCTGAAGGACGTTGTGGATCAGGATGCCGAAGCGCTGGTTGATGGTCGGCGCCTGCGGGATGCCGAAGACGCGGGCGAACTTGTACTTGAGGGGGCAGGTGAGGTAGAGGTCGACGTCCGAGGCCGAGAGGCGCAGGTCCCCGCCGCGCTTCGGCAGAAAAGCGGCCAGGGAGGGTTCGGTCTTCGAATCGATCAGCCGCTGGCGGAGACCGCGGTCGCGTTCGTTGGCCAGCAGGTACGGGTCGAGAGTCGAGGTCGTGAGCTCGGCCAGCTGTTCCGGCGTCGCCACCTGCGCGAGCAGCCCGTTGATCGCTTCGATCGACTCGGAGTCGACCGTGCCGCCGGGACGCTGGGCAAGCGCCGCCAGCTTCAGCAGCTCCAGGTACCTGGTGATCGCCCGGTTGACGTCAATCGCGGTGTCGAGGCGCGGTTCGCTCAGTTCACGCCCGGCCTTCCAGGAGGCTTCGAGCACTTCGTCGCGCATCATCCGGTAGGTCGCGTGCAGGTCCTCGGCCGGTCCGAACAGTTCTTCCTCGTGGGCTTCCTCGATCCCGCCGACCACCCGGAAGGCGTCCTCGTATGGGCCTGCGGCGACTTCGCTGAAGATTTCTGAATCGACTCTCGACATCACCACCCCGCCATCGGCCGAGGTGATCCCGGTCGCGATCGCACGACGGTCGTCATCGCCGTCCCGCTGGAGACCGGTGAGGTACACCCGCGACCACCCCCTGCCCTTCACTTCCGGGTAGGCGATTATCTGGACCGATCCGGCCGCCGTCCCGCGGCTTCCCGTCACCTCGAGGCCGGTGTCGGCCAGCGCCGAGAGGTACCGGGTGAAGTCCCTCGTCGAACCATCCGGGTCGCGGCGTGACCAGGCCGTGGCGATTTCGGCGAGGCGGGAGAGACCGAGCAGCCGCTCGGCCGTCTCGGGCTTCGCCGCGAACAGCCGCTGGCGGCGGAAGCCAACCCGTTCGATCAGCCGGCGGACGAAGACATCGGGGCGATGGCCATCGAGTGCGCCCGACGCCGCCTTGTATAGAGAGAGGAAAGCCTCGATCCGCTGAC
Organism: Solirubrobacterales bacterium; assembly: GCA_038256675.1. Taxonomy (GTDB): domain Bacteria; phylum Actinomycetota; class Thermoleophilia; order Solirubrobacterales; family 70-9; genus 67-14. Next base: position 2,078 of record JBBSKC010000087.1, on the reverse strand, counting down.
GCGCCTCCGGGGAGATCTGAGGGCTTTCGAGCGCGGCTTCGCAGGCCGTGGCCATGTCCAGCTTGCGGCGGCGGGCGATCACGGTCAGCTTGGCGAGGTCGACCGACCGGAGCGCGATCGGCGGCCGGGTGATGGCCCGGGTCACCGCCGGGGCGTCGTCGGGGTGGACCAGTGCCCGCAGCCAGGCGATCGTGTCCCGAACCTCGGGCTGGCGGAAGAGCGCGGCACCACCACCGACCGTGGCCGGCACCCCCCGCTCGGCGAGCGCGGAGGCCAGCACGCCGCCGTCGCGGTTCAGGTCCTTGACCGCGATCGTGATCGACTCGGGTCCGGCACCCTCGCCGATCGCGTGTTCGATCTCGCGGGCGACCGCCTGCGCCTCGGCCTGAGCGCCACCCGCTCGCCAGAAGCGGACCGACGTCGTCTCGGCACCCGGAGTCCAGTCTTCGACCAGGGGAATTCCGCCACCGGCGAGGACCGCCCTCGCCGCATCGACCGAGTCCGGCCCGAGCCGGCGCGACTCGGTCGCGCTCACCCGCTCGGCTTCCGGGTTCAATTCGAGGAAGCGCGCGATCGTTCCGGGTCCGGCAAGTGCCCTCGACTCGTCACCGGCCGCAACCAGGGACTGGGCGCTGCCAGCGAGTTCGGCCAGCAGGGCGGCCCTCACCGGGGTGAGGTCTTCGAGTTCGTCGACGATCAGGTGCGGGAACTGCCCGGCGACGAGGTCGCGGACCTGCGTGTGATCGGCCAGCATCGCCGCGGCCTGGTTCAGCGCGTCGGCGCTGTCGAGACAACCGTGTTCGGCGAGCATCCGATCGTGGATCTCGATCAGCTCGGCGACCTCCATCATCCGGGCCGACTCGGCTTCGTCTTCGCCGGTCGCCTGAGTACGGACGTCGTCCGGTGAGACCCCGTCGGCCTTCAGTCGGTCGATCCGCCGGAGCAGCCCGGTCATGAGACCAGTCGGGTTGCCACGGATCTGGTGGTGGCGGAGAGGCAGGTCGTCGAAACGGACCAGCAGCATCGCCAGGCGCTCGGCCGGCCCGACGATCTCGAAGCCCGGGTCGAGGCCGGCCGCCGCGGAGAAATCGCGAAGCAGGCGCTCGGCGAAGTCCTCCCAGGTGAGCACGACCAGCTCTTCATAAGGGGGTTCAATCATCGACTCGAGCCGGGAGCGGTGCTCGGTCGCGGCATTGGCGGTCGAGGTGATCACGGCGATGCGTGACGGATCGAGTCCGTCCGCCACCAGGCGGGCCACCCTGGCGTCCAACGCAGCCGACTTGCCGACTCCCGCCGCGCCTTCGATCAGCAAGGCTCCGCTTGCCTGCTCGATCACCGCATGCTGGGCCGGGCCGGGTTCGGGCATCGGGTCGCCGGGCTGGGGATCAGGTCTCACAAGGCCAAAGTACCCGACCAGACCACCTGACACTTGGGCTGTGAATAGCATGCGCCAGGTGACTTCCCCTCAGGCATCCCCTCCGATCTCGGCCAACTGGCTGGACATCTGCCGCCGGATCGTCGAAGAGCAGAAGAAGCTCTTCGCCGGCAGCGTGACCGTCCAGGACCGTGACGAGTACGCAGGCATGGGCGAGGGTGGCGACCACACGCTCGTCCTCGACCGCCAGTGCGAGGACATCGTCTTCGCCGAGCTCGACCAGCTCGCCGAAGATGGGGCCGAGTTCACGGCGATCTCCGAGGAGCGCGGAACCGTCGAGTTCAACGGCGGCGGCGAGAGCTGGGTCGTGATCGATCCGATCGACGGGTCGCTCAACGTAAGGAAGACCCTGCCGAACCACAGCCTTTCGATCGCGATCGCCTCCGCGCCGAACATGGCCGCGGTCGAGTTCGGTTACGTCTTCGACTTCGGTCCCGACGAGGAGTACTGGGCCCAGACCAATGAAGGAGCCTTCCTCAACGGACGTGAGCTGAAGATCATTCCCGGCCCGAAGCCGCTGGAGCTGGTCGGGGTCGAAGGCGCCGAGCCCAGCGCGATCATCCCTCTGCTGGAGAAGCTGAAAGGCGAGATCTACCGCCTGCGCTGCGTCGGCTCCCTGGCGATCACCCTCTCTTATGTAGCG
>JBBSKC010000086.1:0-9213 GCA_038256675.1 Solirubrobacterales bacterium | reverse complement strand
GGCCCGGGGTCCGGGTGGTGTTCGTCGGCAGCGCCAAGAGCGTGGCCTCGGCGAAGGCTGGTCACTACTACGCCCACCGCACCAACCGCTTCTGGCACCTGCTCCAGGCGACCGGACTGACCGGTGGCGAGTTCATCCCCCACACCGAAGACCGGTCGGTCCTGAAGTTCGGTGTCGGGCTGACCGACGTCGTGCCCGGCCGGGCCGAGTCCAACGATTCGAACCTGACTCCGGATGACTTCGATCTCGCCGGGTTCATCGCGAAGATGGAGAAGCTCCGGCCCGCCGTGGTCGCCTTCAATGGCGGCACTTCAGCCGGTCAGCTCTCACGGCACCTCGGGCAGGGGGCGATGGCCATCGGACCGGCGGACTGGTCCATCGGGGGAGCGGCCACCTGGCGGCTGCCGTCATCTTCCAGCAGGAACGCGGCGGGCGGTTATGCCCTGAAAGAGGCTCACTGGGCCGCGTTCGGCCAGTGGGCACAGATCCGTTTGGATGAAGTCAGCGAAGAGTGATCTGGTTGCGCCTCTCACGAACGGGACTCCTTCAGCGTCATCAACAGTGATGAAACCATTCGAATACATCGTGGAGGTCCACGGACCCGCCGTCTTCCGGTATCTGACCGGCAGGGTCGGGCCGGACCGGGCTGAAGACTGCTTTCAGGAGACCATGCTCGCCGCCCTCAAAGGATACGACGAGGTGCGGGAGCCGAAAGCGGTCAGGTCCTGGCTGTTCACGATCGCCACTCGCAAGTCGATCGACGTCTACCGCAGGGCCGGCCGTCAACCCGTCCCGGACGGCACGATCGAAGAAACTTCGGACCGACCCGGTTCGGCCAGGCCGGGCGACGGCGACATCTGGTCGGTGGTCGGTCAGCTGCCGGAGAAGCAGGCGCTGGCGATCGAACTTCGCTACCGGGCGGAACTTAGCCATCGGGAGGTCGGTCAGGTCATGGAGATCTCGGAGTCGGCGGCCCGCCGTAACGTCTTCGAGGGCCTGAAGCGCCTGCGGGACGGGGCCGGATCATGGACCTGACCTCACGAACTGTTTCGAAGAGCCGTCTGAAAGGACATGAAGATGAGTAAGAACGGAACAAAAGAACTGGAAGCTGAACTGAAAGCGGGCGGCGGAACGGTGCCGGACGACTGGAATCGCATTCGCGGTGATTTCACCGAGCGGGCCGCGAAGAAAGGCCTGGTCGATGTCGCCTACGAAATCCACGAGACCCCATATGGACCCCTTGTCGTTGCGGCGACCAGAGCCGGACTGGTCCGGGTCGCGCTCTCGGTCGAGAACGAAGACCTCGTCCTCGAAGGCCTGGCCCAGCGGATCTCCGGCCGGATCCTGAAGTCCGACCGGCCGCAGATCACCAAGGCCCGCACGCAGCTCGACCAGTACTTCGACGGCAAACGGAAGAAGTTCAGGCTGAAGATCGACTGGCAGCTGACCAACGGGTTCCGCCGGGAGGTGCTGGCCGCGACCAGCGCGATCCCATACGGGGAGACCAGCAGCTACACCGAAGTCGCAGTTGAAGCCGGCAGCCCAAAGGCCGTCCGGGCTGCGGGATCGGCGCTGGCGACCAACCCCCTTCCGATCGTCGTGCCCTGCCACCGGGTGCTGAAATCCGACGGGCAGGTCGGCTCGTACCTCGGTGGCTCCTCAATGAAGAGGGAACTCCTGGAGATGGAGAGGGCGCGCGTTTCAGCTTGAGCCCGAGGCCGCCGCAGCGATCTCGGTGAGCCTGGCGCGGTGCGTCTTGGTGCCACCGAGGTACGCGGCGTCCAGTTGAGCCCTTTTGTAGAACCAGTGGACGTCCGCCTCCCAGGTGAAGCCGATGCCCCCGTGGGCCTGGATTGCCGAACCGGTGACCTCCACCCCGGCCTTTGAAGCAGAGCTCTTGGCGAGGGCCGATGCTTCCGCGAGCAGGGTGCGGTCGGCATCGGCCGCCCAGGCGGCGTAGTAGGTGACCGACCGGGCCCCTTCTGTGTGGAGAAGCATTTGCGCGCAGCGGTGCTGCACCGCCTGGAAGGACCCGACCGGACGGCCGAACTGCTTGCGGTCCTTGACGTAATCGACGGTCATCTCGAGGGCCCTTGCGCACACCCCGACCAGTTCGGCCGAGGTGAGAACAGCTCCAAGCGCGAGCGCTGCGGAGGCATCGCCCGGCATCGGGTCGGTTCCTTCACCGAGGCCGACCGCGCCGTACCGGCGCGTCGGATCGATGGTCTCGACCTCTACCGCAACTGCTCTGGGGTTGTCGACCAGGCTGATCGACGAACCGTCGACCGCGACCACGACGATTACATCGGCCTCCGCTGCGTCCGGGAAGATCTGCGTGTCGATGCCGAAGGAACCAGTTGCCTCGCCCGAGGCGAGTTTCGGCAGCCACTCGCTCTTCTGCGCGTCGCTGCCGGCTTCCTGCAGAGCGAGGCCGCAGGCCGCGGTGGCCAGCAACGGGGAATTCGCCAACGCGTAGCCGCTTTCTTCAAGCAGCGTGGCGAGTTCCAGGACACCCAGCCCGCCTCCGCCGTAATCCTCGGAGATCGCGACGCCGGGCCAGCCGAGCTCGACCAGCTCGTTCCACAGCGACTCTTCGTACGTCGCAGCTTCAGCTGCAAAGCGAACCCGTTCAGCGGTCGATCGTTTCGCGAGCAGGTCCTTGGCGGTCCGCTTGATCTCGTGCTGGTCTTCGGTGAAATCGAATTCCATATCTTCCTACTTCCTCGGGAGTCCCATGACTCGCTCGGCGATAATGTTCTTGAGGATCTCGGTGGTGCCGCCCTCGATCGAATTGCCACGAGCGCGCAACAGTTCGTAGGCCCAGGGATTGTCCTTGTGGAGTGCGTTCGGCCCGACGATGTCGACGGCAAGCTGCGTCATCATCTGGTTCGTCTCCGACCAGAGCCACTTGGTGAGCGATCCTTCGGGACCGGGCTGGCCGTACTTCATGATCGTGCTCAGTCCGCGGTAGGCCGTCAGGCGCAGCGTCTCGGTCCGCTCGAGCATGTCGCCCAGGGACTGACTGATCACCGGGTCACCGATCGACCCGTTGGCAACCGCCTCAGCGACCAGCTTGTCGAGCAGCTGACGGAGCCTCACCTGGAGAAAGAACCCAAGACCCGAACGCTCGTTCATGAGGGTGGTCAGGGCGACGATCCAGCCGTTGCCCTCCTCGCCCAGCATGTTCTCGTGAGGGATCCGCGCCTCTTCGATGAAAAGTTCGTTGAATTCGGCTTCGCCAGTGATCTGCACCAACGGGCGAACCTGGACTGCATCCTGCTCCATGTCCATCAGGAAATACGAAAGGCCCTTGTGCTTGGAGGCCTCGGGGTCGGTACGCGCCACGAGCATGCACCACTTCGAGTACTGGGCGCCGCTGGTCCAGACCTTCTGACCGGTCACGATCCAGTCGTCTCCGTCGCGGACCGCTCGGGTCTTGACCGCGGCAAGGTCGGAGCCGGCTTCCGGCTCGCTGAACCCCTGGCACCAGATCTCCTCGGCCGAGAGGATCGGGGTCAGGTAGCGGTCCTTCTGCCCGGGTGTACCCCAGGCCATGATCGTCGGACCGGCGAGCAAAAGGCCGAGGACGTTCGCCGGAAGCGGGGCTCCGGCGCGGCCCATCTCTTCGAAGAAGATCGCCGACTCCATGAGCGTCGCGTCACGGCCTCCGTACTCCTGCGGCCAGTGCACCGCGGCCCACCCGGAGTCGTAGAGACTCCGTTGCCACCCGGTGCGAAAGGCGAAGATCGCGTCTTCGTCGCCACGGGGTTCTTCGCCCGGACTGTTCTCCGCAAGCCATTCGCGGAGTTCGTCTCGGAACTCGACTTCATCCTTCGAGAAGGTCAGGTCCATGGCGGGTGAGTCTAGAGAACAAGCGAATCCAAATCACTTCGCTCGGGAGAGATCAAGGATGGTCTCGCTGTGCGATTTGGATTGTGGCGGCCGCTACCTGCTTATGGTTCCTTTGATTCGCTCTGAATATTCAGCTCTGGCTGATGGGTCGACCTCCGTGTAGACGCGGTCCATGTCGATCATCCTGTTAACGCGAATCGCGGTTTTGGGGGGCAGGATCGACATTAGCCGCACGTATGCCCCGGTCGAACGCGGCACGGCCACCCGCGCCTTGCCGGACTCGATGGCACCGGCGATCGCCGCCGCCAGGACTTCAGGCTTGACCAGCCGGATCAATGGTGCGCTGCGGGTGCCGACCATCATGTCGGTCTCGACGGGGCCCGGCATGACTACGGTGAACGAGATTCCGGAACCCTCGAGTTCCGCACGAATCCCTTCGGTGAACCCGACCACCCCGAACTTGGAAGCGGAATACGCAGCCAGGCCGGGGACGCCCATCACGCCGGCGAGCGAGGCAACGTTGATCACGGCGCCCCGGCCACGTGGCTTCATCTTCTTCACGGCGGCGAGGGTGCCGTAGATCACGCCCTTCAGATTGACGTCGATCGTCTTCTCGATCACTTCGATCTCCTGTGCGGTCACCTGGGGCGCCGCCATTGCGATGCCGGCGTTGTTGATCATCACGTCGATTGGACCAAGCTCGGTTTCGACCCGGTCGATGAATTCATCGCAAGCAAGCCGGTCGGAGACGTCGAGCCGGTAACCGCAGCAATCCGGTCCCAGCTCAGCGGCAAGCGCCTTTGCCGGGTCTCCGTCGATGTCGGCGACCGCAACGCGGGCTCCCTGACCGGCCAGCAGCCTTGCGGTCGCGGCCCCGATTCCGCGGGCCGCCCCGGTGATCACCACCACCCGGTTCGAGCTGTCGTCCATGTTCACGAGTCGATCATCCCAGCCACCTAGCCGGCGTTGCGCAGCTCGACCAGATCGGCGAGGTCCTCGTTCGAAAGCTCGGTCAGTGCCGACTCGCCCGAGCTGACGATCGCGTCGGCCAGTTCACGCTTCGTCTCGTGGATCGAGGCGATGCGGTCTTCGATGGTTCCTTCGGCGATGAGACGATGGACCTGGACCGCATTGGTCTGGCCGATTCGGTGAGCCCGGTCGGTCGCCTGCTCTTCGACGGCCGGGTTCCACCAGCGGTCGAAGTGGATCACGTGGTCGGCCCGGGTCAGGTTGAGGCCGGTGCCGGCTGCTTTCAACGAGAGCAGGAAGACCGAGGTGTCGCCATCCTGGAAGCGGTCGACCATCTTCTCGCGCTGGGCCACCGGGGTGCCGCCGTGGAGGAGCTGGTTTCCGATTTCCCTTTCGTCGAGGTGGCGCTTGAGCAACTTCGCCATGGCGACGTACTGCGTGAAAACCAGCACCGCTCCGTCCTCCGCCAGAATCGTGTCCAGCAGTTCGTCCAGCAGCTCGAGTTTGCCGGAGCGCTCGACGAGTGGTGTGTTCTCTTCCTTGAGGTACTGGGCCGGGTGATTGCAGATCTGCTTGAGCGAGGTCAGCAGCTTCAGCACCAGACCACGGCGGTTGATGCCGTCACTTGTGCGGATCTGGATCATGTTTTCCTTGACCGCACGCTCGTAGAGCTTGATCTGCTCATTGGTCAGGCCGACCGGCTGGTCGGTGACCGTCTTCGGCGGCAGCTCGGGCGCGATGCCGGGGTCGGACTTTCGGCGGCGCAGCAGGAAGGGCCGCACGAGCCTGGAGAGCAGCTTGGTGGCCGAAACCTTCATCTCGAGCTCGATCGGATCTCCCCACTTCTTCCGGAAGGATCCATGGGTGCCAAGCAGGCCCGGGGTCGTCCAGTCGAGGATCGCCCATAGCTCCGACAGGTTGTTCTCGACCGGAGTACCGGTGAGCGCCACGCGGGAACGGGCCGGAATCGTCCGCAGAGCCTTGGCACCGGCCGAGCGCGGATTCTTGACGTGCTGGGCTTCGTCGGCCACCAGCAGACCCCACTTGACCGTTTCAAAATAGTCGGCGTCGAGCCGCATCGTGCCGTAGGTGGTGAGCACGAAGCCGTCGTCGACGCCTTCCAGGGTCCGGCCCCCGCCGTGGTATCGCCGGACCTTCTCCCCCGGGGCGAACCGGTGGATCTCCCGTTCCCAGTTGCCGAGAAGCGACGCCGGGCAGACGACGAGCGTCGGGCCACCGGTGGTCGGGTTCAGTTTGCGGTGAAGGTGGAGGGCGATCAGCATCACCGTCTTGCCGAGGCCCATGTCGTCGGCCAGGCAGCCACCGAGCCCGAGTGAGGTCATCCGGTGGAGCCAGCGCAGACCTTCGATCTGGTACTCGCGGAGCGTTGCGGTCAGCGTCTCCGGCGGCTGGATGAGGTCACTCTGGTCATTGCCCGTGATCTGCTCCCTGAGTGCCGCGACCCAGCCACTGGCCTTGACCTCGACCGTGCGGCCGTCGACCACGGTGCTGCCGGTCAGGGCGACGCTCAGCGCGTCGATAGCGGTCAGGGGTTTCAGGTCCGGCTTGAGTGCACGCTGTGCCTGGACCGGTGGTACCAGGACCCACTTGCCACGCAGCCACGCCACCGGGCGGCCGGAGCGGACCAGGGACGCCGTTTCTTCATCGGAAAGCGGGGTCCCGTCGAGCGACAGCTGCCACGAGAATCCCTGGAGCGCGGCGTCGTCGAAAACGTCGGGCACGCTCTGGCTCAGTCCGCCGGTCATGCCAACCACGACCCTTGCGTCCAGCGAGTCGTTCATCTCGGGATCCCAGGCCACCGCGATGCCGGAGTGCTCCAGCCGTGTTGCGGCGCCGTCGAGCAGGTCCCCCACTTCTTCGTCCCTGATCTCGAGCCGGTCGGGAACGTCGGCTTCGAGGAGGCGGCGGAGGGGCGCCCACGCGGCTGCCGCCATGCCGACGCCGAGGGTGGTGTCGATTCGTCCGCGGGAACCGAACTTCTCCTTGTCTTCGTTCCAGACTTCGCTTACGTCGTAATAGACCTCGGGTTCACCGGGCAGGTGAGCCTGGACCACGATCTCGAACGGATCAGTGCCGTAATCGCCTCCGGGAATTTCGATCCGCAGCCGGACCGAAGCGTCTTCTCGGTCCTTTGTTGCACCCGGTCGTCCCGCAGCAGCCTTGGATTTGGCTCTGCGGCGGGATTTAGGTGGTGAGGGGGTCGGAGACAAAGTGGCCGGGCATTGTATCTCTTTTAACTCGCGGCCTTCTTATTGCGGTTTGGGCGACCCGCTGGTACCGCCCACTCGCTTTAGATCCAAACCCTCCCGCTTCAGCATCAGGTACGTCAGCCAGAGGGTCAGGGCGAAGATCGGCAATCCCATCACGGTCTTTGCGATTCCCAGCGCAACGAGTGAACTACTGAGGTAGAGCGGCAACTGGACCAGGAGGCGAACCAGGAACATGCCGACCCACAGCCAGCTGGCGCGGCTGAACAGGCGGACCCGGTCGGGATCCTTCCGCCAGGTCATGCCATCCCCCATCAGCGGCCCGACGAAAACACCGATCAGCGGCCACCTGATCAGAATCGAAACGGCGTAGGCGATCGCGTAGCCGGCGTTGAACAGCAGTCCGGGCAGGAAGAAGTCCTCGGCCTTGCCGGTCCGGGTCGCAATGAAGGCGGCGATCAGCACGCCGATGAACCCGCCGGCGGCGTATTTCGCCGACTCGCCGCGGAACAGGCGGTAGACGGCGATCAGGGCCCCCAGTCCGATCGCGGCGATCGAGGCCATCTGCAGATCGGACCCGCCGAGCGTATAGACCGCGATGAAGACCAGACCGGGCAGGCTCGAATCGGCGATCCCCTGCGGGCCGCCCATCTCGCTCAAGAGGTCGCGTTCTTCCTCCTCGTCGAGGTCGAGCTTTTCGTCCTCGAGCGTGTGGTGTCCGTCGGTCACGCGGCCGATTGTCCCTGAAGCGCCGTCCGGCTGCGGATCAGGCGGCCGGGGCGATCGGCAGCGGAGCCGAAATGTCAGTCACTTCGGCAACGGGGATCGGTACCGGAACGATCGGCCAGGCGCCTTCGATCCGCTCGGTCCGGCCCTTCGACTCGAAATAGGCCTGGAGCTCGATCGCCTGGGACGAGGCCCATTCGATCTGGCGTTCGTGGAGTTCGAGCAGGTCGAACTGCTGAAGTTCCGCGGTAACGCTCGCCAGCTTCCAGGCGAGTCGGGCCGCCGCCAGCGCGTCCGCGTCGGCGGTATGGGCGTCGTCCAGGGCGATTCCGTAGGACTCACAGAGAACGCTCAGCGTGCGCTTGCCGGGGCGGTACATGTTGTAGTTCTTGTCCAGCACGTATGGATCGATCACCAGCATCGCCTCGGGGCCGCCGATCAGGTCGACCAGGGGCTCGACTCCGTAGCGGCGCGCTTCACGATCGAGGATCGTCAGGTCGAAGCGGGCGTTGAATGCGATGACCGGGATGTCCTGGGCGAGCTGTTCGGCCAGGACTAGGGTGATCTCCTCGACGGCCTCTGCCGCCGGTTGACCGTCGGCACGGGCCATCTCGGTCGTGATGCGGTGGACCGAAGTCGCCTCGTCGGGAATCTCCACCCCGGGATCGACCAGCCAGTTCCGGCTCACGGTGTCGATTCCATTGCCGACCAGGCTGACGGAAGCGGTCACGATACGGTCGTTTTCCGTATCGGTCCCCGTGGTTTCTATGTCGAAGGCGGCGAGGCGCCCGGCGTGCCAACTCATGAAACCAAAGGTACCGGGGGTTTCGGACACCATTTTCGGCCTTCGCCAACCTGAGCTGATGGACCCCTCTGAGTCGGATCAGCCGCCGTCGATCGTGAGCGGTTTGCCCGAAGGCACGTGTTCGACCTGCAGCGTCGTGTGATCAATTTCGAAACGGTCGTGAAGCATGACTTCCAGGTCCCGGCGGGCAGCGTGGCAGTCGGCCCCCGACCCGACGAGCACGTGGGCCGAGAGCGTCGGGAAGCCGGAGGTGATCTGCCAGACATGGAGGTCGTGGACCTGCTCGATAGTGGGCATCGAAGCCATGGCCATGCCGATCTCTTCGGCGTCCATGCCTTCCGGCGTCGACTCAAGCAGAACATCGACCGATTCGCGAAGGACAGACCAGGCGCTGGCGGCGATCAGCAGAGAGATCAGGATCGAGACGATCGCGTCGACCTGCTCCCAGCCCGTGAGCAGGATGACGCCGGCGGCGATTATCACGCCGACCGAACCGGCGACGTCGGCAAAGACGTGGCGGAGGGCCGCCTTGACGTTGAGGCTGTTCCCGCCGGCCCGGAAGAGGACCCGGGCCGCGAGCAGGTTGATCAGCAGGCCGCCGACCGCAATCACCATCATGCCCCCGCCGAGGAT
>JBBSKC010000085.1:0-9279 GCA_038256675.1 Solirubrobacterales bacterium | reverse complement strand
TCAGCCAGCGCCCCGTGACCGATGTCACGGCGCTTCGGGCCGCGCATGAAACCGGCCTCACCGACCGAGAAGGGCGGGAAGTTGTAGTGGTGGAAGAAAGTCTTGCTGGTTTCCAGACCAAGACCGTCAACCCGCATGTCCATCCGGGTCGTGCCCAGCGTGACGTTGCCGAGGATCTGGGTTTCACCACGGGTGAAGAGAGCCGAACCGTGAACGCGGGGCGAGATGTCGACCTCGCACTCGATCGTCCGGATCTCGTCCTGGGCTCGACCGTCGGGGCGCTTCTTGTCGATGGCGATCGCCTTGCGGATCGTGTCCTTCTCGATCGCGTTGATCGCCGACTTGACTTCCGTCTTGCGGGCGGAGTCGGCGTCAGAGTCGCCGGTGTCCGGCGCGTACTGGGCGACGACGTCGTCCTTGACCTTGTCGATCGCTTCGTAACGCTCGAGCTTGCCTTCGGTCGCGATCGAGTCGATCAGGGCCTGACCGTGGGTCGACTTGATCTCGGAGAGCAGACTTTCGTCGATGGTCGGCTCGTCTATGACCAGCTTCTCCTTGCCGATCTTTACGCGCAGTTCTTCGATCGTCGCGACCAGCTTCTTGATCTCGGCGTGAGCGATGTCGAGCGCGTCGAGGATGTCGGCCTCGGAGACGCCGCTGGCGCCGGCTTCGACCATCAGGATAGCTTCGTCGGTGCCGGCCACGATCAGGTCGAGGTCCAGCTCCGGGTGATCTGCTTCGTTCGGGTTGACCACGAAGTCACCGTCGAGCTTGCCGACGCGGACCGCGCCGACGTGCTTGGCGACCGGGATCTCCGAGATCGCCAGCGCCGCGGAAGCGCCGTTCATCGCGAGAATGTCGTAGGGGTGCTCCTGATCTACCGACATCGGGATCGTCACCAGCTGGGTCTCGAAGTGCCAGCCCTTGGGGAAAAGCGGGCGGATCGGCCGGTCGATCATGCGGGCGGTCAGGGTGGCTTTCTCGCCTGCCCTCGCCTCGCGGCGGAAGAACGAGCCGGGGATCTTGCCGACGGCATACATGCGCTCCTCGACGTCTACGGTCAGGGGCAGGAAGTCCACATCGCGGAGTCCTCCCTTGGTGGCGGTGGAAAGAACCTGGGTGTCGCCACACTTGACGACGACCGCGCCGCCTGCCTGCTTGGCGAGCTTGCCGGTCTCGAAAGAGATCTCTTCCTCACCTACACGCACGGAAACGCGCGTCGTTTCAAAAATACTCATCAGTTTTTACATCCTCCAACCGCCCGGATGGCGGCTTTTGTCTTTAGAACTCTGGGTTCTCTTATCGCTGGGTAGCGTACAGGCAAGCGGCACCCGGGAACTGCCTGCGAGCGCCTGGCTTCGTCGACGGCCGGGAATGACAGCTCAAGTACGTGAGTACGATCGCGGACATTCCCGGCCTTTACTCCTTGCCAGCCGCTCGCAGGCAGCCCCCGTGCACCACTCTCAACAGCGAACTGGAACGGCCGAGTCTTGGAGCTTTAGAGGCACGCTTGAGCATTCTGTGTCGAGTTTTGGTCCCATATACGCAATACGCGACACAGAATGCCTTCCTGGCTTGGATATTTCGGGATAGGCGAACGAAACGAATCAGGGGTAGAGCGAACGTCGACGAAGTCCAGGCGCGCTCAGGTCGTTCCCGGGCGCCGCCTGCCTCCTCAGGTCTAGATCGCTTCGAGGATGGCGCTGGCCGGCGGGATATCTAGCGGTGTGTCGGTCTCGTATACCCACTCCACCTTGCCTTCGGCGTCGATCAGGACCAATGACCTGTTGGAATGTCCCGCATCGGCCAGGAAGGCGCCGTAAGCGCTGGCTACAGCGCCTTTCGGCTCGAAGTCGGCCAGGAGAGTTGTTTCGACACCGAGGCTGTCCCTGAAGGCCCTGTGGGCGAAGGCCGAGTCGACGCTGACTCCGACCAGGGTGACCCCGGCGTCGTCGAGCTGCTTCTGGATCTTCTCGTATCCCGACAGCTGGTCAGTGCAGACCGGGCTGAAGTCAAGCGGGTAGAAGGCCAGCAGGAGGCGCTTGCCGGCGAAGTCGGAAAGTGATACTTCGTGGCCGGTGTGGTCCGGCAGGGTGAAACCAGGAGCGGTAGCTCCGACTTCGATCAATGCCGGAGACCGAGATCGGCGACCAGGGCGCGGTAACGGTCCACGTCCGTGCGCTCGAGATACCGGAGGAGGCGACGGCGCTTGCCGACCATCATCAGCAGGCCGCGACGGGAATGGTGATCCTTGCTGTGCTCACGCAGGTGACCGGTGAGGTCGTTGATGCGCTCGGTGAGCAACGCGACCTGAACCTCGGTCGAGCCGGTATCGCCATCCTTCTGGCCGTATTTGCCGATCACTTCGGCTTTGTAGTCTTTGGTGAGAGTCATGTTTTCCTTTGGGTCTCGCCACCTGTCTTCCGCGTAAGCGTGGAAACAGACGTCAGGACCCGATCCGTATTTATCTGCCGCCGGGGGAAGCCCCGTTACGGACGCTGGAAGCTAGCACAGACGCCCCTGGTCGTATCGACGTCGATCTTCATCTGCTCGACCAGGGCCTCGGCCGAATCGAACCTTTTCTCTCCGCGCAGGCGCTCGACGAAGGCAACCCGGAGGACCTGTCCGTAGAGGTCGACGTCCTGGTCGATCAGGTAGGACTCGATCAGGACGCCCCGCCCCGTCTCGAAAGTCGGGCGCACGCCGATGTTGACCGCAGCTGGAAAGCCGTTGGCAAAAGCGGCGTAGACACCGTGACCGGGGCTGACCAGCCGGTCGTCGGGGACCACGTTCGCGGTCGGGAAGCCGAGCTCACGGCCCCGCTGGTCGCCTTCCACGACCGTCCCTTCGACCATGAACGGAACCCCGAGGCACCGACGAGCCGCGCGCATGTCGCCGGCGGCGACCAGGGCGCGAATCCGGGTCGAAGAAACGGCCTCGCCGCTGACTTCGACCAGCGGGACCACCCGGGTCTCGAATTCGGAGCGGCCGCTGAGCATTTCGGGCGTGCCCCTGGCCTTCGCGCCAAACCGGAAGTTCTCGCCCACCGAGACCCTTTCGGCACCGAGCTTCTCGATCAGGATCTCCTCGATGAACTGCTCCGCCGTGATCTGGGTGAACGCCTCGTCGAAGGCGATCACGACCATCTCCCCGACGCCGATCCCGTCGAGCACATCGCGCTTTACGGTGAACGGCATCAACAGCTTGGGCGCGGCGGGCGGATGCAGCACTTCGAGCGGGTGCGGATCGAAGGTCAGCACGGTGTCTGCCCCCTCGATCACGGCCCGGTGGCCGACGTGGACCCCGTCGAAGGTGCCGATCGCGATGTGGCGGGGACGATGCTCGGCGTCCGCCAGAGCGGTGACCTTGATCATCAGCCCTGCGGTTCCATTACGACTTCGGCCTTCAGTTTGTCTCCAGATCGGCTCGCCACGGCCGTCAGGTTATCCCCGTTGACGAGCAGGACCGGTTCCCCTTCGGCCAGGTCGCCGGGCGCAGCGAGGGTCTGTCCGTACCCGACGGTAGTTGCCTGGCTGGGTGAGATCTCGACCTGCGGCAGGAACGAGAGTGCTTCGAGAGGGGTCAGCACGTCGCCCGCCCGGTCGATCCCGATCGGGCCGACCGCGGTCCGGCGCAGTTCTTCGCAGTACGCGTCGCCGAGGGTTTCTATGAGGGTCCTCACGTACGTACCCGAACTGCACTCGACCTCGAAGGTCGCCCGCTCTGCGTCGCTTTCGAGCAGTTCGGCACGCAGGATGTCCACGGTCCGCACCGGTCGGTCATTGTCTTCCTCACCGC
The DNA here is from genome assembly GCA_038256675.1 of Solirubrobacterales bacterium. Taxonomy (GTDB): domain Bacteria; phylum Actinomycetota; class Thermoleophilia; order Solirubrobacterales; family 70-9; genus 67-14. The sequence continues at coordinate 5,481 of JBBSKC010000085.1, read as the reverse complement.
GGTGGGCCCGCTTGTAGAGCCGTTCTCCGTCGACTTTGACGGCAGAGGTCATCGGCACCATCTGCTCGATCTCGCCGGTCGGCAACGACAGCTCCGACGGGATTACACCGGTCTCGGTGAGTTCACCGTCGCTGTCGCCGGTGCTCGATCGCCAGCCCAGCCGCGCCGTCGCGACGTAAGTCTTGGAAAGGCCGAGCAGGTACCGCTGGAGCCTGGTGGCGCGGCCGAGCAGGACGGTCAGCACGCCGGTCGCGAACGGATCGAGCGTGCCGGCGTGACCGACCTTGCCGCTCCGCTCGCGTCTGACCTGAGCCACCACGTCGTGTGACGTGACGCCGGCGGGTTTGTCGAAGACCAGGATGCCCGGATCTTCAGCTTTCAGGCTGTTCTCCGAGGCCGGTGCACAGTTCCGCGATGATTTCACCGAATTCGAGTTCGGTCGAGCAGCCGGCGGCACGCACGTGGCCGCCGCCGCCGAAGCGCCGGGCGAGCATCGAGACGTCGGTGTGATCGTCGCCGGCCCGCAGGCTGATCTTGCGGGCGGCCCGTCCCCGGCTGACCTGGTCGCGAACTACCGCGGCGACCCGGATGCCGTCGACAGCGCGCAGGTGGTCGATGATCCCTTCGGTCATCTCCTCCCCGGCTCCCGCCTGCTGATAGTCGTCGGCCGAGATGTAAGTGGTGATCAGTTCGTCGTCGCAGCGAAGCTCGATCTTGTCGAGTGCGCGGCTGAGGAGACGCAGCTTCTCGATCGGCACGCTTTCGTAGAGCCGGCGGTTGACGTCGTCGATGTCGACCCCGGCCCGCACCAGCGCGGCCGCGACCTCGAGGGTGCGGGCGTTGGTGTTGTCGTACATGAACTTGCCGGTGTCGGTGACGATGCCGATGTAAAGCGCGCGGGCGATCGAGGCGCTGATCTTGACGTCGAGCAGCAGCGCCAGTTCGTAGATGATTTCGGCGGTACTTGACGCGCAGTCATTGACGAAGTTGAGTGAGCCGAATTCGGTGTTGTCGTGATGGTGGTCGACGTTGACCACGCATTTGCCGCCATCGCGCAGGAAATCGACCGGCATCCGGTCGATGTTGCCGCAGTCGAGGAAGATGACGACGCGGTCACGCAGATCGGCCGGAGGTTCGTGGAATACGCCCTCGAGCGGCAGGTGGCGATACTCGATCGGCAGCGGGAACTCCTTGGCCGCCAGGAACATGGCCGAGTCCTTGCCCAGGGTCTCGAGGATCTGGTGCATGCCGAGCAGCGAGCCGAGCGCGTCGCCGTCGGGGCCTTCGTGGGTGGTCAGCAGAAACTTGCCATTCTCGCCGATCAGGTCGGCGATCTCCTGAAGGTCACCGCGGACCGTGCGCTTGCCGGTGTCAGTCGCCGGGTTCACTGCGCCCCCGATCAGGTTCCGAATCGACGTCGGAATCGAGCAGCGCGGCGATTCGCAGGCCGGTCTCGACCGATTCGTCGTACTCGAAAGTCAGGGTTGGCGTGTGCTTCATCGACGTTTCCCGGGCGACCCGGCCCTGGATCAGGCCGTGGGCGCGCTTCAGGCCGGCGAGGGCGTCTTCGCGCGCCTCATCGTCGCCGAGCACCGTCACGAAGACCTTGGCATGGCGCAGGTCGGGACTGGTGTCGACCGAGTTGACGGTGACCATGTCGAGCCGCGGGTCACTCAGGTCCGAGGTGATCGTGTCGCTGATCACCTGACGCATCACTTCGTTGACTCGCCGCATCCTGGAGATTGCCATTGACGCCTAACCGAGGGTCTGTTCGACCTGTTTGGTCGAGAAGAACTCAATCATGTCCCCGACCTTGACATCGGCGTAACCGTCGAGCACGATGCCGCAGTCCTGGCCTTCTTCGACCGTCTGGACCGCATCCTTGAACCGCCGCAGCGAATCGAGCTTGCCGGTCCAGATGACGGTGCCCTCGCGGATGAGGCGCACCTGGCCGTCCCGGTTGATCCTGCCGTCGGTGACCACGCAGCCGGCGATCTTGCCGACCTTGGACGCCTTGAAGATCTCCTTGACTTCGGCCTCGCCGAGTGACTCTTCGACCTCGACCGTGTCGAGCATGCCCTCCATCGCGTTGCGCAGGTCCTCGGTGATCTTGTAGATCACGGAATACGACCGCACGTCCACGCCTTCGATCTGGGCGGCGCGACGCGCGTCGCTCAGCGGGCGCACGTTGAAACCGATGATCACAGCGTTCGAGGCCGATGCCAGCATCACGTCGGATTCGGTGATGCCGCCGGTCTGGGCGCGGATGATGTTGATGCCGACCTGCTCCTGCGGAACCTTGGCGATTTCGTCGTGAAGAGCTTCCAGGGAGCCGGCGACATCGCTCTTGAGAACGATGTTCAGCTCCTTTAGGTCGCCGGTCTGGGCGCGGTCGAAGATCTCTTCGAGAGTGACTTTGCGTGCCGAGCGGCGGGCGATCGTCTCGGCCTTGAGGCGGTTCAGCTTCTCCTGTGCCATCTGGCGGGCGCGGCGATCGTTCTCGACCGCGGTGACGAACTCGCCGGCCTCACAGACGCCGTCGAAGCCAAGGACCTCCACGGGCATCCCGGGTGTCGCGACCTCGACCTTTTCGCCGAGATAATCGTGCATGGCGCGGACCTTGCCCCAGACCGCGCCAGCGACGACTGAGTCGCCCACGCGCAGGGTGCCACGGTTGACCAGCACACTCACAACGGGTCCCCTGCCCGGATCGAGCTTGGATTCGATGACGGTGCCCGAGGCCGGCGCGTCGGGATTGGCGCCGAGCTCTTCGAGTTCGGTCACCAGGATGATCATGTCGAGCAGGTTGTCGAGACCGTCGTGCGTCTTCGCGGAGACGTTGCAGTAGATCGTGTCGCCGCCCCAGTCCTCGGGGTTGAGGCCGTCGGCGGCGAGGTCGGTCCGGATGCGGTCCGGATTTGCGCCTTCCTTGTCGATCTTGTTGACGGCGATCAGGATCGGCACGTCTGCGGCGCGGGCGTGATCGATCGCTTCCCTCGTCTGCGGCATGACGCCGTCGTCGGCGGCGACGACGATCACGGCCACGTCAGTGACCTGCGCGCCACGGGCGCGCATCGCGGTGAAGGCTTCGTGACCAGGTGTGTCGAGGAAGGTGATCTTGTTATCGGCGTGATGCACCTGGTAGGCGCCGATGTGCTGGGTGATGCCACCGGCTTCTCCGGCGGCGACCTCGGTCTCGCGGATCGCGTCGAGCAGTGAAGTTTTGCCGTGGTCGACGTGGCCCATGATCGTCACGACCGGCGGGCGGTCGGACAGGGTCTCTTCGGCGTCGTCGAACTCCGGCGCCGGAGCTTCTTCTTCCGCGGCAGACACGATCTCGATCTTGCGGTCGTATTCCTCGGCAATCGCGAGCACCGACTCGTCGGTGAGGGTCTGCGTGAGCGTCGCCATCTCGCCCATCATCATCAGCTTCTTGATCAGTTCGGCCGAGCTCAGTCCGAGAAGTTCGGCCAGGTCACGGACGGTGACGCCGGAGCTGACGGTGGTCGCGACCGGTTCGGCCGGATTGGTGTCGACCGGCGTCGGTTCTTCGAGCAGCGGGCGGCGGCGGCGTCCTCCCCGCCTGCGCGGCGGACGCTGCGGCGGCGGGCCACCACCCTGCTCGCGGCGGGATGCCTGGGAATCGATGACCACCCGGCGGCGCTTGGCGGGTTTGCCTGCCGCAGCGGCGCCGTTGCCGGAGGCCGGGGCTGTGCCGGATGCCTTGACCGGGGCGCTGGAAGCACTGGGTGCCTTTGCGGCAGGCTTGGCGGCGGTGCCCGTCTTGGCTGGCTCAGCCTGGACGGGCGCAGCCTTCGGCGGTGCCACTTTGGCGGGCTTCGCGGGCTCGGCAACTGCCGGGGCCCGCTTCGGCTCTGGGGACTTGGGCTCGGCCTTCGCTGCGGTCTTCTTGGCTGGCGCCTTTTTGGCAGGGGCCTTGACGGCGGCGGGCTGCTTTGCCGGCGTGCTCTTGCCGTTGGCCGAAGCGAGCGCCTTCTTGGCGTCGGCTTCTTCGACGCTCGACGCGGCGGCCTTCGCTTCGATACCGGCAGCCTTGAGTGCAGCCAGCAGTTCCTTGCTGGTGACTCCCGCTTCCTTGGCTATTTCATGAACGCGCTTCTTACTCACTCGGCCTGGCTTTCTCCGTCAACCGGCGCGACTTCTTCTTCGGCGGTTGCCACGGCTTCTTCGACTACTTCTTCAGCCACTACTTCTTCAATTGCTGCTTCAGCCACCGCTTCTTCGACTGCTTCTTCAACTGGTTCTTCTTCAACCGCTTCTGCGACTACTTCTGCGGCTTCAGTTTCCTCGGCGACTGCTTCACCTTCAACGTCAGCTTCTTCAGCTTCTCCAGCTTCGGTCTCTTCTTCCGCTGTCGCCTCTTCGACGGCTTCGGGCTCGTCGCTCGGCTCGACGAACTCGGCCTCCGCTCCGGCGACCAAAGCTGTCACTTCCGCATCATCTGAGTCAGGATCGGCCAGCGTGGCGATCTCGCCGTCACCGAGGCCGGCGAGCACGCCGACGTGACTGGTCGAGAAGCGTGAAAGCGCCTGATGCTGCGGCAGGCCGCAGTAGGTCGAACCGCCGATCGCGGCGTTCGGGCAACGACGGCCGGAAGACAGGACGGCCATGCAGCGGCCGTCGAACTCTTCTTCGCCTTCGTATTCCATTGAGCTCTCGTCCTTGGCGAATTCGCTTTCGGACTTGATGTCGACCCGCCAGCCGGTGAGGCGGGCGGCGAGGCGGGCGTTCTGGCCGTCGCGGCCGATCGCCAGGGAAAGCTGGTCGTCCGGTACGACTACCGTGGCCTGCATCTCCTCGTCGTCGACCAGGACCTCGCGGACGCGGGCCGGCGAAAGCGCCTTGGCGACGAAGCGGGCCGGTTCTTCGTTGTAAGGAATGATGTCGATCTTCTCGCCACGCAGTTCGGACACGACCATGCGGACGCGCGAGCCACGGGGGCCGACGCAGGCGCCGACCGGATCGACACCGTCGGCGTGGGAGACGACCGCGATCTTCGAGCGGTAGCCGGGCTCACGGGCGACGCCGACGATCTCGACCAGCTTGTCGGCGATCTCGGGGACTTCGAGTTCGAAGAGCCCCTTGATCAGTTCGGGCGAGCGTCGTGAGACGACGATGCTCGGGCCCTTGGTCGACTCGGAAACGTCGGTGATCACGGCCTTTACGCGCATGCCATGGTCGTAACGCTCGCTGTAGACCTGCTCGGACTTCGGCAGCAGGGCTTCGACGCGCTCGCGCAGCTGGACCAGCGTGTAGCGGGAGTCCGACTGCTGGATGATCCCGGTGATCAGCTCTCCCACGCGGTCCTGGTACTCGTGGAACATCATGTCCCGCTCGGCCTCGCGGATTCGCTGGAGGATCACCTGCTTGGCGGTCTGGGCGGCGATGCGCCCGAAGTCGTCCGGAGTCACGTCGCGCTCGTCGATCTGATCCGCGTACTCGGCGAGCACCTCCGGGGCG
>JBBSKC010000084.1:0-9281 GCA_038256675.1 Solirubrobacterales bacterium | reverse complement strand
GTCATCGGCAAGCCTGAGGACGAGGTTCGGGCGCGCGAGTACCTGGCGCAGCTCTCCGGGCGCGTCCACGAGGTTTTCAGCGGGGTGGCGGTCGCCGGTCCCGAGGCCGAGCAGATGCGTACCGGAGTGGCTGTCTCGAAGGTGCGCTTCAAAGAACTCTCGATCGGAGAGGTCGACCGTTACCTGGCCAGTGGCGAGTGGCGGAACCGGGCGGGTGGTTACGCGATCCAGGGCCGAGGTTCGGCTCTGGTGGCGGGAATCGAAGGGGATGTCGCCAACGTGATCGGTCTGCCGATCGGACTGCTGTTCGAGCTCGCGCCCGAACTCGACTCCTGAACCGGCCGAAAGGGCGGTCCCGGTACAATCCAGACTCGGACCGCTGGTCAAGGTCCGGCGTTTTCAAGTCAGTCTGCAAGTACTCGAACAGGCGCCTCGCAGACGGCACCATCCGCGCTGATAAGTGAGAAAGTCACTAGTCGCGCCCCGTCGCTTCGCGACTGCTAAATCAACCCCGCAAACCAAGGTTTCAAGCCGTGTACCGAAAGCAAGTTCGCCGCCGCCGAGCGGTTCTTATAGGGCTGGTCCTGCTCGGTTTCGTGCTGCTCACGGCGACCTTCGGCCAGGGCTCAGGAGCCTTCGGTGGCGGGCTCGGGACGGTGTTCGGACCGGTCCAGGATGCGGCCAGCCGGGCCCTCAAGCCCGCCCGGGACCTGGTCAACTGGTTCGACGAGACGGTCGAGGCTCGGGGCGAGCGCGAGCGCCTGACCAACGAGCTCGAAGAATCAAGGACGCAGGCGATCGCCGGCCAGGTAGCACTCCAGGAGAACCTGCAGCTGCGCAAGATGGCGAACCTCCAGACGAAGGCCGGCATCGCCGATGGCTACAAGCCGGTCACTTCGTCGGTCATCAGCCGGTCGCCCACCCTCTGGTTCTCGACGGTCGGCATCGACGGCGGGACCTCGGACGGGATCAAGCTCAACGACCCGGTGATCAGCGGCGACGGACTGGTCGGCCACATCAGCTCGGCCAGCCGCGGCGAGTCCGTGGTCACCCTGATCACCGACTCCTCGAGCGCGGTCAGTGGCAAGGTCGTCCCGGGCGGTGCCCAGGGCGTCGTCCGGCCGACGATCGGGGCCCCCGACAAGCTGGTGCTCGAATTTCTCGACCAGACCAAGAACATCGCCAAGGGGCAAAGCGTGGTTACCTCCGGCTGGCGCGGGGAAGGCCTGTCCTCGCTCTATCCGCGAAACATCCCGATCGGTGAGGTCGACGCCGCACCGATCGACGAACGCGAAGCGATCCAGACGGTCGACCTGAAGCCCTACGCGAACATGCGGAACCTCGACTTGCTCCAGGTCCTGACGGGCGGCAACCGCGGATGATCGTCACCAACAAAGTCGCACTGAGGATCGCGCTGCTGGTTTTGCTTGTGGTGCTGCTCCAGACCGGGTTCTTCTCGCTGGTCGAAGTGCTTCACACGTCCTTCTGGATACTGCCGGGCTGCGCCGTGATCTTCGGGCTGCTCGGCGGCAGCATGGTCGGGGCCACGGTAGGTTTCTCGATCGGCTTCCTCTCCGACGGGCTCACCGACGGACCGCTCGGCACCGCGTGCCTGATCTTCATGGGTGTGGGCTATGCCGCCGGCCTCTACCGCGAGCGTGGCGAACAACCGGATCGCCTGGTTACAGCCGGTCTATGCGGTGCCGCGACCATCGCCTCGAGTCTCGCCCTCGGTCTCTTCACCACCATGCTCGGCTTCGACGCGTCGCTCGGCGCGGGGATCCTGGTCGAGGTAATCATGCAGGGTCTCTATGGTTTCTTACTGGCCTTTCCTCTGTACGCCCTGATCCGCAGGGTCCTGCGGCCCGCATTGATCAACGAGCGTCGCGGGCGTCGCCGGGGTCCCTCGGCAACTCTGACCGATATGGGTGGTTTATAGGCCGAGCCATGAAATTCCAACCCGTCATCCCGAAAACCAGGCATCGCCACGGCACCGCTCTGCGAGTGGCGATCATCGGTGGCGCCGGCCTGTTCCTCTTTACCGTCCTCTTCTTCCGGCTCTGGTCGCTCCAGGTCGTGACCGGCGACGAGTATCTGGCCGAGGCGACCGAGAACCGGACCCGTGAGATCCGGGTGCGGCCCCCGCGCGGCCGGATCCTCGACCGGGACGGTGAGGTGCTGGTCGACAACCGAACCAGCATGGCGCTCCAGCTCGATCCGGTCGAGGTGCCAACTGAAATCCCCGCCCGGCGAAAACTCTTCAGCTCGGTCGCCGACCTGATGGACCGGGACCTCGACTGGGTCCGCAAGCGCTACCGCACCGAAGTCGAGGACAATCCGCCCGGAAGCCCGGTGACCCTGGCCAGCGACGTCGACGACGGCCTCGTGTTCTACCTCCAGGAGCACCAGGCCGAGTTTCCCGAGGTTCAGGTGAACCGGGTCTTCGTCCGCAAGTATCCGCGCGGGTTCGAGGCTGCCCACCTGCTCGGCAGCGTCGGCGACGTGACTGCCGACGACCTCGAAACCACTGACGACCCCGACATCCAGTGCGGCGACGTCCTCGGCAAGGCCGGCATCGAGCAGACCTACGACGAGACCCTGCGGGGCACGGCCGGCACCACCAAGTACCAGGTCGATTCGACCGGCCGGGTCAAGGGGCAGCTCACCTCGGAGACCCCGAAACCGGGAGATACCCTGCGGCTCACCCTCAACCAGGACGTGCAGACGGCCGGCGAAGCGGCGCTGTCCTCGATCGGCCTCCCGGGCGGCTTCGTGGCGATGGACGTGAACAGCGGCGAAATCCTCGGGATGGGCTCGGCTCCGACCTTCGACCCCGACATCTTCACCCGGCCGCTGACCCAGAATCAGGTCGACGATCTCTATGACGAGGACCTGGGCGCTCCGCTCTTCAACCGGGCGATCAGCGGTGCATATCCGGTCGGCTCGATCTACAAGCCGTTCACGGCGATCGCGGCACTCGATGCGGGGGAGATCTCTGCCAACGATGTGATCCAGGACGGGGGCCAGGTCGAGATCGCAGACCAGGTCTTCACCAATGCCGGTAAGCAGCCGCACGGTCCGGTCGACCTCAGGCGTTCGCTCGAGGTGTCTTCCGACGTCTACTACTACCTGCTCGGCGCCAAGCTGAACGGCACCAACAAGCTGCAGAAATGGTCGGACCGGTTCGGCATCGGCCGGATGACCGGGATCGACCTCCCGGGGGAGTCGGCCGGATTCCTGCCTTCGAAGGCGGCGATCAACAAACGCGACCGCGAAGAGCCGAACAACCCGTTCGCCGTGCCGTGGGTGATCGGCGACAACATCCAGTTGGCCATCGGCCAGGGTTCGCTCCAGGCCGACCCGCTCCAGATGGCGGTCGCCTACTCGGCGCTCGGCAACGGCGGTACGGTCTACAAACCCCGTCTCGTCAAGCAGACCGAGGATTCCGCCGGCCGGGTTCTGGCCGAGACCGAACCCGAAGTGGCGCGCCAGATCCCGATCGATCCCGGTGCCCGCGAAGTGATCATGGGCGGCCTCCACGATGCGGCGCAGGAACCCGAAGGCACCTCTTATGGCGTATTTGGCGGCTTCCCGATTCCGGTGGCCGGCAAGACGGGTACCGCCGAACGCCCGCCGAACGGTGACCAGGCGTGGTACGCCGTGCTGGCCCCCTACCCCGATCCCGAGATCGTCGTCATCACCACGATCGAGCAGGGCGGCTTCGGCGCCGACACCGCAGCGCCGGTGGCCTTGCAGATCCTGTCGGCCTACTTCGACAAGCAGGCCAAGGCCGTCTCTGGCGGCACCGGGGCGGTCGAGTGATGGAGTCCTCACGGGTCAGCCGGGGTGAGGTCGGACCCTTCCATCACCGGACCTCCCTGCTCGAGCGCATCGGCATCCGCGACATGGACGGCTGGCTCGTCTTTTCCGCTCTGGGCCTGCTCGCCTGCTCTCTGCTTACGCTGCACCAGGGCAGCCGCAACGCGATCCCCGGCTCCCCCGACTACTACATGCAGCGCCAAGCTCTGTACGGTCTGGTGGGAATTGTTGCGATGTTTCTCATCTCGAGGGTCGATTACTCACGCTTCCGCGAACTGCGGGTGGGTATCTACACGTTCCTCTGTACTTCGATCTTCGCGGTCTTCGCTTTTGGAGTCGCCTTGCGGGGATCAACCAACTCTCTTGAACTTCCACTCTTCACCTTCCAGCCGGCCGAACTGGGCAAAGTTCTGCTCATCCTCTCCCTGGCTGGATTTGTCATTGACGGGGCCCGACGTGGCTCCAAAGGACAAAGGACGATCCGCTACCTGGCGCTTGGTTTTGCGCCAACCGGTCTCGTCCTCCTGCAGGACCTCGGCACCTCTCTGGTGTTCGGGGCGATCACCATCGCGATCATGGTCGCGGCGGGGGTGCGCTGGACGCACCTCGCCGCAATCGGAGGCGGCCTGGCAGTTTTCATCGCCATCGTCCTCGTCGCCATGCCGATGGCCGGTGCGCCGCTCCTCAAGGAGTACCAGCAGGAAAGGCTCACGTCTTTCCTCGAACCGTCTTCGGATATCGGAGATGGCGGCTACCAGCAGAATCAGGCCAAAGTCGCCGCAGGATCCGGTGGTACCACCGGTCGCGGTGATCAGGCAACCCAGTCACGCCTCGGGTTTCTGCCCGAGAACCACACAGATTTCATCTTTGCCGTGGTCGCCGAAAGATATGGATTCGTCGGTGCCGCGCTTGTCTTATCCCTTTTTGCCCTCCTTTTCTGGCGGGCGCTGCGTCTGATGACGCTCTCGAAGAATTTCTACGGAACGCTCGTTGCCGCCGGCATCGCCGCGGCGATCATGTTCCAGGTCTTCGTAAACGTGGGAATGAACCTCGGCATCATGCCGATCACAGGCATACCTTTGCCGTTGATGAGCTACGGGGGTTCGGCGGTCATCGCCACCTTCCTGATGCTCGGGATCCTGCAGAGCATTCACATCGAGTCGCGCGCCGGTCAGAGGGGTACCTGGATCCCGTAGTGGGTTCCGGTCAACCAATCTGAACGGAAACACCTGAAATGAAAAAAACGATTGTTGTATCGGCCGACCGCGGCGAAACCCGCGTGGCCGTACTCGAAGCGAAAACCGTGAAGTCCCAGCGGGAAGTCGCCGAGGTCTACATCGAACGCCGCGGCGGACGCTCGCTCGTCGGCAACATCTACCTCGGCAAGGTCGACAACGTGCTGCCCGGCATGGAAGCGGCCTTCGTCGACATCGGGCTTGAACGCAACGGCTTCCTGCACGTCGACGAGATCCTGCTGGCCGACGGCCAGCAGGCACCGAAGCGCGGCCGCGGCACGGGCCGGCGCATCGATGAGTTGATCAAGCCCAAGCAGGAGATCCTGGTCCAGGTGATCAAGGACCCGATCAAGAGCAAGGGCGCCCGGCTCTCGATGAACGTCACGATCGCCGGCCGTTATCTGGTCTACGCGCCCGCCGGCACCGGGGTCGGCGTCAGCCGCCGCCTGGTCGACAAGGAGCGCGAACGTCTGCGCCGCATGGTCAGCCGTTCGTATGACGGTCCCGGCGGACTGATCGTGCGCACCGCCGCCCACGGCGCGAAGAAGGCGGACTTCACCCGGGAGGTCTCCTACCTTCATCGCCTCAGCGACGTGCTCGAGAAAAGAAAGAAGGGCGTTAAAGCTCCGTCGCTCGTCTTCCAGGAGCAGGACCTGCCGGTCCGCGTCCTCAGGGACGTGTTCCTCAACGAGTTCGACCGCGCGATCATCGACGACCAGAAACAGTTCGACCGAGTCACCAGCTTCTTCGAACGGACCGCGCCCGAACTGGTCGAAAAGGTCGAGATGTATGAAGGCACCAAGCCGCTGTTCGAGAAATGGGAGATCGAGAAGGCGATCCAGTCGACGCTCGGCAGTCGCATCGACCTGCCTTCCGGCGGATACCTGATCATCGACTACACCGAGGCGCTGACCGTGATCGACGTCAACTCCGGCTCGTTCACCGGTCGTGGCAAGGGCGGTCTCGAAGAGACGATCACCCGAGTCAACAACGAAGCGGCGGCCGAAGTCGTCCGACAGCTCAGGCTGCGCGACATCGGCGGCATCATCGTCATCGACTTCATCGACATGGCGAAGGGCAAGAATCGCGACAAGGTGCTCGGCACGCTTCGCAACGCCCTCGACGCCGACAAGAGCAAGAGTTACCTGGTCGAGATCTCGCCGCTCGGCCTGGTCGAGATGACCCGCCAGAACATCACCGACGGGGTCCGCGAGATCCTCACGGTCAAGTGCCCGACCTGCGCCGGCGACGGCGTCGTGCTTTCGGCCGAGACCGTGGCCCTCGAAGGCCTCCGCAAGATGCGGGAGATCGCCTCCGACCATTCGGACGAAGAGGCCTTCCTGGTCCGCGTCCACCCGAAGGTGGCGGCACTGCTCAACCATCCGGACAGCGGGCTCCTCGAGCTCGAGGCCGAGGACGACAAGCAGTTCCACTTCGAAGGCGGCGAGGCGCTGCCGATCGACAACTTCGAGCTGATCGAGTCGGGGGAGCGCGTCAAGATCGAAGAGCGCGCCCTGCCCTTCCGGCCGGACGAAGAGGTCTTCGTGAAGATCGAAGAGCCGCATATGTATAACGCGGACGACGCGATCGCCCGGATCGACTCGTACATCATCAGTGTCACCGGAGCAGCCGATGTGGTCGGGTCCCGCAAGCTGGTCAAGATCGAGTCGGTGGAGCGGGCCTCGGCGATCGCATCACTGTTGCCGGACGCCGAGCAGCCCGAGGACACGACTCCGAAGCGGCCCCAGGCGAAGCCGAACCGCTCGCGCCGCAGCCGCAACTCAGGCGGCTCGCAGAAGAACGGTCGATCCGGCTCCAGGCCGCCGAAATCAGACCAGAAGAAGGCCGAGGCCGCCAAATCGGAACCCGACGGTGCGGTCGCCGTCGAGACCGAGGCGCCGCAGCCAGAAAAGGCACCGGAACAGGCTGATCAGCCGACGAATGCGCCGGATGAGGGTGCGAAGCAGCCCGAAGATGAGAAGTCGGTAAACTCCGGCCGGTTCGGCCTCCGGCGCGGACGACGCAGGCGTGGTCGCAAGTAGAAGTACCTTCTCACGCTGAGTGCTGACCAGACCAGACAAGGATTTGAGAGTTCAATTATGTATGCGGTTGTAGAAAGCGGTGGCAAGCAGTACCGGGTCGAAGAAGGCACGGTTCTCGTGGTTGATCGCCTGAAGGCGGATCAGGGTGACAAAGTCACGCTGCGGCCGGTCATGTTCAGGGGCGACAAACTGGTCGCGACGGCCAAGGACCTCGAGAAGATCAAGATAGAGGCGACCGTCACCGAGCATCTGCGCGGCGAAAAGATCAAGGTCTTCAAGTACAAGGCCAAGAAGGGCTACAGCCGTCGAGCTGGACATCGCGCCGAGCTGACCAAACTGGAAATCACTTCACTCGGTGGCGCCAAGAAGGCCGCACCGAAGAAGGCCGCTGCCAAAAAGGACGAGCCGAAGGCCGAAGCCGCGACCAAGACCGCCCCGGCCGACAAGGCACCGGCGAAGAAGCCGGCCGCGAAGAAGCCCGCTGCGGCGAAGAAGCCGGCAGCTGAAAAGAAGCCTGCGGCGAAGAAGCCTGCCGCGAAGAAGCCCGCGGCCGAAAAGAAGCCGGCAGCCGCGAAGAAGCCTGCTGCCAAGAAGCCTGCGGCGAAGAAGCCTGCAGCCAAAAAGGAGGACGACAACTAATGGCGCACAAGAAAGGTCTTGGCTCCTCAAGGAACGGTCGTGACTCGAACCCCAAGATGCTCGGGGTCAAAGTTTTCGCCGGTGAAGCAGTGACCGGTGGCGAGATCATCGTCCGCCAGCGTGGCACCCAGTTCTGGCCCGGAGACGGCGTCGGCATCGGCCGCGACCACACCATTTTTGCAACCCGCCCCGGAAAGGTCGAATTCAAGCCCGGCCGCCGAGGAAGGGTTATTTCGGTCGACCCGGCCGAGTAACGACCAGCGACAATCAGCATTCGAAAGGCCCGCGCAAGCGGGTCTTTCTCGTTAAGAGCCCTTTCAACGTAGTCTTGGCCGGTGCTTTATGACAAAGCCAAAATCTACGTTGAAGCCGGTGGCGGTGGCGATGGTGTGATCGGATTCCGGCGCGAGGCCCACGTGCCGCGCGGCGGGCCGGACGGCGGTGACGGCGGCCACGGCGGTGGTGTCATCCTGCTCTGCGATTCGTCGCGCCGCGACCTCGGAGCGCTCCGTTCCAAGCACTTCCGCGCCCAGCGCGGTAACCACGGTGAAGGCTCGAACAAGCAGGGCGCCCGTGGCGACGACCTGGTGATCCGCGTTCCGCCGGGGACCCAGGCCGTTTCGGTGTCCGGCGTCGTGATCGACCTGGTCGAGGACGGCCAGACCGCGGTTCTCGCCCGTGGTGGACGTGGCGGTCATGGCAACAAGCGTTTCTCCACATCGGTCCGCCAAGCCCCGCGTTTCGCCGAGAAGGGAACCGCCGGCGAAGATGGCTGGGTCGAGCTGCGGCTGAAGCTGCTGGCCGATGCCGGCCTGATCGGTCTGCCGAACGCCGGCAAATCATCGCTACTCAGCCGGCTGACCCGGGCCGACCCGAAGGTCGCCGATTACCCGTTCACGACGCTCGAGCCCGTGCTCGGCACGATCGAGGCCGACGACCGGCAGGTCGTGCTGGCCGACATCCCGGGACTGATCGAAGGAGCCGCGGAGGGAGCTGGCCTCGGCCATGAGTTTCTGGCCCACGTGGAGCGTTGCGCGATGCTGATCCACGTAGTCGAGCTGGCGCCGTCCGAAGGTGAGCCACTTGAGAACTACCGGACGGTCCGGGCGGAGCTTGCGGCCCACAACACCGGTCTCGAATCGCTGCCCGAACTGTTAGTCCTCTCCAAGTCGGACCTCTGGACCGAGGCCGATACGGCCGATCAGGTCGCCGACTGGCAGGAGACGGTCGGTGATTCGGTGCTCGGCATCCTCCCGGTCTCATCGGCCACCGGCGCGGGATTACCGGAGCTGACCGAGGCGATCGTCCGGTTCGTGCCGAAGGAGGTCAAGGCTCCTGTGAAGCGGGGCGAGGAGGGCATCGATGTCGACTTTGAGGCGGAGCACCTCACCTACCGCCCCAAGGGCGAAGGTGGCTATTCGGTCGAGAAGGAAGACGAAGGAGTGTTCCGGGTCCACGGCCACGGCGTCGAAGTCCTGTTCGACCGTTTCGACATGAATAACGACGAGGCACTGGGTTATCTCGAAACAAGGCTGATCGAGATGGG
>JBBSKC010000083.1:0-9360 GCA_038256675.1 Solirubrobacterales bacterium | reverse complement strand
TCGGTGACAACGGTGGAACCGGGCGCCAGTGAAGTCTTGACCCAGGGCTTGCGCTTCAGGCCCTTGGCCAGGGCATTACGGGCCAGCAGCCCGGCCGACACCATCACGTACGGGTTCGAGGTGTTGGTGCAGGAGGTGATCGCGGCGATCACGACCCGGCCGTGGTCGAGGTCGAAGGAAGTTCCATCCTCGAGGGTCACCGGCACCGAATCGCTCGAGTTGCGTTGTGCGACTGCACTGACGTCTTCGCCCGTGACCGCGACGTGCGGCCGGCCGAGCGGCGAAGAGCTGTGCTCTTCGCCGGGCGGATCGGATGCCGGAAAGGAGTCCTCGAGCGCTTCATCGAGCGGACTCAGCTCCTGCGCGGCGTCCGCGTCGAACTCGACCAGGGCCTCGAGGAAGGCCGGCTTTGCCTCGGTCAGCGAGACGCGGTCCTGGGGGCGCTTCGGGCCAGCGATCGAAGGCACTACCGAATCGAGTTCGAGCTCGAGCGTGTCGCTGAAGGTCGGGTCTTCGGAATCCTCGGTGTGGAACATGCCCTGCTCGCGTGCGTAGGCGTCGACCAGTTCGATCGTCTCGGTCGGGCGCCCGGTCAGTTCGAGGTAACGCAGTGTCTCGGCGTCGGGCGGGAAGATCGCGCAGGTCGAACCGAACTCGGGTGACATGTTGCCGAGGGTCGCACGGTCGACCAAGGGCAGCTTGGCGAGGCCCGGACCGTAGAACTCGACGAACTTGGAGACGACGCCACGCTCACGCAGCATCTCGGTGACGGTCAGCACCAGGTCGGTCGCGGTGGCGCCGTCGGGCAGCTTGCCGTGCAGCTTGAAGCCGACCACCTGGGGCAGCAGCATTGAGATCGGCTGGCCGAGCATCGCGGCCTCCGCTTCGATTCCGCCGACTCCCCAGCCGAGCACACCGAGCCCGTTGACCATCGTCGTGTGCGAGTCGGTCCCGACCAGCGTGTCCGGATAAGCCGAAGACACACCGTCCTCATCACGGCTGTAGACGACCTTGGCCAGGTACTCGAGGTTGACCTGGTGGCAGATGCCGGTGGCGGGCGGGACCACGCTGAAGTTGTTGAAGGACTTCTGGCCCCACTTGAGGAACTCGTACCGCTCCTGGTTGCGTTCGAACTCGCGCTCGGCGTTGGTCTTGAAGGCCATGCCGTTACCGAAGGCGTCGACCTGGACCGAGTGGTCGATCACCAGGTCGACGTCGACCAGCGGGTTGATCGCCGTCGAATCGCCGCCGATATCTTCCATGGCGTCACGCATCGCCGCCAGGTCGACCACCGCAGGGACCCCGGTGAAGTCCTGCATCAGGACACGGGCGGGCTGGAACGGAATCTCGATCGAGGGTTCAGCGGCCGCATCCCAGGACGCGATCGCCTCGACATCGCCGGGCCGCACGGAGACACCGTCCTCGAGGCGCAGCACGTTTTCCAGCAGGACTTTCATCGAGTACGGGAGGCGGGCGACGTCGTACTTCGCCTGTAGGGCATCGAGCCGGTGAATCTCGTAGCTCTTGCCGCCGACATCGAGGGTATCTCGGGCTCCGTATGAATCGCTGCTCATGGCTTCTTCTCTCTGGGTCGGCTGTCTTGTCGTGATTGAAACGATTATCGCTTGTCGGACTGGTGCTTGGCCAGGTCCTCGGCGGCTGTCTGTCCGGTCTTGCCCGACTGCACCTTGTGGGAGAACGAAGGCAGGGCCGACCCGATGTGCGCCATCGTCTTCTGGAACCGTGGCGCGACGGTGATCTCGATCCGGTCGTCGCGGATCGCCTTGACCACCGCATCGGCAACCTCACCCGGGGTGGTGGTGCCCATTCCCGGCGGTGCGTCCCGGCCCGAGTCGGCAAACATGCCGGCGTCACGGACGAAGCCCGGAGCGACCAGGGTGATCCCCACCCCGGTCCCGACCAGGTCCGACTTGAGGGCGAAAGCGAAGCCGCGGATGCCGAACTTGGTGGCGTTGTAAATCGACGAACGGGGGCTGGCCGCCTTGCCGGCGAGTGATCCGATGAGAACCAGCTTGCCGTTGCCCCGTTCGATCATTCCCGGCAGCAGAGCCTGGCTGAGAAGAATCGGCGATTCGAGGTTGATGCGAAGCATGCGGCCCACCTGCTCGTCGGTCAGCTCGGTGAGGCGCCCCGTGCTCGGCAGGGCCGCGTTCGCGACCAGCCCGTCGACCGTCCCGGCGCGCCCCGCGAGGTCATTGGCCGCGCCCGGCTGCCCGAGGTCGGCCACGAGCACCGAATGCCCGGAACCGGGCAGCTCGGCGGCCAGGGTCTGAAGCGCCTCCTCGTTCCTGCCCGAGAGAATCATTCCGGCACCCGCGCCGGCCAGGGTCGACGCCATCGTCCGACCGAGCCCACCGGTCGCACCCGTCAGCAGAATCTTCTTATCCCTGATCTCCATGAACCCAAACCTAGCACCGCGAAAGGGCCAGCTCCGAATGTCCGGTGTCGGGGCCGGAACCGGAAAAGTCCTGCTCGCGGGGGGATTCGGGCGAGTGTTAGCGAATTACGTGCAGATGCTCTATTATCCCGCAAGTTCACAAACCGAGACGCCGAATTCCTGACCCTCAATTGGGCCGGGAAACGGGGGAACCAAGTTTTTGGGGCGAATCCACCACCGAGGTGGAAGCGCAGGCTCCTTTAAGAGCGCTAGCCCGACAGCTAACCCCGTAGGCCGACAAAGGAGATCGGTATTTTCCCGCTTCGCACAACCCAGAAGTTCAAACTCTCAATACCGACAGCAGCCGCCTTCGTCGGCCTCGCTATCGCCCTCATCGTCACTTTCGCCCCCGCCAACGCCTCCGCGGCCGCGACTTCCGGCGGCGGCATCACGATGAACAGCCCTGAGGCCATCCCGGTCAAGAAGGCAAAGATCGTCAACGGTCATGCCGTGGCGCCGTCCAGTGCGCCCGCCCGCGTCAAGAAGGTCATCGCGGCCGCCAACCGGATCGACGACAAGCCGTACATCTACGGCGGCGGTCACGCCAGTTTCAAGGACAAGGGCTACGACTGCTCCGGCGCGGTGAGCTACGCGCTCAAGGGTGGCAACTTCGTTTCCAGCCCGATGCCTTCCACCGGCTACATGAACTGGAAGAAGCCTGGAGCCGGCAACTGGATCACGGTCTACTCGAATCCCGGTCATATGTACCTGGTGGTTGCGGGGCTGCGTTTCGACACTTCGATGACCGATGGTGACGGACCCGGCTGGAGTGCCAGCATGCGTTCGACCTCGGGCCGGTTCAAGGTGCGTCACCCCAAGAGTTACTAGGCCGACACAGCCAAACCAGTTGCGAAACGCCCCGGATTTCGGGGCGTTTCTCTTGCATGGGCCGTTCCGGTTGCGCAAGTAGGGTTACGCCATGGAAAAGCCCCCACCTCCGCCGTTCACGGCCGAGCACGAAGAACTTCGCGAGACGGTCCGCCGGTTCGTTGTCAAAGAAGTCGCACCCTACGTCGCGGAGTGGGAAGAGCAGCGTGAATTTCCGCGGGAGCTTTACAACCGCTGCGGCGAGCTCGGGCTGCTCGGCCTCAAGTTCCCCGAGGAGTACGGCGGCCAGGGCGGCACCCACCTGCACGATGCGATCTGGGTCGAGGAGCTCTCCCGCCGCGGTGCTTCCGGTGGCGTCGCCGCCGGCCTGAACGCGCACAGCTCGATCGCCATGCCACCGATCTTCCAGTTCGGGGACGAGTGGCAGCGGCAGCGCTGGGTCGTGCCGGGGATCAAGGGCGAGAAGATCGGCGCGCTGGGCATCACCGAGCCGGGAGCCGGTTCCGACGTAGCGTCGATCCGAACCACCGCCAGAAAGACCGAGGGCGGCTGGGTCGTCAACGGCAGCAAGACCTTCATCACCAACGGGGTCCGGGCGGACTTCCTGGTCTGTGCCTGCCGCACGACGGAGGAAGGCGGGCATGGCGGCATCTCGTTCCTCGTGCTCGAGAGCGACATGCCCGGCTACGAGGTGGCGGCCAAGCTGGAGAAGCTGGGCTGGCACGCGTCCGACACCGGTGAGCTGACCTTTACCGACGTCGAGGTGCCCGACAGCCACCTGCTCGGCCGGGAAAACGGCGGCTTCCAGCTGATCATGGCCAACTTCGCCTGGGAACGGCTGCTGATGGCGATCGGCGCCGTCGGTGGGATGGACCGCCTGGTCGAGGTCGCGATCGCCTACGCGAAAGAACGCGAGGCCTTCGGCCGCCCGATCGGCAACTTCCAGGCGATCCGCCACAAGATCGCCGACATGGCGACCAAGGCGGCGGCCTCCCGCACCTTGACCTACGACACCCTGCGCCGCTTCCATGAAGGGGAGGTCGTGATCAACGAGGTCTCGATGACCAAGCTGCTGACGCAGCGGTCGCTGGTCGAAGTTGCCGATGACACCGTCCAGATCTTTGGCGGATACGGCTACATGCGCGAGTACGAAGTCGAGCGGGCTCTTCGCGACGCCCGCCTCGGGCCGATCGGCGGGGGAACCGACGAGATCATGCGGGAGATCATCGGCAAGAATCTCGGACTTTGAGGCGGCGGCCCGGAGAATCGGTCGAATTCACTGGCAATTGCAGCCCGTGTATGGAAGGATGAAAAACGGAAACGGTCGGAGGCACGGAATGCCCTCGACCGAACACAACTTCGGAACACTATCCAGGGAGATAATCGGGATGTCGAATCACTCAAGGTCGCTTGGCGGACTGATCTGCGCAGTCGTACTCGCATTTTTGATCGTCTCCCCATCCGTGGGCCATGCCTCCGTTCCGGGCTACGACTCGATCGAGTATTCGGGACCGATCTCCAAAGTGCAAGGCAGCTCGTCGGGCATCAAGGCTCAGAGCGGTTCGTCCGGGGCCGCTACGACACCGAGAATCGTCGGCGGTGCCGAGACCAGTTTCGAAAAGTATCCGTGGCAGGTCCAGATCACCCGTCAGGGCCAGGCCCACTGTGGTGGGACACTCATTCACCCTCGTCTGGTGATCACCGCCGCGCACTGCCTCCGTGACGACTTCAATTTCTATGCCGGCCTTCAGGCTTATACCGGGCGTACCTTCACGGGGACCGGTGGTGAAGAGCTCAACATCAACAACCTTTACACCCCCCAGTCCTACCAGCCACCCGCGTTCGCGAACGACTACGCCTTCATTTCACTGTCGAGCGCTTCTTCCAGACCCCAGATGAAGATCGCCGGAGCTGACGAGACCGCGACCTGGAAGGCCGGCCGGGTCGGTGTTGCCACCGGGTACGGAAACATCGTCCAGGACGGGGCGGGAAGCCCGAGGCTGAGGGAGGTCGACATGCCCTTCATCGCCGACAGCGTCTGCGGCGGCCCCGACGTCTACTTCACGACCTTCCAGCAGCAGGTGATGATGTGTGCCGGTTCGATGGCCGGAGGGCAGAGCACCTGTCAGGGCGACAGTGGTGGTCCTCTGCTCGCCAGGATTGACGGCGGTTATCGCCTGGTCGGCGTCACCAGCTTCGCGGATGGATGCGCCAAGCCCAACCGGCCGACCGTCTTCACGCGGGTCGCCGATCCGAATTTCAGTGCGTCGATCGCCACTTCCGTCAAGCAGATCGAAGGATCGGAGAACTTCCCCGGCACCGACAGCGGCGTGCCGGTCGTCGGCTCCGGAGCGAAACCTTTCGGCTGCGCCGCGGTCACTGCCGCCGCCGGCGATGCGGCGAACACGCTGATTGCCGCCAACGCGAAATCGGCGGGCGCTCAGAAGGCGCTCAGGTCGGCCAAGAAGCAGGTTGGCAAGGCCAAGAAGCAGGTCAAGAAGACCAACCGGCAAGTCAAGAAGGCCAGGACGAAGGCCCGTGCCGCGAAGCGGAAGGCCAAGGCCGCGAACAAGAAGGCCACCCTCAAGCTGAAGAAGTCAGTCCGCAAGCTGAAGGCCGCCAAGAAGAAGGCCAAGTCGACGCGTGCCGCCGCGAGCCAGGCGTCGGGAGTCGCCAGCGCCACGGGTGCGGGTGCGCAGGCAGCCTGCAACTGAGATGAGCGGCCAGCGCGGTAACCGGATTCCAGCCTGATCATGAACCGCTTTACCCCGCACGCGGGGCGGGCGGCCTGCGCGCTGGCCACTTCGATACTCGGTCTGACCCTGCTCGCGGCGGCTCCGGCCCAGGCATCACCGAACTCCGGATTCCGCCACTTCGACAACCCGCACGCCGATTCGGTGCCGGCTTCGAAGGTACGTGCCGAACTTCGCGATCCCGCCCGCATCCCGCAGATCGTCGGCGGCAACTACACGAACGCCGAGAAGTATCCGTGGCAGGTTCAGATCAACGGGAACAGTCTCGAGTCATGCGGCGGATCGCTGATCCACCCGCTGGTCATCCTCACCGCCGCCCACTGCATCGTCGACGAAGAGGGCAATTTCTACTCGGACCCGAACTTCTACGACATCAGCTTCAGCGCGTACACCGGCCGCACCCTGACCTACGCCGGCGGCACCGAGCTGAGCATCTCCGACTTCTGGGTGACCAGCGACTACGTGCCGAAGTCGCAGGAGAACGACTACGGATTCATCACCCTGTCGTCCCCGGTATTCACCCCCCGGATCCTTCTCGCGGGCCCCGAAGAGACCGGTACCTGGGCGGCCGGGGTCAAGGCCGTGGTCACCGGATACGGCGACACCTTCGAGGCACCCGCGGGAGCTGGTGCCGGTAGCCCTTTCCTGAAGGAACTCACGGTCCCCGTAATCAGGGATTCGGTCTGCGGGGCCGGCAACGTTTACGGCAACTCGTTCCACCGGGCCTCGATGCTCTGCGCCGGCTATCTGGAAGGGGGGCGGGACTCCTGCCAGGGCGACAGTGGCGGGCCGCTCCAGGTGCCGCTCGAAACCGGCGGCTACCGGCTCGCAGGAGTGGTCAGCTTCGGCCTCGGCTGCGCCCGGGTCAACCGGCCCGGGGTCTACACCCGGGTCGGCGAACCGGCGATCAGCAGCAGAATCGCCAAGTTTGCCGACGAGTACGAGGACTCCCTGGGGCTGTCGGCCGGCAACAGGTACAAGGTGGTCGGCGGCGGCGGCACTGCACCGGGCTGTTCTGCTGCGACCACCACCGCGTCGAAGCTCATCAAGAAGGCCCTCAAAGCGAAGAAGCGGCTGAAGTGGGCTAACCGGAACGTCAAACGGGCGAGGTCCCGTTCGGCGTTCAGGCTGAGGTCCGCCGAAAAGCGCCAGCGCCGGGCGAGGCGAAACTTCAAGGCTCTGCGGCGACGGGCCAACGACGCGTATGACCGTTATACAAGCCTTTGCGGTGTCTCCTGAGCGCCATCCGAAACTTCGACCGGGCTACGGCGTTATTGTCTCACTGTGAATAGATTTACGGGATTAATCGTGGTCATGTTTGCCGATGCCTTCCTGGCCACAGCCGTTCCGGCCGGTGCGGTGCCGATCGTCGCCACCCCGCCGTTTCCTTCGCTTCCCGAGTCTTCCGGTGGAGCCGTCAAGGCGGTGCCGGTGCCCGGCCGGACCCGCGCCCCACAGAACCCCCACCTGGCAGAGAATCCGAGTAGCAACATCCACAACGACACCTGGATGAGCGACGCCTACCCCGGCCGCGGTCCGCTCGGCCGCTCGGTCGAAACCAGCTCCGGCGCCGCCCGGCCCGGCATCTGCGGCTCGCTGACCTTCGACCGCCGGGGCCGTATCGTCACGATTTGCCCCTCGACGATCAGTCCGCCCCAGGCCAGGATCATCGACCCCGCCACCCTCGAGGTGCTCGCGACCTACGACCTGCCCGACGCGCCGACTGTGGACGGCACCGCCAACTACCAGAACTTCGCCGGAGGCGGGTACTTCTTCCTCGACCCGCGGGACCGCATCTGGGTGATCACCAAGACCAACCACCTGTTCGTGCTCGGCCAGACCCCGGACGGCACCGAATTCCGCCTGAGGAAGGACTTCGACCTGACCTCCCGGCTGAACGTGAACCGCGAGCGGGTCACTTCTGCCCTGCCGGACTTTCAGGGGCGGATCTGGTTCGTCGCCAAACAGACCGGCAAGGTCGGAACCTTCGACCGCAGGACACAGAAGATCAGGATTCTCCGGTTGGATGAGGAGATCCAGAACTCGTTCACGGTCGGCAGGAACGGCGTCTTCATCGTCTCCGACAAGCGGCTTTACCGGTTCACCGCCGACCGCCGCGGACGTCCCAGGATCTCCTGGAAGGTCAGGTACCGGAACACCGGAGAGACCAAGCCCGGACAGGTGAACGCTGGCTCCGGCACCACCCCGACCGTGCTCAAAGATGGCTATGTCGCGATCGCCGACAACGCCGATCCGATCAACGTCGTGGTCTACCGGACCCGTCCGAGGCTCCGCGGCAAGAAGCGGCTGGTCTGCGAGGTCCCGGTGTTCTCCAGGGGCAGGAGCGCCACCGAGAACACCCTGATCGGCACCGGCCGCTCGCTGATCGTCGAGAACAACTTCGGCTACACCGACCCCTTCGTTCCCGGCGGCAGCAGCGTGGTGACCGAACCCGGATTCGCCCGGGTCGACATAAATAAGAACGGCAGGGGTTGCCGGAAGATCTGGACCAACCGGGAGGTCAGGGGCGCCTCGGCAGTGCCCAAGCTCTCAACCCGGACCGGGCTGATCTACACCTACACCCGGCCTTCCGATCCGAACGGATCGCAAAGCTATTACTGGACCGCTATCAGGTTCAGCAACGGCAGGACCGCGTGGAATCAGTATGCCGGTTCAGGCTTCATCTTCAACAACAACTACGCCGGCCTCGCCCTGGGCCCGGATGGCACCGCTTACATCGGAGTCATCGGCGGAATGACTTCCCTGCGGGACCAGTAACCGATTGGATACGGCACAGACTTTCCCGTCGGGGAAATCCTGTGTGAGCGGTTCACCCCTATTGGGTCTGGGTCGGTTAAGCCACCAGTGCAAGGGCAAAACCGACCCGGTCATCCTGATCGAGACTCGGTCTTTCCGAGTCTTTGATGAGGGTGGTGCTCAGGGACGTCCTGGGGGCCGTCCGCCCCCTCAGCCTAACTCCAGCCGAGCGCTTCCTCTACCGGTACATACTCTCCGCCGACGCCCTCGGCTACCGGGGCGTGAGTGATCCTGCCCGCTGCCACGTTGATGCCCGGCTTCAGGCCGGGGTCCCGCTTGACTGCCGCCTCCAGCCCGTTGTCGGCCAGCGACAGTGCGTAGGGCAGCGTCGCATTCGTCAGTGCGTGGGTCGAAGTGATCGGTACCGCTCCGGGCATGTTGGCGACGCAGTAATGGGTGATGCCGTCGACTTCGAAGACGGGGTCCCGATGGGTGGTCGGCCGGGAGGTCTCGAAGCACCCGCCCTGGTCGATCGCCACGTCGACCAGTACCGCGCCAGGCTTC
>JBBSKC010000082.1:0-9450 GCA_038256675.1 Solirubrobacterales bacterium | reverse complement strand
GTCGCACAGCGAAACCATTCTCAACTTCGAATGAGCGAAGTGACTTGGATGCCTTGTTCTCGTCGCACAGCGAAACCATTCTCAACTTCGAATGAGCGAAGTGACTTGGATGCCTTGTTCTCGTCGCACAGCGAAACCATTCTCAACTTCGAATGAGCGAAGTGACTTGGATGCCTTGTTAAATAGCTCGACCGGAGACCCCCAGTCCGAGTCTCCGGCCGACACAGCACCCTTGCGAGTGAATACTCAACGCGGGTTCGATACTGAAACCCTTCAAGCCTCCGGTAGTTGTGGCGGTGCCATTTAAGGTTGTCTAAGGATTCGGCTCGGGCTCTGACTTTGACGCCCCGCGCTTCCCGCGAATCCGATCGGCAGCGTCGCGCCGCCGTTTGAGCTCGGCTTCGAACCCGTACTCGGTCGGTTCGTAGAAGCGTCGATCCTCCAGTCCCTCCGGCATCAGGGTCTGGTCTGACACGCCACCTTTAATGTCGTGCGGGTACGAGTAGCCGACCCCGCGGCCGAGCTTCTCCGCACCGGCGTAGTGACCGTCGCGAAGGTGGTCAGGCGGCAGCTTGGGACCGTTCTGTTTGACCTCTTCCCGGGCCCGGTTGAGCGCGGCATACGAGGCGTTCGACTTCGGTGCCAGCGACAGGTAGGACGCGGCCTGGGCGAGATTGAGTGCCGCCTCCGGCAGGCCGACCCGGTCGACCGCGGCCCCGGCGGCCGTGGCGACGAGCAGGGCCTGGGGGTCGGCGTTGCCGATGTCCTCTGACGCGAGGATGACCATGCGGCGGGCGATGAACCGCGGGTCCTCTCCGGCTTCGAGCATCACCGCGAGGTAGTAGAGAGAGGCATCGGGATCGGAGCCCCGGGTCGCCTTGATCCAGGCCGAGATGTAATCGAAGTGATGGTCACCGTCCCGGTCGTAGGCGATCGCCTGCGCCTGAAGGGCGTCCTCGGCCGCGGCGAGGTCGGCGGTGCCACCGGCCGCCGCGAGACGTTCGAGCGCGGCCAGCGCTGCCCGCGCGTCACCGCCCGCCCGTTCGGCCAGCAGCTCGAGTGCCGGCTCTTCGACCTCGACCTGCCCCCCGACCCCGTGCTCGGAATCCGCCAACGCCCGGTCGAGCAGGATCCCGATCTCTTCCGGCCCCAGCTTCTTCAGTTCGTAAACCTGACAGCGGGAGATCAGGGCGGAATTGACCTCGAAGTACGGGTTCTCGGTAGTCGCCCCGATCAGGGTCAGGACGCCGCTCTCGACCGCCGGCAGCAGCGCGTCCTGCTGGGCCTTGTTGAAGCGGTGGATCTCGTCGAGAAAAAGAACCGTACGGCGGCCGGAGTTCTGCTGGCGCTGCTCGGCCCGCGCGATCACTTCACGAATCTGCGCCCGGCCGGCGTTGACCGCCGACTCTTCCTCGAAGGCACCGTCGGACATCGCCGCGATGATGCGGGCCAGGGTGGTCTTGCCGGTGCCCGGCGGCCCGTAGAGGATGGCGCTGTGCGGGCGTCCCGCCAGGACCGCTTTCTGGAGCGTCGTGTCCTCGCCCAGGATGTGCTGCTGGCCGACGACCTCGTCGAGCCTGACCGGCCGCATCCGGGCGGCGAGAGGAGCGTCCGGCCCGGGCCGCGCGTTCGGCGGCGGAGCGTGTTCGTCGGAGTCAAAAAGCTGGTCGGCCATCGCCTACGAGTATGAACGCCGAAACGATCGCCTGACGGCTACTTATTCGCCCGGCTGACTTCGGCTCGCCGGGGTTTCAGGCGGCGGAGGCGACGTTGTAGTCGTAGATCTCGGTCAGGATCTCTTCGATCCCGTAACGCTGCTGCCAGTCCGGGTAGTCGGACTCGAACGGTTCGAGGTCGGAGATCCACCAGCGGTGGTCACCGACCCGGTTCTCTTCCGACATGGTCCAGTCGAGCTTCCGCCCGGCGATGCGTTCGCAATCGCGGATCGCCTCGAGCATCGAGCAGTTGCTGCTGCGCCCGCCGCCGATGTTGTAAACGGCGGCGCGACGGGGCGCCCGCTCGAACTCCATGAAGGCACCGACCAGGTCGGCGCAGTGGATGTTGTCCCTGACCTGCTTTCCGCCGTAACCGAAGACGGTGTACGGCCTGCCGGTGACGACGCACTTCATGAGGTACGCGAGGAACCCGTGCAGCTCGGCGCCGGCGTGCTGCGGGCCGGTCAGACAGCCACCGCGAAAGCAGACGGTCGGCAGGTCGAAGTACCGCCCGTACTCCTGCACCAGCAGGTCGGCGCTCGCCTTGGATACGCCGAACAGCGAATGCGTCGACTGGTCGATCGACATGCTCGTGTCGATCCCACCGAAGAACGGATGGTCCGTGGGCAGCTCGAGCCGCAGTTCCTCCTCGACCAGTGGCAACCCGTTGGGCAGGTCGCCGTAAACCTTGTTGGTGGAGCAGAAGATGAACGGCGCATCCGGCGCGTCCGTCCGGGTGGCTTCCAGCAGGTTCAACGTGCCGACGGCGTTCACGCTGAAATCGGTCTGCGGATCCCGGGCCGCCCAGTCATGCGAAGGCTGGGCCGCGGTGTGGATGACCAGATCGACGCCCCCCTCGACGCCGGCGAAGACCCGGTTCACGCCGGCGGCGTCGCGGATGTCCAGATCGATGCTCTCGAAATCTTCGTAGCGCTCGATCAGGCTCTCGCTGGTCGGCCGGGTCGACGACTCCGGCCCGAAAAATTTGGACCGCTGGTCGTTTTCGAGCCCGATGACCTTCCAGCCGCTCTCGACGAGATGGCTCACGGACTGGGATCCGATCAGGCCGCCGGAACCGGTGACGATCGCGGTCTTCATCCCCGCTCCCCTGGCGTTGGCAGTCGGCTCATCGAAGACAAAGCTACCGCCCCTGCCTCCTTGCCCGACCGCTTCTTCGCCCGACCGGCGCGGCCCGGGTCCACCCGCATGCGGAAGAAATCGAATCGGAGGCTCCCGCTGGATCCGGTGAGTTCGATCGTGCTCGTCTGGGGGATCTGGGCGAAGGGTCCACTGCTTTGGCCGACCCCTTTGCCCGCGCGCAGCAGCAGGCCGTCGCCCGCCAGGGCCCCGAGGAAGCGGTAGCGCAGCCCCGAAGATGTGATCGCGACTCTGGCCCGGGGGCGGTAGATGAGCGAGCGGAGCTTCTCGAGTCCCTTTACTTCGGCGCCTTCGATCCTCGCGAAGATGACCTGGTTCTTCTTCGGGACCGGCACCTCGACCGGCTCGTCGAAATTACCGTCGACTTCACCAGCCGGCACCGGATCACCGCAGCGGTCCTCGACCCGGGCAAGTACCTGCCACTGGTCGGTCGTGGAGATCGGCCTGAAGTTGCAGAGTGTCGCCATCACCTGCCCGGGGGGATCCCAGCCGAGGTAACGACCGTCGAGGCCGGCGTTGGGCAGAGTCGGGTCGGCAGACGCGCCGCGCAGGATGCGCTCCGGCCCTGAAGGCGATGCGATGGCCTCGGCGTTGATCTCGTCAAGTTTCGAGGTGTAGGCGGAATAACCCTGGAACACCGGAACCGGCTGCCAGTCGAGTTCGTAGACCCAGGCCGCCGCCACCTCGGTCGGCTCGATACTGACCGTGCGGCCGTCGAGCAGCTTCTTTTGCTCGGGGCCGAGCAGGTAGGCGAACTGGAGGCTCGACCGCTGGCTATCGATCAGCGCCTGCTTGCGGTCGGGGCCGAGCAGCGTCTTTGCCTGATTGACGGCCAGCTCGACGTTGGCGACCACGTTGACTCCGCGGGCCCCGATGGTCCCGTAGGCGTAGATCGAGGCGGCGCTGAGGATCGCCAGCCCGATCAGCACCCCGGGGACCATCGCCCTGCGGGTCGGGATCGCCACCCAGAGCATCGCCATCATCGCCAGGAAGATCGCGCGATGGGCGCCGTCCATTCGCACCACGCCCTGCTTGTACATCGCACCGGCCACGACCAGCGCGATCGCCATCGCCGCAAGCCGGGCCCGCCGGTCCGGGAACTCGCCGAACCAGGTCCAGACCAGGATCGCACCGACCGCCGCGATCATGATCGGCACCCACCAGAGGTTCCCCCCGTAGGTGCTCATCGCTTCGGTATAGCCGACCACGATCTGAACCGAATTGACCATGAAGTCGGGGAGGTTGGCCAGGTTCTGGCCGGCGAGAAGCCAGAAAGCGAGACCCGAGACCACGTAGGTGACCGCGAATATGCCGATCTGGCGCAGGCTGGCGCGGGCCCCGATCAGACCGGCGAGCACGACCAGAAGAATCACCGGGCCGGATGACAGCTTCATCAGTGATTCGGCCGCAGCAAAAACGGCACCGCCGACCATGAAAACGGTGAAGGGCAGGCCGGACGGGCGGCGGGCGATCAGTGCCATCGCCCCCAGGAGGGCGATCGTGATCGAGTAATCAATGCCCGGTACCTGCGAAATCACCAGAACGGTGATCAGACAGGCTGCCGGAGCACCCGTTCTCGGTCGCAGGTTCGCGACCAGGGCCCAGGCGACGGCGACGTAGAGCAGCATGACGTAGACGAAGGCCAGGCTGGCCATGCCGCCGTACCAGAGCCACGGCTGCTTCATGAAGCCGAGGGGACCGTATGTGAAAACGATCTCGGTGCCGTACTGCATGCCCTGGTGGGTCGCCATGTAGATGCCAGCCCACCAGCTCACGTCGAGACCCTGGCCCGGCAGGGCGAAGGTGAGGCTCCAGCCGAGCAGGGCAACGAACAGGCCGAGCCATACCGAGGGCAGCCGTCCCTCCCGCAGATAGGCCCAAACCTCTCCGTAACGTTCGGCCGCGGCGTTCAGGGACCGCTCGCTTCCTTGCGGTAGTCCCCCCGGCTCAGGTGATACTCGAGCCAGATGTAGAGGACGATGAAGAGGTACCGGCTGCCCATCTCGCGCATCGCCAGCTTCGACTGGCCACTGGTGCGGTTCGTCCACGCAGTCGGCGTCACCTTGAAGTCGTGCCCCCGGGTGATCGCCTTGAGCGGCATCTCCACGGTGAGGTTGAAGTGCTTCGAGAGCAGCGGCGAGATCGTCTCGATGACTTCCCGCCGGTAGGCCTTGAAGGCGTTGGTCGTGTCGTTGTATCCCAGCCGGAAGATCACTCTCACGAAGGTGTTCGCGAGACGGTTGACCAGCAGTTTGAGCCGTGGGTAGTCCCGGACCACGGCGCCGGAAACGAACCTTGATCCGAACGCGCAGTCGGAGCCGTCGGCAAGGATCCGGTAGTAGATCACCAGGTCTTCGGGATCGTCGGAACAGTCGGCCATCATGATCACGACGGCATCGCCGGTGAACTCATCGAGGCCGGCCCGCACGGCATGTCCGAAGCCGCCGGGGTAGTGGGAGGGGTGGACCCGGACCCGCGGATCCTCGGCGTGGAACGCGTCGACCAGCGCACTGGTCCGGTCGCTGCTGTTGTCGTCGATGACGACGACTTCATAATCGATGCCCTCGCGCGCCAGCACGGCGACCGCTCCTTCGATCGTGGCCACGATCGAGCCCTCCTCGTTGTGGGCCGGGATGACGACCGAGAACTTCAATTCGGCGGACGGCGACGGCGACATCGTCACCGCTGGCCGATCACCAGGAACTGTTTGCCGAGGAACCGCCAGGCAAACGGCATCTTCAGGTACGCCCGGACCAGGGCCGGCGAGGCCGGCGGCCCTCCCCGGAAGGAGTAGGGGAGGTAACGGGGGATCACGCGGCCGACTTCAAAACCGGCGGCGTAGAGGTGCTCGCCGATGGCCAGGTGGGTCAGCGGAACGTAATGATCGGCGCAGTCCCAGTACTCCTCGCCGACATACCGGATGTTCGGGCCCATGATCGCGATCCGCCCACCCGGCTTCATCACCGAATGCATGCGTTCGAGAAACTCGGCGATTCCTTCCTGGCTCGGCAGGTGCTCGAGGAAGTTGGAGACGAAGACGCCGTCGAAATGCTCCGGGGGAAGTTCGGCATCCATGATCTTCGCGGTGACGATCTTCACGTCCGGCGAGTGCTCGGCCTCGTCGTATGCGACCTCGTCGACCGCCCAGCGCTCACCGGCGGGGATCGAATTGATGAACTCGCCGCGGCCGGCGGCAGGATCGAGCACCGTCCGCGGCCGGCCCATCAGGCCGTAGACGTGGGGTGCGATCTCCCGCCAGACGGCAGTGCGCGCGTCCTGGTCGATGCCCTCGAAGCGATATGCGTAGAGCCGTTCGTAGTTCAAGTCCTGCTCTCCCTTTCGTCGGCGCGCATACTGTCACGGCCGCCCGGCGCTCCGGCGAGTGCTTCGGCCACGCGGTCGCGATCGCTCAGGATCCAGTCATGGATGTCAGTGAGGATGCGCGCCGCATCGCGACTCGGCCGCCAGGGACTGTGTGCGTGGACGGCCGAGCAGTCGGAAATGTAGACGGGCACGTCCCCGGCACGGGTCTCCGGCGCGGCCCCCACTTCCAGGCGATTGCCGCTGATCCGGGCACAGAGTTCCGTGGTCTCCAGCAGGGACAGGCTGACCTCGCGGCCGCCACCCACGTTGAACGTCCGGCCGTCCCAGTCATCCGGATCGATCGCCTGGAGCTCGACCAGGTCGACCAGGTCGTCGATGTGGAGCAGGTCGCGGACCTGTTTGCCGGTCCCGCCGTATCCGATGTAGCTGAGCGGAAGGCCGAGCACGTGGGAGAGCATCCAGTGGGTGAAGACGCCCTGGTCGACCTTGCCCATCTGCCACGGTCCGGCGATCACGCCACAGCGGTTGACCACCGTCCTCATCCCGAAGCTCTCGCGGTACTCCTCGACCAGGAGCTCGGCCGCGAGCTTGGTGGTCCCGTAAAGGGTCCGCGCCCCCGCCAGGGGCATCAATTCCGATACTCCCTTGGCCGACACCCCGGCCGAGGGCTGCGAGTCGAGCAGTTCGAACCGCGTGCCAGTCTCGGTCAGCTCCAGCGCCCGCAGCCCGGCCAGCGGATAGATGCGACTGGAGGACAGGAAGACGAAACTCGAATCGCTGCGACGGGCCAGCTCCAGACAGTTGTAGGCACCGGTGAGATTGGTCTCGTAGAGGTAAGAGGTGTCACCATCGACGCCACTCATCACCGATGGCTCGGCGGAGCACTCGACGATGACGTCGGGTTGAGGTGACTGGTCAAGGTCTTTCGGGCTCCGCACGTCGCCCCGGACGAACTCGACCCCCGCCGCATCCAGGCGCTCGAGGTTGAGCTCCGACCCGCGTCGGTGGAGGTTGTCGAGGGCGACGACGTGCCAGTCCGGATGCCTGCCTGCAAGCGCGACGCAGAGATTCGAACCGACGAATCCCGCCCCCCCGGTTATCAGCACCGTCTTGGTCAAAAAATTGCCTTTGCCACGCGCGAATGATGCACACTACGGCTTTCATGAGTGAGATCGAGATCGTAATCCTGGTCGTCTGGTCCTTCGCCGTATCTTTGAACCCAGAGGTGGTTCCGAAAAGCCCCGGCAGTTGGGGCTAAATGGAACCACCCTGCCATCGGGCCGCTACTTTCGGGAATACTCGGCGAATGAAAGCGCCCGAGCTCCTGCAGCGGCTGATCCGGTTCAACACGGTCAACCCTCCCGGCAACGAGGGCGAAGCTCTGGAGTTCCTGGAGGGCCTGCTGGATGAGACCGGCTGGCAGACCGAGCTGCTGGCGAAGGTGCCGGAGCGGCCCAACCTCGTTGCCCGGCTCACCGGTGCAGAACCGGGACCGAACCTGGCGTTGATCAGCCACGTCGACACCGTGCCGGCGAAGCCGGAAGAGTGGACACACGACCCCTGGTCCGGCGACCTTGAGGACGGATACATCTGGGGACGCGGCGCCCTCGACATGAAGGATCAGGTGGCGGCCGAGACCGCGGCCTGCCTCGCCCTCGCCGATTCCGGCTGGCGCCCGGCCCGGGGCGACCTGCTGCTGGTGGTCGCCGCTGACGAAGAGACCGGCGCGCACTTCGGCGCGCAGTGGCTCTGCGCCGAGCAGGCCGACAAGGTCCGCTGTGACTGGGTGCTGAACGAAGGCGCCGGCGAGATGGTCGACTTCAGGGGCGAGCGGCTCTTCACCCTGGCGGTCGGCGAGAAGGGGACCTTCCGGTTCACGATCGTCGCTGAAGGCGAGGCCGGCCACGGATCGATCCCCGGCGTCGGCGACAACGCGCTCCTGAAGCTGGCCGACCTGCTGCCGAAGCTGAGGAATCAGCCGCCGCGGGAATCGACCGCCGACACCGACCGATTTCTCGAACGCCTGCTCGGACACGCACCGGACGACCTTGACGCCGCCCTGGCCGAGGTCGCGGCCGAAGCTCCGCTGGTCGCCAAACTCATGGCCGATCCGATGCTCGGCGTGACGCTCGCACCGACCATGGCCTCGGCCTCGAACCGGGAAAACGTGATCCCTTCCCGGGCCGAACTGGTGGTCGACTGCCGCACCCCGCCCGGCATGACCGAGTCAGAGGTGCTCGAACGGATTCACGGCGTCATCGGCGAAGGTGACTGGCGGATCGAATTCAACGATCCCGTCGTCGGCAACCGCTCCGAGTATGAAGGACCGCTGGCCGATGCGATCGAAGAATGGGTTGAGTCGGTTGAACCGGGTTCGAAGATGTTGCCGATGGTCATGCCCGGCTTCTCGGACAGCCACTGGTTCCGCAAGGCCTTCGGCGCGACCGTATTCGGCTTCTGCCCCCAGCGAATGAGCCTGGCCGAGACCAAGCCGCTGGTTCACGGAGCCGACGAGCGGGTGACCGTCGAGGACGTCGAGCTGATGGAGAGCCTCTTTGCCTGGCTGCCGCCCAGGCTGCTCGGAACGGCTGGCTGACCGAGTTGGATGGAGCGCTAGCATCCACCATTCATGTTCACTCGCATAGATCACATCGGTGTTGCCGTCAAGGATCTGGACGCCGCCATCAAACTTTATGAGCGAAGCTTCGGGATGGAACTCGTGCACCGCGAAACCGTCGAATCACAGGGAGTCGAGGCAGTTCTGCTCGACGTGGGTGATGGGCACGTGGAACTGCTCGCGCCGCTCGGTGACGATACGCCGGTCGGCAAGTTCATCGCGAAGAAGGGCGAAGGGATCCACCACGTCGCCTACGCCGTCGAGGACATCGAAGCGGCGCTGGTCCAGGCCGATGACGCCGGGATCAAGCTGATCGACAAGGAGCCGCGCACCGGCATCCGCGGAAGCCGTGTCGCCTTCGCCCACCCCGCCGCCACCGGCTCGGTGCTCACCGAAATCGTCGAACCCGCCAAGGAGGCCCACTGATGGCATCGCTCCACAAGATCGAGATCGGTTTCGAAGGAGGCCAGGTCGTGCCGGTCCGGATCGACGACAACCAGCTCGCCTTGCTTCGCTCCTCGCTTACCGGTGAAGCCAAGGCCCACGAGGTCACTTACGAAGAGGGGATCCTGATTCTCGACCTGAGCAAGGTCATCTTCCTGCGGGTCACCTCCAGCGCCGCCAAAGTCGGCTTCT
>JBBSKC010000081.1:0-9465 GCA_038256675.1 Solirubrobacterales bacterium | reverse complement strand
GGGGAAGCCGGGGACCTTTTCCAGGTCTTCGACTGACCGGTAGCCGCCGAAGCGCTCGCGGTACGCGAGGATCCGCGTCGCCTGGGTGACCGACAGGTCGGCGTCGCGCAGTTCTTCGAAAGTCGCACTGTTCAGATTGAGTGAGCCCGAGCTGCCCGTGCCTCCGGGCAGGCCGCTTCCGAACAGCGGAGACTTGACCGGTTCAGCCGGCGGCGAGGCAGGTTCGGCCTGCGGCGGAGCTGATTCGGATTCCGGTTCCGCGGCGGGGACTACGGGCGGTTGCCAGGGCTGGGCCGCTGGTTCCGGGGTCGGACTCGAGGTCGCTGACGGCTGGCTTTCGGTCTCTTCGAAAGCGGCGGAGGCCTTGCGTTCCGCGGACTTGGCCCGGTCCTCGGCCTCACGCGCGCGTTCCTCGGCGCGGTCGATGCCGGACATGACTTCGTTCATCCGGCGCTCCCGCTCGGACTCGTCGAGCTTGAGCTGGGCGAGGCGCTCGGCAAAGGCCGCGCGCTTTTCGGCATCGGCGGCGCGCTGTTCGATCCGCTGCAGCCGCTCCTCGGCGTCGGCCAGGGTGCGGTCGCGAAGGTCGCTGTTCGCCTGGAGCCTTTCCTCGACTCCGGCAAGCGCAGGCGATGTGGGAGGAACCGGATCGGCTTCTTCGATCTCCTGCTGGATTGATTCGGCTTCGTCAAGGTCCGCCTCGATCGAAGCTTCATCCGGCTCGTCCGGGGTCACGTCAGTGGTCGGGGCGACAGGCGCCACCGGAGGGGCCGGTACGGCTGCCTGACCCTGCTCGGCCCTGATCTCGGCAACCTTGGCGCGCAGGCGCTGTTCGGCGTCAAGCTCGGCAGCGGCGGGCGGCTCTTCCGCGGCAGCTGGTTCTTCTTCGGCCGGGGATTCCTCAGCGGAAGCGCTCGAGGCGATAGACCCACCGGCGGCTCCACCGGCGAACGCGGCGGCGGCTTCGCCCACACGGGCGTCGAGACCGGGGGCTTCGACCGCCGGCTCGGGATGTTCGTCCGGAAGCTGGTTCACACGGGTCGGCTGATCTGACGGGTCGGCAGACGGATCCGAAGCCGGAGCAGCCTCAGATGCCGCGGCCGGCGCATAGACGGTGTCCGACTCGACCGGAGAGACGATGCCGGGCGCGGGAGCGGTCTGACTCGGAGCCGCCGGGGCAGGAACGGCCCCGGTCGGTGCCGGGTTGGCCGCCACCGGCGGGGCGACTGCTCCACCGGACCGCGCCACCGCGTCGGCGGCGGGAGCGCGAGCAGCCTGCTTCTCCGCTTCGACCGGATCGACGGCGTAGCCCTGCGTCTGGGCCAAGGCTGGGTTCTGCTCGGCGGGAAGCCTGGCGCTGAGCGGCAGCGGCGTGTTCGGGTCGGCCAGCCGACGGCCTTCCATGTGTGCCTTGCGGCGCAGTCGCTCCTCCTCGCGCGACCGCTGCATCGCGGCCCGTTTACGACGGCGGAGCTCGGAAGCCGAAGGAACAGATGCCGGTTCGCCCGGGCCGCTCCTGCCGTCGGGCGCGCCGGTCCCGGCCACAGCCGCTTTCGACCGGCCACGGCCGCGCATGATGAAGATTCCGGCCAGGATCGCCGCGAGGACGACGATTCCGATTATGAAGAGCGGTGCGTGATCGGTAACGAAGTCCGATGCCTTTTCGAAGACGTTCTTGTCGTCGCTACTGTCAGCCGCCGGGTCAGTCGAACCTGATTGGAGCGCCTCTATCTGTTCCGGGGTGAGCCCGGTGACCGGAGCTTCGGTGGTCGACGTGTCAGCGGGCGGGGTGGCTGCCTCATCGGCAGGCGCTGCCGCTGCGAGCGGGGCTCCGGCACACACGATCAGGGCGGCCAGACAGAAGAAAGTACTTAGGGCAGTGCTGAGTCTTTTGATCATCCGTTTCAAACCTTAGCTCGGTAGGTCAAACACCATGTAAAAGATTCCAACCGTGGTGCGCATCTTGCCACCACGGCTGCGAATCACGAACGATACCGCCCCTTGAATTCCCGCTCAACGTCCCGCTGGACATCGCGGTCGGCGATGTCCCGGCGACGATCCCTGCCTTCCTTGCCTTTGGCCAGCGCGAGCTCGACTTTCGCCTTCGGGCCCTTGAAGTAGATGCGTGACGGAATCAGAGTCAGGCCCTTCTGCTGGGAAGTGCCGATCAGCCGCTCGATTTCACCGCGGTGAAGCAGCAGCTTGCGGGGACGCTCGGGTTCGTGGTTGTTGATGGTCGCCGGCGCGTAGTGCGGGATGTGAAGATTCCGCAGCCAGACTTCTCCGTCTTCGACGACGGCGTATGCGTCGCCCATCTGCGCGTTGCCTTCGCGGAGTGCCTTCACTTCGGTGCCCAGCAGGACGATGCCGGCTTCGGTCTTCTCGATCAGCTCGAACTTCTGGCGGGCACGACGGTTGGTGGCGACGTCGCCGGAGGCAGGGAGTCGTTTCTTCTTGACCTTCTTACTCATGGACCGAACAATGTAGCTGGCTATCCGTCCGCAGGTTCGAGATCGACCCGGCCGCGAGGTTTGTCGATGCGCTCGACCGTGACCGTCATCGGATCTCCGAAGCGCACCGCCCGGCCGGTCTTCGATCCGACCAGGGCCGTTTCTTCCTGATTCAGGTCGAAATATTCGCCGCGAATCTTTCGCGCCGGCACGAACCCTTCGTAGACGTCACCCAGCTTGCCGCCGAAGTTGACGAAGGCACCGGCACGGATCACTCCGGAGACTTCACCGGCAAATTCTGCCTTGAAGCCGCCTTCGAACAGTTCCGCCTCGAGCAGAAAGGCGGCGCATACGTCGTCGGCGTCGCGCTCCAGCCGGGTCGATGCGCGCTCCCGGTCAGAGCAACGGACGGCGGACTCGGCCACCGCCCCCGGCACCGGGCGTTCCTCCCCCGCCCCGAGCTCGGCCAGCAGGCCACGGTGTACGACGAGGTCCGGGTACCGCCGGATCGGAGAGGTGAAGTGCGCATAGGCGGTGCTGCCGAGGCCGGCGTGACCGAGGTTCTTCTCCGAGTAGCGGGCGGGCTTGAGCGAGCGGAGGATCAGGGAGCCGTACGGGATCTTGCCGTGACCGCGCCGGTCGGCTTCGCCGGCGACCGAACGGGAGGCCTCGACCGCAATCTGGCCCGCCTGGGACGGGCCCATGCCGTCCGGGACGGGCGGGGCCGGAAGGTCGAGGGAGGCGAGCTGCTCGACCAGATGCTCGATCCGTTCCGGGTCGGGCTGCTCGTGGACGCGGTAGAGCGTCGGCGTGTTCCGCTGTTCCAGCATCTGCGCAACCTGCTCGTTGGTCAGGACCATCAGCTGCTCGATCAGGCGATGGGCTTCGGTCTGCTGCTCGGCCACGGCCGAAACAACGTTTCCATCGTCGTCGAACCGGAACGACGGCTCGGCCGAAGTGACGGTGAGCGCACCATCAGCCCGCAGTCCGGCGAGGGTCGCCGCGACCGACCGGGTCAGGTCGATCTGCTCGGCAACGATCCCGGGGGCCCGTTCCTTTCCGGCGAAGATCCGGTCGAGCTGCTCGTAGTCCAGACGGGCGTCCGACCTGATCCGGCTGCGGTAGAAGCTCACGGACTCGACTACACCTGATCCCGAGATCAGCATCTCGGTGGTCACGGAGCAGCGCTCGTCCCCTGGTGAGAGCGAGCAGACACCGGCGCTGAGAGTCTTCGGCAGCATCGGTTCGACCGAGGTCGGAACGTACGTGCTGTTCGCCCGCTCGTAGGCCGCGTCGTCGAGCAGCGTCCCGGGACGGACGAAAGCGGCCACGTCGGCGATGTGGATCCAGAGGCGGACACCGTCGCCCTCGCGTTTCGCGGAGACCGCGTCGTCGAAGTCCCGCGCCGTCGCCGGGTCGACCGTGAACGTCGGCATGCCGGTGAGGTCGCGGCGGCCACCCGGGGGGTCGACCGGATGATCAGCCGCATACTCGGCTTCGGCCTCGACCTTCTTCGAGAATCCGCGCCGGCCGAGGCGTTCGGACGCAAGCGCCTCGCAGACGTCACGGGCGTTGTCGATCCGGCCGAGGTCCTTGACGAACCGCGCCCGGCCCCCAGCGAATTCGGCCAGGATTATCTGGCCCTGCCGGTACCTGACTTTCCGGTCAACCGACACCTGGTCACCGGGTTCGAAGATCGGGCGGGCGACCGTGAACTTTCCCCGCTTCTCCAGCAGGGCGACCTGGAAGGTGCCGGGAGCCCGGGCCACTAGGACCCGTCGCCGGCGGCGGCGATCTCGTCTCCGAGCACTTCGTACGCCTTGTCGAGCTGGGTGTCGCGCTTGGCATCCAGATCGAGGGAAGCTTTGACGTCCGGCTTCAGGCCCTTGCCGGCCAGCGAGACGCCGTCCGCCGTGAAGAACTCACCTACTGTCAGGTCGAGGGCGCCGCCGTTGTCGAGGTTGATCACCTGCTGAAAGACCCCTTTGCCGAAGGTCCTGGTTCCCACCACCGGTGCATCCACGGCTGTCTGCAGCGCGGCCGCGAGGATCTCGGCGGCGGAGGCGGTATCGCGGTTGACCAGAACGGTCAGGGGGAACTCGCCGATGTCGTCGCCGATCGCCCGGTAGACCTCGGTCGGCTGGGTCCGTGACACGGTTTTGACTACGACGTCGCCTTCGGGGATGAAGATGCTCGAGGTGAGCACGGCTTCGGGAAGCAGCCCGCCACCGTTTGCCCGCAGGTCGAGCACGATGCCCTCGGCCCCGTTCTCCCGGGCCTTGTCGACTGCGCGGCGCAGGCTGACACTGGCCCCGTCGCTGAAGCTGGTCAGCCGGACGTAGCCTAGTTTCTGACCGTCCACGGTCTTGACCCTGTTCGAGGTGATCGGTACCCGGATCTCTTCGCGGGTCAGGGTGAAGTCCCTGGGCTTGCCTTTGCCCTCCTTCTTTACGCCGAGGGTCACCTCGGTGCCTTCGGGTCCCTTGATCTGGGCGACGGCCAGATCGGCGCTCTTGCCGCGTATCGACTCGCCGTCGACGGTCACGATGATGTCGCCCGGTTCGAAACCGGCGTCGGCGGCGGGCGAGCGCTTGAAAACGCTGCCGACCCGCAGGCCCTTCTTGCCGACCTCGCCGACCGTCATCCCGACTCCGCTGAAGGCCCCTTCGATCGACTCGTTGAACTCGGTCAGCTCATCGGCGTCGAAGTAGTGCGAGAAGCGGTCCTTGTACTGCTTCTTCAGCCGGGCGACCATGCCCTGGATCGAAGAGTCCTGCACCTCGGTCGCGTCGGTCTTTCGCCAGTACTTTTCTTCGATGAGCCCGGCTGCCTCGTCGCTCGCCGACTGGTCCGAAACCAGTTCGGATTCGATGAATACGTCGCTGACCGCACTAGGCAGGTTCTCGGGGTGACCCCCGATCCACATACCCGTGATCAGACCGACGACGACCGCGAACAGCGCTAGAAACGCGACCCTCAAATTGTGGCGCTTTCGCTCAGACCTTGAGGAAACGGCGCAGCGTCAGACCGGAACCGATCGCCGAGACCAGCACGGCTGCTCCGAACAGGCAGATCGTGAGCAGCACGAAGGACATCGACTCCTGAGCCTGCAGGAACGTGAAGCTCTCCGAGAGCGGATCCACCACTGTGACCTTGCCTATCCACAGGACAAGTATCGCAATCGCGCCACCGAGCATGCCGACGACGACGCCTTCGATCATGAACGGCCACCGGATGAACCAGCGCGTGGCGCCGACCAGTCGCATGACCTCGATCTCCCGTCGCCGGGTGTAGATCGAGAGCCGGATCGTGTTTCCGATCAGCAGAAGCGAGGCGGCGATCAGCAGGACCGTGATCACGGTCAGCACGAGTTTGAGCGCACCGGTGACCTCTTCGATCTTCTGGGCGTCGGCCTGCCGGTCGTCGACTTTCTGAACGATCGGCGAGATGAAGGTCGGTTGTCCGCTCTTACCCGGTGGCTGGAGCGAAGCACGGATCGCGTCGAGGTTGGCGGCGTCGTCTGGCTTGACTACGAAGTTCGCGGGGAACGGGTTGCCTTTGATCTCCTGCAGGACATCGCGGTTCTCCTGGGCGAAGTCGCTCTTGAACTCGGTCAGGGCGTCCTTCTTCGTGAGGAAGGCGACGCTGCTCACGTGCGGCAATGCTTCTACTTCTGACCGGAGCGCGGCCGTTTCACCCTGGGTCGCGTCGTCGAAGAGGTAGACCCGCAGCTGCAGGTCGTCACGGACGTCGGCGCTCTTGCTCTGCGTCGTCTGAAAGACCGGGATCAGGACGCCGATCAGGATCGCGGTCAGGACCGTCGTGACCACCGCGGCGGTGGTCGGAGCGACGTTCCGCCGGATCGCGCGAATCGCTTCACCAGTGAAAAACAAAAGCTTGCCCATCAGTGGACTCCGTTCGAGTGGCCTTCGACGCCGACACCCATCTCGCCGCGCACGCGCACGCCAAATTCCGAGGTCGACTCTTCCGTGTACCCGCCGGCGATCTCATCGCGGATTACCCGGCCTTCATAAAGTTCGATGACGCGTCGCCGCATACGGTCGACCATCTCGCGATCGTGAGTCACGACCACGACGGTGGTTCCGGTCTTGTTGATCCGGTAGAGCAGCTGCATGATGCCGACCGAGGTCACCGGGTCGAGGTTTCCGCTGGGCTCATCGGCCAGCAGCAGGGGCGGGTGATTGACGAACGCGCGGGCTACGGAGACTCGCTGCTGCTCGCCACCGGAGAGTTCGTCCGGGTAGTTGTGGAGCTTGGTCGAAAGACCGACCAGTCGCAGCGTTTCCGGGACCTTCTGCCGGATCTCGGCACGCGACGCGCCAATTACCTGCAGGGCGTAGGCGACGTTGTCGTAAACGGTGCGGCTCGGGAGCAGCTTGAAGTCCTGGAAGACGGTGCCGATGTTCCGGCGAAGCTGGGGGATCTTCTTGTCCGACAGCTGGCCGATGTCACGACCCGCGATGGAAACCGTGCCGTCGGTGGGCTCGAGTTCGCGGATCAGCAGTTTGATCAGGGTCGACTTGCCGCAGCCGGTGGGGCCGACCAGAAAGACGAAGTCGCCGCGGTTGACCGCAAGCGAAACCCGGTCGACGGCCAGGTGGCCGCCGCCGTAGACCTTGCTGACGTCGCGCATCTCGATGATCGGCGCGCCGCCCTTGCGGGGTCGGTCGGATTGCTGGCGGGCGCGGGCTTCTTCAAGCTCTGCCGCGGCCAATTGCTTTTTGTTCTTCTTTCCGAAAGCCATCTGGTCTGCCCTATTCCGGAGCGAAGTATCGATTCCTCCCACTGGAGGACATCGACCACCCGGCTCGCGTGTTCTATTCCGTAATGAAGGTATTACGTGAAGAAAGTATTAACGTTTGCTAGCAAATGGTACCCGCTACCCTCCGTGGATGCCCGGAAAAGCCCGAACGGCAGGAAATCATGCGTTTGCGCTCGCCGGGATCACGATCGCCTGTCTCTGCCTCTGCCTGATCTCTCCGCCCGAGCGGACCGGAGCCGCCGGGATCAGCATCGTCAGCGGGAAAGCCACCACGATCAAGGACTGGCCCTGGCAGGTCGCCCTGACCGGGGCCCGAAGAGTCGACCCCACGGCCACGCCGCGCGCCCGGTACTTCTGTGGCGGCACCTTGATTGCCCCCGATCTGGTCCTCACGGCGGGCCATTGCGTAGCTGACCTGTCCCGGCGTCAGGTCCGGGCCGTGGAAGTGATCAGCGGCCGGACCCGGCTGAACGACGAGTCGACCGGACAGGTGGCCGGCGTACGCCGGCTGATGATGCCGGTCAACAAACGCGGTCAGCGCCGATACCGCCAGCGGTTCGGTGTCGCCAACTGGGACTTCGCGCTGCTCCGGCTCAACAGGTCGCTGAAAGCGGAGACGATCAAAATCGCCGGCGGAGATGAAACCGGGATCTGGAGCCCGGGCCGTGTCGTGAAGACGACCGGATACGGAGTCACCGGGGCCTTGCGCAAGAGGGGCAGTCCGATCCTCAGGATGGCGTCACAGGTCATGCTCGACGACCACGTCTGCCGGCGCCTTAACGGCAACCTCTTCAATCACAGGACGATGAACTGCATGGGAGGGGCGGAGGCAAACACCTCGACCTGCTTCGGCGACAGCGGCGGTCCCCTGGTCGCCCCGATAGTGGGCGGATACCGGCTAATCGGCGCGACCAGCTTCGGTGACGCCCAATGCCGTCCAGTACTGCCTTCGATCGACACCAGGATCGCCGGTAAACCGATGCGCTACTGGATCAGGAAGGTTGCGCTGCGGGTTAGCGGAGTCGATGTCGTCGGATCCGGTGGAGTCGCACCCCTCAAGCGAACCTGGTGCAAGGTCCCCAACCTCAGGGGATCCACGGTTTCCGGGGCACGAGCCGCCCTCGAAGCAAGCGGCTGCAGGCTGGGTTCGGTCCGACTCGACACCTACTCGCCGGGCCGGCGCGGCCGGGTTACCGGAGCGTCGCTCGTCGCGGGCTGGCTGACCCCGATCGGTCACCTCATCCGGATCTTCATCGCCGGCTGACGATGCGCAAGAATACGCCGATGACCAGCAAGAGCCTGCTTCTCACAATGATCGCGTCCTCCCTGATCCTGACCGGTGCGCTCGCCGGTTGCGGCAGCGACGATGATTCGGCGCCCGACACGTCGACCCCGCCCTCTTCGGCCCCCGCCCAGTCAACTGGTGCCGGGAGCAAGGACGAAGGCAAGAAGGTCAACGGCCCCGCCAGCGCCGGTGATGAAAAGAAGGACGCTCCGGACAACAAGATCTCCGACCGGCCGGGCGGCCCGAATGATCAGGGCAACGGCAAGGAGAAAAAGGGAAGCACCGGCAGCCACATCGAGGGTCCGCCGGTCAATCCTGATCCGTCGAAGTGACCAGGGTCACGGCGAGCATCACCACGCCCGTCGCGAGCGAGATCATCACCAGGGCGACCCCGGCGTAGAGAGTCACCCCGGAGTCCGAGAGGAACAGCATCGCCGCGCCGAGTCCA
Source organism: Solirubrobacterales bacterium (assembly GCA_038256675.1). Taxonomy (GTDB): domain Bacteria; phylum Actinomycetota; class Thermoleophilia; order Solirubrobacterales; family 70-9; genus 67-14. The sequence continues at coordinate 499 of JBBSKC010000081.1, read as the reverse complement.
GCGACGGCGAGCAGCGCCAGAACCCGCATCCGGGGCGGGGCGGTGAGCGGCACGGCCGGTACCGCCGCCGATAGCTCTCCCGGATCGCGGTCCGACCCGGGATCGAACCGGCCGCCGAGCACCAGGCCGTAGAGCAGGGCAAGCGACGGGATGAGAATCATCAGCCCGACCGCGATGGCAACCAGCAGGCCGATCAGGATGTTGTCGTCAGCGGCCGCATTTTCGATCGAGAGGCCGGGAAGAATGTCGGGCGATTGTGCGATCCCCCAGCCCGCGATCACGGCTGCCACCGCCCCGGCCGCACAGAACCGCGCCATCTCGTATCGCCGCTGCCAGAGCAACCCGATGGTCAGAAGTCCGGTGACCCCCGAAACAATCACCGCCACCAGGCCGGCACCCTCGGTCAGTCCGTCGTAGATGTACCGGGCGTCCCCGTGGACGACCGCGATGCCGATCCCCGCGACCAGACCGGCTGCCGCTCCGGCCGCGAGGCCGCGCC
>JBBSKC010000080.1:0-9611 GCA_038256675.1 Solirubrobacterales bacterium | reverse complement strand
GAGCCCGGGCATTATCGGCAGCCCGGCGGCATCGGCGCTGGTCCAGCCCGCGGGGCGCAGCCGGTTTGAACGCAGATCGAACTTCGCCCCCGAATCGGCCAGCCACCGGCCCTTGCCCCGCCGGGCGCGGTAGAGCTCGTACAGCTTGCAGGTACCTCGCTGGAGGGCGATGACGTGGTTGTCGGAGCCACCTTCGATTCGGGTTCCGAGCGGGATCGGGTAAGGACCGCGGTCGCTTTCGTCGCCGTAGGCCGTGAACTTGACCGGAACCTTCTTCTGCTTCTTCCCGACCACCCGGAAAGGGATGCCGTAATTGCCGTAACGGCCGGAACCGAAGTCGGCGTGCAGGTTCGTGCTCCGGCCGATCGAACCGATGTACTGACTCGAGCGGGGATGGACGGGCGCGCCTGAGATGTCCCGGTTGAAAGCGTTCGAGCGGGGGAGCACGGGACAGCCGGCGAGTTTCGTACCGGGCCCGGGCTTTCCGGTCGAGCTGACGTTCGACTGTCCACTGGCGCCGGCCAGAACGGCGACCGAAGAGAGGCAGGCAAAACCGATCAGAATGGAGCTCGAGAGTGTCCTTCGCCGATTCATGTGATGCGAATCACTCTAAGCCACCATCTGCGAAAGCTCCTCTTTTTCCTCAGAAAGGCGAAAACCGTGAGCGATCCTGTTTGTGCCGACCCCATGCCGGGCAAAGTATGTCCATGACATTTTTCTTCAAGCCTGTGAGTATCCTCGGCGGCCTCGCAGCGGGGCTGCTGGCCAAGAAACTGTTCGAGAAGGGCTGGGCGCTGATCGACGACCAGGAACCGCCCGACGCCGAGCACCGTGAAATCGAGATGCCGAAGATGATTATCGCCCTGCTTCTGGAGGGCGCGATCTTCACCCTGACCCGCGGTCTGATCGACCACGCGGCCCGGGTCGGGTTCGCCCGCTACACCGGGGTCTGGCCCGGCGAGGAGCGCCCCGAATCCGAGTAGCGGCGACCGAACCAGGATGCTTCAGCGCTACCGGCGCGAGTTGCCGGAGAAAGCCTTGGTCACGAGCTCCTGGACGCGGCTGCGGTCCTTGCTCGCGATGAACGGCTGGTCCTTCGTCGGGACGACGATGTTCAGGAATTCCTTGCGTTCGGACTCGGAGAGGTTGCTGTACAGACGTTTCGTGTGGTGCTGAAGCCACTGGGCCCGCAGCCAGACCGCCGGCCAGTCGACCGTCTTGGCGTAACCGAATCCGCGAGCGGCGAGGCCTACGGCGACTCCGGCCTTGCCAGCCTTGGTTGTTTTCTTCTGCTTTGCCATGTCCAGAGAATACGCGAGCGGCCTGCTGCTCAGACCAGCTTTTCGATTTTGAACATGCGATCACCCTTCGGGGTGGTCACGGCGATCTCGGAACCGACCGGCTGGTTCCTCAAGGCCTGGCCGACCGGCGACTCGGCGGAAAGCCGGCCTTCGGCGAGGTTCGCCTCGGTCGATCCGACCAGGGTCCAGGCATGGCGTTTGCCATTGCTGTCGGTGATCTCCGCGGTCCTGCCAAAGCTGAACGTGTCGCCTCCCGACTCGTCGACGTCGACCACGACGGCGTTGATCTTCCTCTCACGCAGGCGGCTGATCGAAGTTTCAAGGTGGGCCTGGTCCTCTTTGGCGATGTGGTACTCGGCGTTCTCCTTGAGATCACCGAGATCTCTTGCGACCCGCAGGCGTTGCGCGATTTCCTCGCGGCCCTCGCCTTCGAGCCTTTCGATTTCCGCGTCGAGTTCCCGGATGCCTTGGGCGGTGATCGATTCGCCGCTTTCCTTAGTTTCAGTCATGCCTTCACCATAGCCCGATCCCACGCCACACCCGCGCCGGGTGTTCCGGGTGCCTGGCCTGACCGCTCGGGTCAGGCCGGAATGTCGATGGTGATGATCGGAGTCGTGGTCGGCTGTTTGCTGCCGCCCGCCGGCTCGGCACTGACCATCACTCTGTTGACGTTGGTCAGGTCCGGGATGCTCGTGGTTGCGGTCCCGTCCTTCCGGGGCGTGAACAGCGAATCGGTCGGGGTGACAGATTGGCCCTTCTGGACCCAGGCCTGGTAGACCTCGCCGTCTTCGAGCTTCGGCAGGTTGGTCACCTTGAGGGTGCCCGAGTCGTCGGAAGTCACCATGACCGCGTCGGCGTCGCCGACGTTGGAGTCACTTGGCAGGGTTCTACTAGTCAGAACCGGGCCCTCATTCGTGCCCAGGCCCTCGTCGCCACCGTTGATGGCATAGCCGACGATGACGCCGGCGAAGAGCATCGCGGCCATCGCGCCGACCGCGGCCGGTCGCATGAGTTGACCGAAGTCGAGCCAGCCCCACCTCTGCTTCTTAGCTTTGGGCGTCGCGGGAGCCGGGGTATGGGCTTCGGCAGGTTCCTCTGCCGGGTTCTCGGCAAGGTCGGCTTCGACCACCGCCATGACCCGCGACTTGAGCTGGGGTGACGGCTCCAACTGGTCGATCTCGTTGACCAGGTTTTCCGTCGCCGGTTCGAGCCAGCGCAGTTCGGCCTGGCATTCGGCGCAGCCGCCGATGTGGTGGTCGAGTTCAATCTTCTCAACGGGGCTGAGGGCACCGAGAACGTATCCCGGCAGCTGTTCCTTCCAGCTTTCGTGGCTCTTGGGACTCATATCGTCACCTTTTCTTCGTCAGCGAGGCCGCCACGGAGTTTCTCCAGCCCCAATCGCATTCGCCCCTTGACGGTGCCAAGGGGTAGTTCGAGCATTTCTGAAATTTCGGATTGGCTGAACCCTCCGAAGAAGGCCAGCTTGATCACTTTGGACTGCTTGTCCGGAAGGTCGGAAATGACCTCCCGGACTTCCCGCTGCGTCTCGCGGGTCAAGGCAAGTTCGTCGGTTCGTTCTGTACCGGGCCGGCTTTCGAGGATGCCGTCGTCGTCGGAGTCGAGGGTCGGGGTGCGGCTGGCGCGGCTGCGCAGGGTGTCGATCGCGCGGTTGCGAACGATGCCGAGGGCCCAGGCGCCGGCGCTGCCACGGGACTCGTCGTACCGGTCGCCGCTCTTCCAGATCGAGAAGAAGCCTTCCTGAACGGTGTCCTCTGCGGCTGAGCGTTCGCCGATGATGCGGTACGACAGTGAAAGTGCCTGGCGTTCGAAGCGGTCATAGAAGGCCTCGAAGGCGACTTGGTCGCGCTGACCGACGAGGGTCAGGAGCTCCTCGTCGTTGAGCTTCGTTGCTGTCTGCGGGCTGATCGGCATTTTCTTTCGATGATTCCAGTGGGGAGGTATCTGTTGAGTGAAGCAGATGGTAAGAAGAAGAAAGGCGCGCCGGCCGTGGAACCGGCGCGCCTTCGATCACTGGATCGCGGTGTCAGGAGATGCAGGTGTCACCGTCTCTTCGAGCCTGGTCTAACTGACCAGGAACGGCTGGACCGCCTTCAGGACCTCTTCCTGGGTCAGCGTCGGGTCGAACGCGTCCGGAGACGGCGAGTTGCCGTTCTGGAGAGCGATCGCCGCCGCGTGACGGGCTTCGACCTGGACGATCGAGCCGGCGGCCGCGAGGACGTCCTTCGACTTGATTTCCGGGGCGACGCCGTTGTAGGCGCTGACTCCGGTGTTCTCGAGCGTCTCGGCGAGCGCCGTGAATCCGGCGGTGTCCGAATACTCGAACTTGACCTTCGGAGCCTTGACGGGCTTGCCGCCGAGGTCCTTGATCGTCTGGGTGAGGGCCTTGACGTGGGCATCCTCATCGGTGCTGATCGTGTTGATCAGTTCCTTGAGGGAACCCGAGGCTCCAGCGCGCTTCAGACCTTCCTTGTAGAAGGCCGACTCGAGGTACTCGAGCGTCAGGGCGTAATTGAGGATCTCAATGTCGCCCTTATCGGATGCGGCCACTGCGTTCCGGACGAAGGGGCTGATCGCTCCCAGTCCGAAGATCGCACCGGCGGCGAGGGCTCCCTTCATGAGGAAGTCGCTCCGCTCCTGGCCGTCGACTTCAATCGCAGCCAGTTCCGGGTGGACCATCTGGTCAGTTGCTGTCTTTAGTTCAGTCATGTTTATCTCCTATTCCTGTATCCAGGCTCAGACGATGAAGGGCTGGACCGCGTTGAGAACCATTCCTGCTTCAGCAGGCTTGGCAAACGGGCCGTCCGGCACGATCGTCTTGCCGAGGAGCGTGTTCAGAGCGGCGGCATGCCGCGCTTCGACGCTGTGGATTGACAGGGCCGCCGCGAGGACTTCCGGGCTCTTGATGCGTCCAGCCTGGCCGAGGTAAGCCGCCGCGCCGAGGTTCTCGACGGTGGAAGCCAGCTTCAGGACCTGCTGGGCATTGTTCAGGGGGAACTCGGTCTTCGGCTTCGGAGCAGGCTTGCCTCCGGCGGCCTTGACCGCGTCAGTCAGAGCGACGACGTGGTCCGCTTCCTGTGAGCCGAACAGCTTGATGGCCTCCAGGTCGGAACCCTTGAACAGCTTGCTCTTGACCACGTCGGCGTAGAACGCCGTCTCGAGGTATTCGAGCGTCAGCGCGTAGTTCAGGATGCCGAGGTCACCCTCGCCGAACATCGCGGTGCTGTCGTCTTCACCCATCGGGCTGGTCGTTCCGGTTGAACCGGTCGAGTCGCTCGATGATGAGCTCGATGTCGAACCCGAGTCATCGTCACTGCCACAGGCGGCCAGGAAAGCGCCGAGAGCAACAGATCCACCAGCCATCGACATGAGCTGCCGGCGTGAAACACCGCTGGCCTTCATCTTCTCGATTGCTGTTTCTTCGTTTTTATCTTTTACATCCGGCATTTTGCCTCCGTTCGTTGGGATATGCCGATCTATGGGTGTTGCTACGGAGACGAGGGGACACCGGATCACTAATTGGGCTGAGTGGCGGGCGGCACCCAGGAACGACCTATGTGCTCCTGGACTACGTCGACGCCGGGAATGTCAGCTCAGGTACGGGGGTACGATCGCGGACATTCCCGGCTTTGCTCCTCGCCAGGAGCACCTAGGACGTCCCTGAGCACCACCCTCATCAGAGAATCGGAAAGGCCGAGTCTCGAAGCCCTTTTTGGTGTCCCCCCAATAAGAGTGGTGCGCGGGGGCTGCCTGCGAACGACGAAGCCAGGCGCCGCTCAGGCAGTTCCCGGGTGCGCTCGCCAACCGCGACAAATACTGATCCACTCTGCAACTGGGTCCGTAGTACCTCACATGATTCCTAATATTGGACCGCTGGAAATCGCCATTGTTCTGATCATCGCTCTGGTCGTCTTTGGACCGAAGCGCCTTCCGGAACTTGGAAAATCCGCCGGCAAGGGACTGAAGGAATTCAAGGGTTCCCTCACCGAGTCCCACGCGGCGATTGAAGCGGGCCCCACTGAAGGCCCGGAAGTAACCGCCGACACGTCGGCGAGCAGCACCGAAAAGGCTTAAAGCCGGGGAAGGATCCCCCGCCGCGCTTCGGCGCGGCAGCAGCGGGCGAGAAATCGCTCGTTGTTTTTCGTGTGCACGTACCGATAATCTGAGGCCATGGATCGGAAGACGATTCTCGCCCTCGCGGCGATGGCCATGGGGGTTTTCGTGATCGCGAACGACATCACGGCGATGAACGTCGCCGTGCCCGCGATCGAGAAGGACTTCGACGCCGACGTCACCACGATCCAGTGGGTGGTTAACGCTTACAGCCTCGCTTTCGGAGTCCTGATCGTGACTGGCGGCCGCCTCGCCGACCTGTTCGGCCGCAAGGAAGCTTTCTTCCTCGGGGCCGGCATCTTCGGATTCTTCTCGCTGCTCGGCGGTCTCGCCCAGACCGAGGCCTGGCTGATCGCGACACGCGCGGCGATGGGCATCGGTGGTGCCCTGATGTGGCCGGCGGTGCTCGGCATGACTTTCGCTCTGTTGCCGGCGGACAAGGCCGGGCTCGCGGGTGGCCTGATCCTCGGTGTCGCCGGGATCGGCAACGCGGTCGGCCCGATGCTGGGTGGCGCCCTGACCGAGTTTGTCAGCTGGCGGGCGATCCTCTTCCTGAACATCCCGATCGCCCTGATCGCGATCGGGTTCGTCTATTACCTGATCCAGCAGCCGAAACCGGAGACCGCCGACCGGAAGATCGATTACGGCGGGATCGTTACCGTGACCCTCGGGCTGGTCATCTTCATGATCGCCCTCGACCAGGTGGTCGATCTCGGCTGGGGTGACCCGCGGATCATCGGGGCAATCGTGGTCTCGGTCCTTTTACTGGTCGCCTTCGTCCGGATCGAGCGCGGGTCGGGGGAGCACGCCCTGGTCCCCGATGACGTATTCGGCAATCCGGGCTTCCGGGCGGCCTGCCTCGCCATTCTCCTGGTGTCGTCGACCTTCTTCGGGGCGCTCTTCTACCTGCCGCAGTACATGCAGAAGGAGTTCGGCTATTCCGCTTTCGAGTCGGGACTCGGGCTGTTGCCGTTCATGGCGGTCTTCGCTGCCACCTCGTTCATCGCCGGGCCCCTGTACAACCGCCTGGGCGGCAAGCTGATCGTCTCCGTCGGCGCGGGATGCATAGCGGCCGGCCCGATCCTGATCGCCCAGGGCGTCGAGTCGGGCGGCGCGATCGCGTCGGTCGTCCCCGGAATGGCCGTGCTCGGAGTCGGAGTCGGGTTGTTCTATTCGGCGGCAACGACGATCGCGGTCACATCGGTCGATGAGTCCCGCAGCAGTCTGGCGGGCGGCATCATCTACATGTTCCAGATCGCCGGCGGTTCGGTCGGCCTGGCCCTCACCACGACCGTGTTCGCTTCCGAGTCGGGGCTGATCAGCGGACTCCACGCCGCCTTCCGATTCGACGCCGCATTGGCGATCGGAGGTTTCCTGATCACCCTCTTCTTCGTCGGCGGCCGGCTTGGCCGGAACCGGGATTCAGCCTCGGCCTGACGGTTGTGCCCGGTTCCGTTGAACCGATCGAAGGCTTCGCACGTATCACTCCCTGAGTGAACGGAACCCCTGCGACACCCGACCTTCTCGTCCTCGGCAGCGGGGGCGTGCTCGGTGATGTCTGGATGACCGGTCTCCTGGTCGGGCTCGATCGTGGTGGGAAGGTCGACATGCAGGGGGCCGGTGGTTTCGTCGGCACCTCGGCCGGGGCGATCGTGGCGACCCGACTCGCCGTGGGACAGGACCTGGAGGCGCTGATTCAGAAACACGTCGACGTCGTGGCCCCGCCCGCCCAGACGGCCCCTCCCGGTGAGCTCGAAACCAGGTCCGGTGCCCTCTCGGGACGACTGGCGAACCTGCTGATGCTGCATGGCGGAGCCGGCCGGGCGGTCCGGCGGATGCTGCTTCGCCGTCTGCCGGCCGGGAAAAAGGAACTGAGTTATCTCTCCCGCGACATGAAGGAACTCGCCCCCGAATGGCCCGAACGGCTCAACATAACGGCGGTCAACTCGATGACGGGCGACCGGGTCGTCTTCGGCCGCGGTCGCACGCACGGCCTCTCGGTCAGCGAAGCGGTTCAGGCCTCTTGTGCGATCCCGACGGTCTTCAAGCCGGTCGAAGGTGCCGACGGAGCCTTCGTCGACGGTGGGGTGTGGAGCCCCGCGAACATTGACGCCGTGCCTGTCAAGCCAGGTCAGACGGTGGTCTGCATCACGCCGACCGGCAGCGACCAGGGCGCGGTGGGATTCCGCCGCCGTTCGTCTGCCCGTTTTTTCCGGTCGATAGTCGAGGGCGAAGTCGCCCGGCTGCGTCGCCGCGGCGTACGCGTGGTCAACGTCGTCCCGGATGAGGCCGCCTCGGCCGCGATCGGCCCGAGCCGGATGGCCAGCGGGCGCGAGGCCGAGGTCTACGAGGCGGGCCTCGCCCAGGGACTGGAACTGGCCGGGCCGCTGGCCGCCTGGCTCCGGCCCGGCGCCCGGCAGGACGCGGCGCTCAGCCGCTAGATCCAGTTCGGGGGGAACGCTCCCGCCGGGATCGCCCCTTCGTATTCCGGGAAATGACGCATGGCGATCCGCTCCGCGGCGGTGTTGTCGAAAGCGGGGAGGAGGTCACCGACGGTCATGAGAACCCGGGCCGACGACGCGATCTGGAAGTCGGCTGCGGTCGGTTCGTCCCCGTCGACGATTCCGGCCGAAGCGTATGTCTCGATCCGTTCGAGGGTCTCGTCCATCCGGGCGAGGTCTTCCATCAGCTGGCTCGGGGTCAGCCTCATGTACTTCCAGATACCCCGGAGATTCTTCGCGGCGAAATCGGTTCCGGCGGCATCGAGCTCACCGGCGCCGGCGAATGTGCCCATCGAACCAGGCCGGAAATGAAGGGCGCCGAAAGGGAGCCGCCGGGCCACATCCTGGAAGTACTGGTCGCCCCAGACCTCGGCTTCCTGAACCTCGGCGGCGATTGCCTCTGGATAGAGGGGATTCTCCGGAACTTCACTTTCTATGAACCTGAGGATCTCGACCGAGGTGTGCACCGGGTCTTCGCCGACCAGGATCCCCGGTACCGTCGTGTTGCCCTCGCCGTAGATGTCTTCGAGGACGCCGTCCTGGTTTCCGGGCAGGAGCATCACCTCCTCGAACTCGATCCCCTTGTGCTCGAGCCCGGCACGGGCGGTCATGCAGGGATGGGACATCGGGACGACGTGCAAGGTGATCGGCTCGGTAATGGACATAAAGAAAACCTATAGGTCCTTCCGGGGTGCATCCGCCGGGGTGCCGGCCCCCGTATTAACACCAATGAAGGTCGCAATCATCGGAACCGGAATTTCAGGCCTCGCCGCCGCCCATCACCTCCAAGACAAAGCGGAGCTGACCCTGTTCGAGGCCTCCCGCAAGCCGGGCGGCCACGCGAACACCGTGATCGCCGAATCCGAACGGGGATTCGAGGCGGTAGACACGGGCTTCATCGTCTACAACGACAAGAACTACCCGGAGTTCACACGCCTGCTCGAGCAGCTCGAGGTGGCCAGCAAGCCTTCGAGCATGAGCTTCTCGGTCAGCGACGGCGACTTCGAGTACACCGGACGCACCATCAACGGCCTTTTCGCCAAGCGCAGCAACCTGGTCAACCCGAAGTACCTCCGGATGCTCGCCGAGTTTCCCCGTTTCCAGCGTCGGCTCAAAGAGCTGGCGGCGCGGGGCGAAGGCGGCCCGTCCCTGGCCGAGTTCCTCGAGGAGGAGAAGTTTTCCGACGATCTGCGCGACCGCGTGGTCGGGCCGCTCGTTTCGGCCGTCTGGTCAGCCGATCCGGAACAGATGTGGACTTTCCCGGTCGGCTTCCTGGCGCGTTTCCTCGACAACCACGGGCTGCTGTCCCTGCGCGACCGCCCCCAGTGGCGAACGGTCGAGGGCGGATCGTGGAACTACGTACAGGCGCTGACCGAGCCGATCAAGGACCGTATCCGCACCGATTCCCCGGTCGAGAGCATCCGTCGATATGAGGACCACGTCGACGTCCAGGTCGAAGGACAGCCGGCCGAATCCTTCGACCAGGTCGTGATCGCCACGCATTCCGATCAGGCACTCAGCATGCTCACCGACCCGACCCGCGAGGAACGCGAGGTGCTGGGAGGCATCGCCTATCAGCCGAACGAAGCCGTGCTCCACACGGACGAGTCGCTCATGCCGCGGCGCAAGGCGGCCTGGGCTTCCTGGAACTACCACCTGCTCGACGAACCCACCGGCG
>JBBSKC010000079.1:0-9682 GCA_038256675.1 Solirubrobacterales bacterium | reverse complement strand
CCAGCTTGGAGTATCGATCGGTCAGAGCGTGGACCAGGGTCAAGTCATTGGCTACTCGGGCAACACGGGTGCCAGTACAGGCCCTCACCTGCACTTTGAGGTGCGGATCAACGGTGTAGCGCAAGACCCTCTGGGCTACCTGTAGTCCGGTTGGCGGGTGCCCCACGGGCGTACTGCTCACGGGTATGCAATCTCCAGCCAGGCCGCCCCGCGGTAAACCGACTCCGAGCAGCCAGCTAAGCCAGCCCAAGCCGGACAGCAGCCTCCCGGGCCTTCGCCACAACCTCCTCCGCGCCCTCGACCTCCCGGTCCTTCATCAGGACCTTTCCGTCTACCACCGTGGTCTTGACGACTGAACCGCTCGCGGTGTAGACGAGGTTCGAAGTGAGGTCTCCAAGGGCCAGCTCGTGGCTATCGGCGTCGAGCAGGAGGAAGTCGGCCGGTTTGCCCGCGGCCAGAGGGTCGGGGTCGCCGAGCAGAGGTGACCTCTGGCCGGTGGCGACTGCCCAGGCCTCTTCGACCGGGATCGCCTCGGCACTGCCCGCCTGGTGGCGCTGGATCAGTGCGAACTGCTTGAGGTCGGCCAGCAGGTCGAGCGAGTTGTTGGATCCGGCGCCGTCCGTGCCGAGGGCCAGGTTCACGCCGGCCTTGCTGGCGGCGGGGTAGGGGAAAGCGCGGCCGACCGCGAGCTTCATGTTGGCCACCGGGTTGGTGGTGACGGTCGATCCACGCTCGGCGATCAGGGCGAGCTCGTCTTCGTCGAACCAGACGCCGTGGGCCAGGACGGTCGACGGCGTGAGCAGGCCGAGCCGGTCGAGGTAGAAGGCCGGGCGGACGCCGTGCCGCGCCAAGCAGTCATCGACTTCGGGCTCGGTCTCCGAGAGGTGGATGTGGACCGGCACTCCGAGGTCAGCGGCAGTCGATGCTGCGAACTCGAGGCCGGGAGTCCCCACCGTGTAGATCGAATGGGGCGCCACCGCCCGTCCCACCCTTGGACCGTAATCGCCGAGGGCATCGAGGCTGGTGATCAGCTCAACGTCCCGGGCTTCGATGCCGGAGTCCGACTGGGGGTCGATCATCGGCGGTCCGACAGTGGCCCTGACCCCGGCGTCGACCACCGCGCGGGCCACCGCCTCCGGCTGCCAGTACATGTCCAGGAAACGCGTCGTACCGGTCCTCACCATTTCGAGGCAGGCGAGCCTCGTTCCCCAGTAAACATCTTGCGCTCCCAGCTTCGCCTCAACCGGCCAGATCGCCTCCTGGAGCCAGCGCATCAGGGGCAGGTCGTCGCCGTGGCCGCGAAAGAGGGTCATCGCCGCATGGGTGTGGCCATTGATCAGCGGCGGGCTGAGGATCGCCCCGCCTGCGTCGAGCACTTCCTCTCCGGGGCTGGGTCCGATCGAAGGGCCGATCTCTGTGATCACTCCGTCGATGGCCCGCAGGCAAACGGTCTCGCCATCGAGCCGGGCATTGATCAGAGTGAGGCTGCCACCGGTGCCGGTCATGCCGCGGTCGCCTTGCGCCGGCTCTGCAGGATGAATTCGAGCGAGCCGAAGAACGGCGCGACGCAGCCGAGCAACGTGATCGCGACGGCCAGTCGCAGATTGATCACGTTGTAACGAAGCGCCAGGAGGCTCGTGATCGACATGCCGATCCAGAGGAGGCCGTGCGAGAGGCCGAGGATGAAGGTGATCGGCTCCGGATCACCCAGCCCGAAGGCGCAAATCAGGAGGCTGATGTAAACGACGGAATGAAAAAGGCTGACACCTTCCAAACGTCGGAAGGTGACAGCCCGGGTGAAGCTTTTGCCGAACCAGCTCTCAGGAAGTGTGGCCGGCGATGCGCTTCGGGTGGGAGGTTGTTGAACGGGTGGCACGAGGTCCGAAGCTTCGCACGCTCAGGAGGTAGCGTGTCCCTTCGGCTGCGGCATACGCCGCGGTTGTCAACCCGAGGGCTTCGATGCCGTTGGCACCTGCGACCAGGCTTCCGGTGAGAACGCCTACTCCGACTGACTTCGTGATCCAGCCGGCGGCAACGCCCTTCGTCACCTGGTTCTTCTTCGTCTTTTCCATGGCACAAGAGTAGGAGTGCTCCCCTGCCAAGAGGTTGCCATCTTGTGAACGTTGAAAGTCCCGAAAATCAGCCGAGGCGATCGTCGAGTTTGTCGATCGAGCGCTCGAGATCTGACATCAACCCGGATGGCAGACCGGTGCCGTCGAGGTGCACGATGTCATCGCGCCAGAAGTCGGCCCGCTGCCGGGCCGAGAGCCGGGAGGGGTCGGCACCATCTTCGATCATCCCTGTCATCTGCCGGATCCCGTCGAGCCGGTCGGCCGCATACACCAGGCGAGCCTTCTCCCCACTCTCGATCGCGCGCCGGCGGTGGTCGAGGCGCTGGGCGTCTTCGTCGGTGATCGCAGGGTCTTTGCTGAGGTCGATCACCAGGTTCCGGATCTCTTCGCCGAAGGCCCGTTCGAGCTCGTCCTCGGCGACACTGGTCTTTTCCACCGCGTCGTGGAGATAGGCGACCGCCACCGTGACCTCGTCTCCGTATCCGGCGGCGATGTCAGCCACGGCCGCAGGATGGCTGATGAAAGGTGCGTCGCCACCGAACTTGCCGGGGGTATCCCGGTGGGCCCGTTCGGCGAACGCGTACGCCTTCGCCGGGAGGTACAGCGGCTGCGGTCCCGCCTGGCGGTCGGGGTGATCTCGCTGGACGAAGCGCTCGGCACCGATTTTCAGCTCGGGGTCGCCCATCAGGCGGTTGAAACATTCGGCTTCGATCTCAAGCCCTTCTTCGAGCGGCCGGCCGAAACCGCGGACCGCCGCTTCGAGGTCGGTCCGGAGAGCCGGCTGCGGCAGGGCCGCGATCTCGCGGGCCCATTCGAGAGCGTGTTCGACGCAGGTGCCGCTCGGCACGATCCGGTTGACCAGCCCGATCCGAGCGGCTTCTTCGGCACCGATGACCCTTCCGGTGATGATCAGGTCGAGCGCGGGCCCAAGTCCGACCAGCCGCGGCAGCCGCTGGGTACCGCCGTCGCCGAGCCCGACGTTCCAGCGCCGGCAGGTGACTCCGAAGGAGGCGTGCCGGTCGGCGACCCTGAGGTGGGCGAAGCAGGCCCATTCGAGGCCACCGGCGTAGGCGGCGCCGTTGACCGCTGCGATCACCGGTTTGTGGACGTCGGTCCAGCGGGTCGGTCCGATGTTGCCTTCGGCCGGGATCGGGTGATTATCGAGTCCTTCGGAGATGTCGAAGAGCGGTTCGACCGGTGAGTCGTCCTGGTACATCGCGGCGACCGAATGGAGGTCCGCTCCGGCGCAGAATGCGTCCGGCCCGGCTCCGGTGATGACCAGCACCCGGGCTGAATCGTCGCCGGTGAACCTCGCCATCGCTTCGAACAGGCCTCGTGACTGAACCGGCCCGATCGCGTTCATGCGATCCGGGCGATCGATGGTAAGCAGCTGAACTCCGGACGTCTGGTCGTCCTCGAGCCGGATGGTCTCAGGTAGTTCTGCCGGGCTCACTCGGCCGGAACGGTCGGGACGACCGGGACGGTGGTGCCGGTGACGCCCGTGTCGGGCACCGTGCCCGGCACGACGGTCTCAGGGACGGTCGTCTCCGGAAGCGCGGTGGCGCCGGACGCCGCCTCCAGGGCCTCGATCCTCGTCTCCAGGGCGTTGATCCGGTCACCGTCGCTGTTCTTGGTCACCGAGATGTAGATCGCGGCGACGCCGGCGCCGACCGCCAGGCAGGTCAGGACGAGACTGATGATCGAGCGCCGCTTGAGCGAGCGGTCGAGCTCGTTCAGCCAGCCTCGCTGTCCGTCCAGCCTCGTTGCCAGATCGGCCGGCGGGCGGGGCGCGACAGGCGGCTGGGTTCGCGGTCGCGGGGGCTGCTGCGGGCGCGGCGGGAGGTCACCTGGTCTCGGCGGATTGCTCATTCAGGGCAATGTACCCGGCCCGGAGCGCCGGAGTTCAATAACTTTCCCTGTTACAAGAATCGGCCCGAGTCTCCCTTCAGACCTTTTACCGGCCGAAATCGACCAAAGGAACCTCCTCATGCCTGAAGCAGTGATCGTGGACACCGTCCGCACCCCGATCGGCCGCGCCTTCAAGGGCTCGCTTTCCCAGCTCCGCCCCGACGACACCGGCGCCTTCGTACTTGACCAGCTCCTCGAGCGCAACCCCGGCGTGGATCCCGCCACCGTCGAAGAGGTCTTCTGCGGCGTCGGCATGCCCCAGGGCAAGCAGGCCTACAACCTGGCCCGCATCCTCGTGCTGCTGTCCGAAAAGCTCACCCAGGCGACGACCGGCGTCACCATGTCGCGCTACTGCGCCTCGAGCCTCGACGCGATCCGTCACGCCTCGAATGCAGTCAAGATCGTCGAGGGTGACATCTACATCGCCGCCGGCGTCGAGTTCGTCAGCTCGTTCAACGAGCGCAGCGAGATCGCCGGTTCCCGCGCCGCCGGACAGGAAGACCAGAGCGAGTACCTGATCGGCACCGACGGCACGCCCAACGCGTACATCGACATGGGCATCACCGCCGTCAACGTCGCCGAGAAGTACGGGGTCAGCCGCGATGCGATGGACGACTACGCCCTGCGTTCGCAGCACCTCGCGGTCAAGTCTCAGGAGAGCGGCTTCTTCGATCGCGAGATCGTGCCCGTGACCCTGCCCGACGGAACCGTGGTCGAGAAGGACGACGGCCCCCGCGCTGACGGTGGCGAGATGCGCGAGAAGCTCGGCAGCCTGCCCGAGGCCTTCGGAGGCGGCGGAGTGACGGCCGGCAACTCCTGTCCCCTGAACGACGGTGCTGCCGCCGTTCTGATCATGAGCGACACCAAGGCCGCCGAACTCGGCCTGACCCCGCGCGCGAAGATCATCACCGCGGCCACGGCCGGCAACGAGCCCGAGATGATGGGCGTCGCTCCGATCGAAGCCGTGAAGAAGCTCCTGACCCGCGCCAACATGTCGATCAACGACATCGACACGGTCGAGCTGAACGAAGCGTTCGCCGCCCAGGTGATCCCGATCTCGGAAGAGGTCGGCATCCCGATGGACAAGCTCAACACCCACGGCGGAGCGATCGCCCTCGGACATCCGTTCGGGATGACAGGAGCCCGCATCATGGGAACCCTCCTCAATGTCATGGAGACGGACGACCATCAGTTCGGCATCGAAACGATGTGCGTCGCCGGAGGACAGGGCGAGGCAATGCTCGTGGAGCGCATCTAGTCGCGCCGACCTGTCTCACCTTGGTACGTCGAAAGGGCCGCCCGACCGGGCGGCCCTTTCTCGTTAAGTCTTGAGGTGGCGGGCGGCCCACGGCGGGCCTCTATGCACCGCTGAGCTTCGTCGACGCTCGGAGCCTTGGGAACGCACAAAAGTGCGCCCCCTTCGGCACCTTCGCTTACTCCTCGCCAGCGGTACCTAGAGCCTCCGCCGTGAACCACCCTCTTTAAAGAACCGGAAAAGCCGAGTCTCGAAAGCCAATATCGGACCTAAAGCGGCGCCGAGATACGAAAAGTGGTCGATAATCGCGATGGCGCCAGATCAGCCCTCGAAGAGGTCTTCGAGGAAGCTTCGCTTGCTCTTCTTTTTCCTCTTTGGATCGCGGTATTCCTGATGCTGCGCGGGCTGGGCCTGTTGGGGCGGAACGGACTGGGGCTGGCCGCCACCGTAGAAGGAGCGCTCGGCTTCGGCGAGCCTTTCGAGCTCTCCTTTGTCGAGGAAGAGGCCACCACAACCGGTGCATTGGTCGACGGTGACGCCGTTTCGCTCGTACGAACGCATTTCAGAACCACATTTGGGACAGACGAGGGGGTTGGTCATTCGGGCAACTTAACTTCCACCCCTAAGGAGATTTTAAGCTGACCACGTACTGCTCACGCGGAGGCGCGGCCTTTGCCTGCCCTCCTGGCGGACCGATACTCAGCAGGCCAGCTCGTCGGCGATCATTCGGGCCAGGGCAAGGGACGAAGTCGCGGCCGGGGAGGGGGCGTTCCGCAAATGCACGGCGTTCTGGGTTCGCTCGATCAGGAAATCTACGATCAGGGTTCCGTCCCGGCCGAGGGCCTGGGCCCTCACTCCGGCTGGTCCTCGTTCGACATCTTCGAGTCGGAGGCCAGGCAGGAGCTTTTGGGCTTCGGCGACCAGAGACGCCGCACTGACCGAACGCTGGATCTCGGTGGCCGCCGCTCGGGTGTGGCGACCGACCAGTCGCCAGGTTCCGGGCCATGTGGCGGTGTCGATGAGATCGCGGATCCGCACCTTGGAGAGGTCGTAAGCGTCGCGGGCTCCGGCCAGCATCGCGGTCGGCCCGATCAGCAGGGAGCCGTCGAGGCCGCGGGTGAAGTGGGCACCGAGGAAGGGCAGCTCCGGACCGGGGACGGGGTAGAGATTGCCCCTGACCATGTCCTCCCGCCCTGACCTCACCTTGAGGTAGCCACCACGGATCGGGACGATCCGAGGTTCGGGATCGCCTCCGGCCATGCGGGCGAGCCGGTCGGACTGAAGTCCACCGCAGAAAACTGCTCGGGTCGCCATGACTGCTCCTCCCGGGGTTTCGAGCGCGAGGCGACCCGGTCCCGACCCATGGCCGGCGCGCACCGCAAGGACCCTCGCCGAAACGTGGATGGATCCGCCTCCGCGCTCCACGTCATCGGCGAACGCGGCAGCAACGTCGGCGAAATTGACCACGGCGGTGTTCGGAGAATGGAGTGCCGAGATGCCGGCGGCTCCGGGCTCGACCGAAGCGATCTCACCGCCTTCCAGCCGCGTGAGTCCGGGGACGCCGTTCAGTCTCGCCCGTTCCTCGAGTTGGTCGAGCCTGGCGAGTTCCTCTTCGCCGGTGGCGACGATCAGCTTGCCGTTACGGTGATAGGGGATCGACCGTTCGTCGCAGTACGACGTCAGCCCGGCGGCACCGTCGACGCAGAGCTTCGCCCGCAGCGATCCCGGCTCGTAATAGACCCCGGAGTGGATCACCCCGCTCGAATGCGAGGTCTGGTGGGCGGCAAGCTGGTCTTCGGCTTCGAGGACCGCGAGCTTCGCGTCCGGGAACCGGGAAAGAAGTTCGCGGGCGACGGCGAGCCCGAGGATGCCGCCGCCCACAACCGCGAAGTCCGCCTGCGGTGGTGGGG
Source organism: Solirubrobacterales bacterium (assembly GCA_038256675.1). Classification (GTDB taxonomy): domain Bacteria; phylum Actinomycetota; class Thermoleophilia; order Solirubrobacterales; family 70-9; genus 67-14. Next base: position 2,537 of record JBBSKC010000079.1, on the reverse strand, counting down.
GAGCTAAACGATCCATGGCCGGAGTATGCCCGGCGAGACTGCGAAGTCTGATTTGGATTCATTTTTCAAGAGGAGGCGCTCCCGCCTCCTCTTCCGCCGAGATCTCCCATGACTGGATGATCGGCAGCCTCCACATCAGGCTGGCGAAGATCAGGCCGAGCGCTGCGGCGAGCATCGCGATGAACCAGCCGGGGGCCCCTAGCATCGACATCTCGAAAAACTCCCGGACCGGGGTGATCGCGAGGATCCCGGCGAAGAGCGCGCCGAGACCGGCGACCATCGCCAGCATGTAGCTCTGGATCGCGATGTGCTCGCGGCCCGGTCCGCGCTCGAGCAGCAGCACGAAACAGAGGCCGAGGACGATCAAGGTGGTCGTCGCCGCGGTCCGGCCTTCTTCGAGGGTGCCGCCGAAGACGACGTCGACCAGGAAGAAGGAGAGGATCGATCCGAGCGCGGTCGCCAGACCGGCCGGGACGGCGAACGCTCCCAGGGATCGCAGGAGGCGGCCGCGGTAGAGGGGGCCGTCCGAGGGCGCGAGTGCCAGCACGAACGACGGAATGCCGATGGTCAGGAAGGCGGCCAGGGTGAGGTGGCGCGGCAGGAAGGGGAAAGCGAAACCCGGCACCGAGACCAGCAGGATCAGGGCCGCAGCGTAGATCGACTTGGTCAGGTACAGGCGGCCGAGCCGGTGGATGTTCCGGGCGATCCGGCGACCTTCGGCGATCGCTTCCGGCAGGCGCGAGAATTCGTCTTCGAGCAGCACGACGTCGGCGACACTCTTGGTTACCTGGCTGCCCGAGCCCATTGCCACCGCCATGCGGGCGCTCTTCAGGGCCGGAACGTCGTTGACTCCGTCGCCGATCATCGCCGTGTAACAACCGTCCTCGGAGAGGGCCATGACCAGGGCCTTCTTCTGTTCCGGCTTTATCCGGCAGAAGATCGTGTTCTCGTGCGCGACGCTGACCAGTTCATCGGGGTCCTCCGGCAACTCGCTGCCTTCGACGACGCCGGCGTCTTCGGAAATCCCGACCGCTTTCGCGACCGCGGTGACGGTTGCGCGGGCATCGCCGGAGATCAGCTTCAGAGCGACGTCTTCGCTCCTCATCAGTTCGAGCGTCTCGGACACTCCCGGACGGAGGTTCTCTTCGAGGACGACGAGTGCTACCGGTTCGAGTCCGGACGGGTGGCCGTCCCGGCCGCTTTCGGGGAGGGGACTCCTGGTCTGGCTCAGGGTGACCACTCGGCGCCCGGTTTCGGTCTCGACCCGCAGTCGTTCGTTCATCGCCTCCGAGAGGGTCAGTGCTCCGGCATCGACCATCAGGTCCGGGGCGCCGAGAACGTAGGAGATCTCCTCACCGCCTTCCTCGAAAGTCAGCCCGGACCATTTCCATTCCGATGAGAACGTGACCTCGCCGAGGACCGTCTCGGCGTCGCCCGGGAACGCATCGCCGATCGCCTCGAGCGTCTGGTTCTGGTCTCCGGCGCTGGCTGCGTAGCGGCCGAGCATCCGCTGGGCCAGCTTGAGGTCGGTCACGTAAGCCGATTCGACTCCGACCAGGCTCAGGTTTCCGTCGGTCAGGGTGCCGGTCTTGTCGACGCAGATCGTGTCGACCGACGCCAGCGATTCGGTCGCACTCATCTGCTGGATCAGGGTGTCGCGCTTGGCCAGCCTGACCGCGGCCACGGCGAACGTGACGCTCATCAGCAGGACGAGGCCCTCCGGGATCAGGGTGATCAGTCCCGCGGTGGCGGTCTGGGCGGCTTCGGTCAACTCGACGTCGCGGATGTACAGCGACGCGATCAACAGGATGGCCAACGGCACGAGAACCTGGGTGCAGGCGATGATCACGCGGTTGACTTCGCTCTCGAGCGGGGACGGCGGGTGCCGGAATGCCTTGGCCTCGCCCGCGATGCGGCCGGCATAGGAGTCGTCCCTGACCGCGGTGACTTCATAGTGACCCGAACCCGAAATCACGAAACCGCCCGACAGCACTTCGTCGCCGACGGCCTTGCCGATGCCGTCGGCCTCGCCGGTCAGCATCGATTCGTCGACGGTCAGGCCGCGCGAGGAAGTCATCCGCCCGTCGGCCACGAGCTGGTCGCCGGGACCCGCGCGGACCAGATCTCCGGGGACGATCTCATCGGCGAGCAATTCGATCTCCTCGCCGTCGCGCAGCACTCCGGCGCGGGGAGCGACCAGGATCGCCAGACGGTCGAGGGTCTCCTTGGCCTTCAGTTCCTGGCGGATACCGATCCAGGAATTGATGATCGCGACCAGACCGAAGATCGCGTCGGCGAACAGGCCGAGGGACAGGATCAGGACGAAAAAGACGCCGATGATCAGGTTGAAAAGGGTGAAGACGTTTCCGGCGACGATGCTCGAAGTCGACCGCGAGGAGTGCGGCTCGGCCGGGCCGAGCTGCTTCAGGCGGTGCTCGGCCTCCTCACTGGAGAGACCCGTATCCGCCATAACCTGCGTTTCGGCTTCGATCACGGGAGGATTGTGACTGTTTCGCGGGACGGGCGCTAAGGTCGGT
>JBBSKC010000078.1:0-9833 GCA_038256675.1 Solirubrobacterales bacterium | reverse complement strand
CCCGCGAGGAACGCGAGGTGCTGGGAGGCATCGCCTATCAGCCGAACGAAGCCGTGCTCCACACGGACGAGTCGCTCATGCCGCGGCGCAAGGCGGCCTGGGCTTCCTGGAACTACCACCTGCTCGACGAACCCACCGGCGGCACCGCCCTCACCTACGACATGAACCGCCTCCAGACACTCGCCTGCGAGCGTCAGTTTTGTGTGACCCTGAACCTGACCGACCGCATCGATCCGAAAAAGATCATCGAAGTCATTCAGTACGAACACCCGGTCTTCACCCCGGACGCGATCGTCTCCCAGGACCGCTGGGCCGAAGTCAGCGGCACCGGCCGGACCCACTACTGCGGTGCCTACTGGCGAAACGGCTTCCACGAGGACGGCGCCTTCACCGGGCTGCGCGCCGCGAAGTCGGTCGCGGCCTCGATTCCGGCTGGAACCGAGCGGCGGGTAGGCGGGATCGCCCGATGACCTTCGAGAGCGCGATCTACGAAGGCCAGGTCCGGCACCGCCGTTTCGAACCGATCGAGCGCGAGTTCGAGTACCGCATCTTCATGATGTACCTCGACCTCGACGAGATTCCCGAGGTCATGAACGTCCATCCGCTCTGGTCGACGCGCCGTCGCTCGCCGGCGAGGTTCCGCCGCGCCGACTATTTCGGTCCGGCCAACCGCCCGCTCAAAGAGTGCGTTCTCGACGAGGTCCAGCGTCGCACGGGCGACCGGCCCGATGGTCCGGTGCGGATGCTGAGCCACCTTCGTTACTGGGGGGTCGTCGAGAACCCGGTCACCTTCTACTACTGCTTCGACGCCTCGGGCGAGCGCGTCCGCACCGTACTGGCCGAAGTGACGAACACGCCCTGGGGCGATCGCCACGCCTACGTAATCGACGGCGGACCGGACGCGAGCGGCGTCATTTCGTCGAAGCGCGACAAGGCGATGCACGTCTCCCCGCTGATGGGCATGGACCACGAATACGACCTGCGATTCGGGACCCCGGGAGCCAGGCTGCCGGTTCACATCTCTTCCAGCTCGGGTCCCGGGACAGTCTTCGACGCAACCCTGAACCTGACCCGCACCGAGATCACATCGCCGGCCCTCAGCCGCCTGCTGGTGGCGTACCCGCCGATGTCTATCCGGGTCCAGGCCGGTATCTACCGCCAGGCAGCGATCGCCTGGCTCAAAGGCGTGAAGTATCACGCGCGGCCGACACAAGGATCGGGTCCCGACGTCTGCCTCCACGCTGACGCGCGGAGGACAGGCGGCGAGACCCTGGAGGACTTGAACGGTGTCGACGAAACCGGAATGATCTGCCCCGTGCACGGCTCACCCGAGAAGAGCACCTCTCCGGCCCGGGATCGCGTGGCCTGACTATGTGGCGCCGCCTGGTCCTGAGTGTGGTCAGCCGGATCCACGGCGGTCAGATCGAAATCGTCGAGGACGGCCGGACGACTTTGATCGGCGACGCCGGTTCCGAGCTGCGGGCCACGGTCACGGTTCACTCACCGAAGCTCTGGCGCCGGATGCTGCGCGGCAGCACCGGCATGGGCGACAGCTACATGCGCCGCGAGTGGGACTCGGACGACCTGCCGACCCTCTGGCTGATCGCTGGCCTGAATTTGCCGCGACTCGACCGGCTCCGCCGCATTTTCGCTTTCATCACGGGTCCGTTCCAGCGGCTCGGGGTGCTGATGCCCCGCACCACCCGCTCACGCGGCAAAAAGCAGATCGCGGCCCACTACGACCTCGGCAACGACCTCTTCTCGCTCTTCCTCGACCGCTCGATGAACTATTCGTCGGCGATCTTCCCGGACGGTGACGAGGACCTCGAGACGGCCCAGATCCGGAAGATGGACCAGATCGCCGACCAGCTCGACCTCGGTCCCGATCATCACCTGCTGGAGATCGGTACGGGGTGGGGCGGACTCGCGATCCACCTGGTCCGCCGGACTGGCTGCCGGATCACCACCACCACGATCTCCGCCGAGCAGGCGAAGCTGGCCCGGGGCCGGATCGAAGCCGAAGGTCTCACCGACTCGATCAAAGTGATCGAGGTCGACTACCGTGACCTGACCGGCACCTACGACCGCCTGGTTTCGATCGAGATGATCGAAGCGGTCGGCTGGCAGGATTTCCCCACCTACTTCAGCAAGTGCTCCGACCTGCTGAAGCCGGACGGCGCGATGTTGCTCCAGGCGATCACGATCGACGATGACGCCTACGAACTGGAAAAGGCGTCACGCAGCTTCATCAGCTACTTCATCTTCCCGGGCGGCTGCCTGCCGTCGGTCCGGGAGATCGACCGTTGCCTCGAAGCGGGAACCGACCTGACCGTCGACTGGTCGGCCGACATCGGTCTTGACTATGCCCGCACCCTGAGCCTCTGGCGCGAGCGATTCGAGACGCAGACCGAGACCCTCGAAGAGATGGGTTACGACGACCGGTTCCGGCGGATGTGGCGGCTCTACCTGACTTTTGCCGAGGGCGGCTTCCGTTCGCACCGCAACGGCGATTTTCAGTTCCGGTTGGTGAAACCGAGGTATCAAGACCCCCAGAACCTGGACATCACCATGGCCAGCGAGGACCGAACCCGGCAGCCGAGCCTGTAGTTTCAGTCCTGACCTTTAGATTCCAAAGCGGAACTTCCGCTAAGGAGGACGGTTATTGGAGTGTGGTGGGGATGACTTGCAAAGCGGGAAACAATGGATACCGGTGGGCGCTATCGGCGCTGGCTGTCCTCCTGCTCGTCCTGACCGGCGCTTCGTCCGCCACGGCCGCCGTGGCCGACCGCGAGGCCGATCCGGTCGTTCTGACCGGCGCCCAGACCCCCGCCCTGATCGGCATCGCTCCGGATCAGGTCGTCGCCTTCAGCTGGAACGGCGCCTGGAAGCAGATCCCCGTACAGGTTGACGAGCGAAAGATCGCCGATTACGGCGTGATCCGCCAGATTTCCAGCGCGCGATTCCAGGGCGAGGCCTACGCCGACCCGAACACCTACACCGGCGCCGACGGAGTGCCCCAGATGACCACAGGGTCGTCCTCCGTCCCCGTATCGGGGACCACCGGCGATGCCAACCTCGATCTGGACGACGAGATCGCCATGATGAGCAAGGACGCGGGTTCCTCTGCCGCCGGCAAGCCGGATCCCGCCGGGGTCGACGGCACAAGCCGGACCCCGGTCCGGATCAAGGATCCGCTCGACCCGGCCACCCTGAGCTATCTCTACCTCTACCGGACAACCACCGGCCTCGACCCGGCCGCCGGGGTCGATTACGTTTCGTACCAACTTGAGTACACACCGGCTTTGGTTCCGGACTATTTCGACGGCTACGACTTCGGCGGAATCGACGACAACGCGGTATACCCGCCCGCGAACCCGGAGGATTCATCCGTCGAAACCGCGCTCTATTCGCAGACTTTCCCCGGCAAGTGGCTGGTCGAAGGTCTGAAGGTCACCGCCGGTACGGCCAGTGGGGTGGACATTCTCGACGGCGACAAGTCGATGATCGGCCAGAGCACCTGCGGCCGCAATGAACTCACCTTCAGCCGGGGCGGCGGCGGTGTGATCGCGGCGATCGACGGACCGGTGAGGGCGATTCGTTCTTACATCGGTGCCAACAGCGGCACCTACACCCAGCGCGACCAAATCTATTACGAGGGCCGGGTAGACCAGCACACCTACCTCCGTGTGCATCAGGGCATCACCGATTTCATCCTGGCGATGGACTACTCGCCGGAAGCCAAGGGCATGACCTACCGCAACTCGCTTAACCCAGGCGGAGTCAGAATTGACGGCACAGCTGACACCGTGACTGAAGGTCGACTGGCCTGGGAGCAGGTAACGGGCGGACAGGGATCGGTCACTCACGTCGGTCGCATCGTCTCCGATGTCCCCAATCTGACCTTTGGATCCTACTACCAGGACGCGACGAATCCCCCGGCCGACAACGACGCGATCGTCTGTTCCGGGGATGCCTCCGCCTACGGCGCCAGTGGGCCGCGGATCAAGATGGCGGGGGCCGGCTTCAATACCGATCCGACCTTGCCACCGACCTCACCCTCCACCGTGGTCAACAACTTCACCGGCCATCGGTACACCTACATCGATGGCCCCGAGGAGCCGAAGGAGACGGCGATCCTTCGCTCCCAGCAGGTCGATTCACCTCTGGTGCTCGTCACCGGCGCGGCGACCGACCCGACCGGACCGGTGCCCGACCCCGAACCCGACTCGCCCGGCAAGCCCGGCCGGAGCAACTGGGTCGGCCTCAAAGTGAGCGTCAAGCCCACCAGGGTGAAGGCACGGATTGGCCATTACAAGGTTTTCCGGGTCAAGGTCCGGAACGTCGGTGACCTGCCGGGCAAGCGACTCAGGGTCTGCCCGCGAGCGAACGACCGGCTGGTACGGACCAGCAAATGCAAGCGGATCAAGAAACTGCGCCCGGGCAAGTCGGCCCGATTCCGGTTCCGGGCTACGTTGCGTCCCTCAGCAGCCAGAAAGCGGAAGGTGAGGGTCCGCTTCCGCGCGAAGGCCAGAAACAGCAAGACCCGCGGTTCCTCTTCCATGATGGTCCCGCGGGGACGCTAGAACAAAGCTCCGGATTTCCCAACTGGGGAATCTCGGCGTTTGCTGCAGTGACAGCCCCGTAATGCGAGGGGACGGGTTTTGCTTTCAGTTGGTCCAGCTTGATGGGAACGCCCCGGCAGGGACGAGGCCGTTGTAGTCCGGGAAGTAGCGGTTGGCGATTCTTTCGGCGGGAGTTCCTTCCAGCGTTGCGTGGAGGTCACCCACCGTCAGCAGGACCCGGATCGTAGAGGCGATCTGCAGGTCGGCCGCGGTCGGGTCTTCGCCGTCGATCAGGTCCTGGTCGGCAAATTCGCTGATCTGCTCGACCATCCCGGGGAAGGCCTTGAGGTCCTCGGCCAGGAGCTCGCAGGTGATGCCGTGGTACTTCCAGGTGGCGTGTACGAACTTCATCGCAAAATCGGTTCCGGGCGGTTCGAGCGGGTCGCCGCCGCCGAACGTGCCCATCATTTCGGGCCGGAAGTACAGGGCTCCCCAGGGAAGCCGCCGCCCGAGGTCCTGAAGGTGGCCGTCCGCCCAGATTTCCGCGGCACGAACGTCATCGGCAATCTCGGACGGGTAGAGCGGATTCTCCGGAACCAGCTTGTCGAGGCGCTCGAGGATCGCGGTCGAACCGTGGACCAGTTCGTCGCCGACCGTCATGCCGGGAACGGTGCGTTTGCCTTCACCGTAGATCTCTTCGACCTGGTCGCCGTGCTTGCCGATCTCGAGATCGACAGCTTCATATTCGAGACCCTTCAGCTCGAGCGCGGCCCGGGCGGTCATGCAGGGATGCGAAGGCGGCAGGACGTGGAGGGTTATCTGTTCGACGGTCGGCATAGCGGAACCTTACCGCTCGTCTTGAGTCGGGCGGACCGGCCCGAACCGTTACCGTGAAGACATGAACTCCAAGCGTGTTTTGAACATAGGTTTCGGTGCCTCGCGGCTGGTCTTCGGCCTTTTCGCGGGAGCTTTCCCGGAGAAGATCGGACGGACCTGGATCGGCGAGAGTGCGGAGACCCCGCAGAACAAGGTGATCCTGCGGGCGCTCAGCGGGCGTGATTTCGCGATCGGCGCCGGCACGATCGAAGCGGCTCTTCGCGACGACGCCGACACTTGGCTGGCCGTATCCGCCCTGGCCGACATCGGCGACCTGACCGCGACCCTGATCGCCCGGAACGACCTGCCTCCGAGGGGCGTGAAGATCACCGTGGCCCTGGCCGGTTCGGCCGCCCTTTCGGGGATCGGCCTGCTGGCACTGAACCAACTCATCGATTGAAGGTGCCCGCACGAAATCGCGAGAACTTCAGACCGCTCCGTGGTTTGGAATGAGGCGAGCAGTCGGCTTTCCATCAACCAGCACCTGGGCCTGATCGACCTACCTGGTTGAACCGTCGAGCCTATTGCGGACATAGATCCCGAGCAGGAGGGCGGGCCCCCACAAAAGAGCACTCACCAGCCAAAAGAGCACTTGTGGATTCTCCAACCGGAGCTCATGAGAGGTTCGATCGTCGAAGAACACCGAAAGAAGGGTGGGTAGTGCGACGATGACAAGGAACTCTCGACGCACAACAAGGAGGCCAAAAAGAAAGAAGGGAACCGCGATGACAGATGCCCGTGCGAGATTGGTGGGACCTCCCGACAGAACGACAGCAACCATTAGCGCGACAAAACAAAAAACGACCGAAAGCTCGAATCGTGCCGGTCCCGGCCGAACTCCCCTTTTGGGAAATCGCCTACGGCGATACGGGTGATCATCTCTACCCGAAGTAGTACGTCTGCAGTTCACATGGTTTTCGCGGGCTGTGGCAGTCATTTGAATCGGATCCAGGCAACTACGAGCTTCCAGAAGAGCGAAGGATATCGCTCTACTCCTACAGATGGTCGGAGCAACCTCGCCGGTCCAAAATTCCCAGGAATGCCCGTTGACTAGCTGAGACGCGCTGAATTAGAACGACATCTCCTGAACCCGTCTCCTACATGACGTGGGTGCATACGCTAACCTTTTGCACATAAACTGCAAACGGCCGAGTCCAGTCAGTCTCTGGATCGGGGGAACCATCAGGCCACCATTGGTGGCCACGGGGCGAATCGGATCTCGGCGATCCGTAGCGCGACTCTTTCAGCGCGAGCCCGACAGCTAACCCCGAAGGCCAGAAGAGAGAGATCGTGCTCCAATTCAAATCTTTGAAGGCCCTGGTCGCGTTGATGCTCGGGACGGGACTTGTCTTTTGGGCCTTCTATTCGCTGGGCATGGAAGTGGCGCGGGCTGCCGGCTCCTCTGGCGGCCTAAGCTTAGCCGGCGACAAGCCGAAAGCAGGGAAGGGCATATTCCCGGTCAAAGCGAGGGTGTCGTGGGGCGACGGGCTAGGCGCCGGGAGGGGACACCAAGGTCAGGATCTTATGGCCACTTGTGGCAAAAGAATCGTAGCCTCCAAAGCAGGGAGGGTAAGACTTGTCGACTACCAGGCCGGTGGCGCCGGAAACTACGTTGTAGTCAGGGGTACGGACTCGAAGTTCGACTACGTCTACATGCATATGATCAAGGCACCCAGGGTCCGTAAAGGGCAGAGAGTCAGAGCTGGGCAGGTACTCGGGTATGTCGGGTCGACCGGTCGTTCCAGCGCCTGCCACCTCCACTTCGAAATGTGGACCCGACCGGGGTGGTATCGGGGCGGCGGCGTGCGCAACCCTCGTCCGTACCTCATGAGCTGGAGAAGAGCTTCCCGCTGACCCCGGGACGGATCCGGCCGCGGATCCGTCCCGGCGCTTCGGGCAGCCGGCTAGTGCTGCATGCCTTCCATGGGATCCGGAAGGGGTTCATCGAAACGAGGAACGCCGCCAGAAGGTGAGCGGGCTCCGTACCACTCTTTCCGCCAGCGATTCATCTGCTCGATCTCGGTCGCCTGGGCACCGACGATCTCCGTAGCAAGGCGTTTCGTCGCTTCATCTTCACCCCTTTGAAGGTCGACCCGCGCCATTCGTATTGCTCCTTGATGGTGCGGAATCATCTGGTCGATGAATTCGCGGTCGAATAGTTTGGCATTCCTCAACGCCGATAAGTCCATATCCATGCCCATCATGGACTGATCCATGCCGAGGTCACCATGGTCATTGGTGTCCATGGAGCCACCAAAGAGCCGATCTTGAATCCCGTTCATGAGTTTGACCTCGGAGCTTTGGCTCGCGATGATGTTGTTGGCGAGTTGACTGATCTCGGGGTGCTGTGCCTTGGCTTTGGCCACTTCGGCCATCTCGATGGCACTCTCGTGGTGGGGGATCATCTGGGAGACAAATGCACCATCCACCTCTTTGGCCGAAGCGGTCTCATCGTCGTTTTGTGAAACGGCGTACACCAGCCCCAGAGTTACGAGAATGGCGACCACCACCGTGGTGGCTATTTTGTTTTTGGACATTGTTTACTCCTTAAATTGAGAACCTTGAATTGCGCAAGAAAGCGCTGCAATGAAGCGAGCAACGGCTCGCGAGTGGAATCTCAATGTCGAAACACTTGGAGTACCGAGGGACCTTCACGAATGCGACTTCCCGGATCGACGCTGGTTGCTTCGAATCTACGACTCACCGTTATCGGGATGAATATCGGTGCTCGAATCCGGCGAAGATTCTTGAAGAAGAAATTCCGAAGGACGATGAGGCTGCCGACCTGGAGGATCGCCAGACAGACGGTCACCGCGTTATTCATTCCGGGCTTGCCATCCATCTCGTGAGCCATCGGCTCACTGTGCGCGACTACCAGGGCGAGACTGACGAGCATGACGACCGCCAATGCAAAGGAGGATCCCCTCCTGTGAGTCAGCTCAGATCTGATTCGGGTCAGGTACATCGTGGCGCTGGGCATTCGGGATTCTCTGGATCAGATCCAACGGAGACGTCGCCCGAGCCTGCCGGATCTGGCTGCAACGCGCGGTGTAATGTCCGAGGTCGGAGCTTGGATTCCAGGTCCTACAGGTTATCGGAGTCGGCACGCTCGCTAATGCCAATAGACCGTCAAGACGGTTGACTCTCCCAGCCAAGGACTCGGTGCTCCAGTCAGGTCGGCTAGTTCTGTGGCATTACGGCCGTAGTCCAGGTTCGGCCGCCGTCGTCGGAAACGAGCACCTGCCCACCGTCAGCGGCGGCAAGGATGCGACCGTTGCCCGCACTGAACGCCTCGGGCGCTGAGCCGATGGAACCCGCGCCGGAAAAGGTCTTGCCTCCGTTCGTGGAAGCCGTGACTTGGCCGGACCCATCGACCATGAGCAGCCTTCCCGGCGAGGGCCATGTCAACAGACCGATCCGGTCTCTCGCGAGGAGTTTCCAGCTGTATCCGCCATCCTCCGATCCGTGAATTCCCCGGTCTGTTGACGCGACAAGTCGCTGCGGGTCGTCGGGCGCTATCGCGAGGTCGATTACCTGACCGGGAACGTTACGGGGCTGCCATGACTCACCGGCGTCGGCACTGGCCAGGAACGCCCCGGTCGACGAATCAACGCCGTAAACCCGCCCGCCTGAAGCCTTCAGAACATGCAGGTCGGCTTCGCCGAGAAGCGATACCGACTGCCAGGTCGAGCCGCCGTCAATCGAGCGTTGAAGACCGAGCAGTGGCGGCAGGTCGGAGTCCGGGCCGGGATGTCCGGAGGACAGGAAGTTGTCGGGGCCGACGACGTTGAATCCCATGAAATCGTCGAGCGAATCGCCCACCCGCTCGGCCTCTGTGGCGCCTTGTGGGACCTGCCAAAGCCCGTTGTGGGTGGCGATGAGGATCTCGCCACCGGCGGGATTGACACCAAGGCCGTGGACGTGCTCAGCACCCGATATTGAGGCCGCTTGCGCTTTCCCATCGCTTTCGCTCGTCGTCGAGTTCGCCGAAGGAGGATCCGCATCCGGGCGGTCGGAGGGCTGGTCGTCGGTGCCGCCGCAGCCGAGCAACAACGCGGCCGCCAGCAGGGGCGCTGCTACCAGGGTCACGGGTCGTTTCCAGCGGTACGTCCCCCCGCCATCGCTTGCGTCGCCAAGGGGCGTCAACCTTCGACTCCCGATTCCTGTTCGGTCGGCTTGACCTCGCCATCAGGGGCCTCCCTCGGCCGAATCGCCCGGAAGAGGGCAAGTGTGCCAAACACGGTTCGGATCTGCCCGGTTTCGACACCTGACACGAGGCCTGCAGCCTCGAAAATGGAGGGGAGCGCGCCGGAGAAGTTCTCGCGGGTTGGCTCGCCTCCATCGAGAAGTCTGATGCTGGTCGAAAGGAGCTTCATCAACCGGTCGGAGGGAAGT
>JBBSKC010000077.1:0-10622 GCA_038256675.1 Solirubrobacterales bacterium | reverse complement strand
GCCGAAATCACCGATCATCGGCCCGCCCACCGTGCTGAGGCCTCCGGAGCCGGTGGCGATCGTCAGCAGGAAGGCGATCACGTTCGCACCGATCAGGACCAGGGTTGCCGGATAGTTCCCGGTGCCACTGATCGCGGCGGGACCGCTCTTGACCACCGTCCGTTCACGGGCACACTCCGGGCAGCGGAAACCGACCGGGGTCTGGGTCATGCAGTCCGGGCAGATTGGTCGGCCGCAGCTCGAGCAGGAAACGCCGGTCTCGACCTGGGGATGGCGGTAACAGGTAGGCAAGATCACGAAGCCTAAATGAACGGGACTACGGCGAACTTCGCCAGCGGGCAGAATGGCCTCGTGGAGAGGATCGGATACACGCGGCTCTACGCCACTTCCGCCGGAGTGGTGCTCGTTCTGCTCGGGCTTTTCGGACTGCTGAAGAGCGCCGAGTTCGACGTACCGGAGCTCCATGACGACCTGCTCGGGTTCTACGCCGTAAACGGCTGGGCGAACCTGCTCCACATCTCGATGGGGCTGCTCGGACTGGTGGCGGCCCGGCGCTGGTCACGTGCTTTTGCCCTGATCGCGGCGGTCATTTTCATCGGCCTCGGTGTCTGGGGAATCCTGGCTCTCAACTCCGACTTGCTCTTCTCGAAGCTGCCGGCCGAGCGATGGGTCAACCTGGTCAACCTGATTCTCGGCTTCGCTGCCCTCGCCTGCCTGGTCGCCAGCTACTGGGACCGCATCAGAAAATCGGTTAGTGACCGGATCGAGCACCGTCGCACCCGTCAGAGCCGGCGGGAACGTCGCCGCCGGGCCGAGCAGCGGAAGAGGAGTCAGAACCTAAAGTCCGGTGCGTGACCGGGCGCCCTTGACCAGGCCCTCGATCCGCGACGGGCGCTGACGGCCCCGGCGCCGGAACTCGAAGGCGACCAGCGCCCCGGTCGCGATGCCCCCGGCGGCGACCGCCACCACCGGTCGAACCCAGTTGCGCGGATCGCGCAGAGACTGCATTTCGCTCTCGGTCAATTCGTCGGCCCAGTCGCTCAGGTCCGTCGCGGCCGCTTCGGAGATCGTCTGGAAGGTGCCCCGGAACCGGGTCGACAGCCGCTCAGGAGGCTCGACCGGCTGCAGCACGTCCGCCAGCAGGTCTTCTAGGCGAAGTTCATCCATCTCCGGCCTCCTCCATCCTTTCCTGAAGCTGCTTGATCGCCCGGTGAAGCAGGACCTTGGTCGCCCCGTCGGACTTGCCCATGGCCCGTGCGATCTCGCGGTTGTCCATGCCGAGGGCGAACCTCATCACCAGCGCCTCGCGCCTCTCTTCCGGAAGCTCTTCGAGGTGCTTCATCACGGCCCGCAGCTCCGCCCGCCCCTCGACCACGTCCTCGGTCGAGTGCTTCGCGGCCGGCGGCTCGATGCTCTCCAGCGGAGTCTGCGGCTTGCGCGACCGGTCGCGGTGGTAGTTCGCGGCAAGGTTGTGCGCGATCCGGATCAGCCACGGCCTTAGCGGCCGCCCATCCGACTCTCGGCGTGCGCGAGGGTAATGCCGGTAGGCCTGGAGAAAGGTCTGTTCGGTCAGGTCCTCGGCGTCGTGGTGATTGCCGATCCGGTAATACGCGTAGGAATAGACGTCCCGCAGGTGGTCCCGGTACAGCTTCTCGAAGCCGGCGTCGGTTACCGCCTTGCTTTCGGCCGGTACTTCCAGCGCTTCGGTTTCTCCCCCGCCATCGTCCACTCGGGCACCCTATCCCGAAAACCTCAATCTGAGAGGAAGGTGGCAGCATCAGGCGGCCCTTCTCGAGTGGCCGACCCTTCTCAGGGCGGCGACCCACTCGTCCGAAGTGATGCGTCCGGTAACCAGATCGGCCAGCCCCTCAAGGGCGTCGGCCGGACAACCGGATGCGGCGACGGTCGATGCGATCTGGGGCACCGAATCCATCGCCTCCGAAGCCTGGCCGATCACCCGCCGGATCTGGTCGGGCGGGGTACCGGATCCGAGGAGTTCGCCGGCCCGCCGGTTGCGGCTGCCCTCGGCCATGACGGTCGCCAGGAGGTCACCGACCCCGGCCAGTCCGTTGAAGGTGTCGAGCTCGGCGCCCTGGGTGACCGCGTACTGGACGCATTCGCCCCAGACCGCAGAGGCGGCGATGCCGGCTGCGTTCAGTCCGTGGGGCTCGGCCGCGGCGGCGGCCAGCACGGCCGCGTTCTTCGCAGCGCCGGCCATCTCGACCCCGACCACGTCCCGGGATCGTTCGCAGACGAGTCCGGCCCGGTCGAACACGTCGCCGAGCTGGGCCCTCAGGTCGGCATCACCGGTGCCGAGGACGAGGGCGGCGGAGCCGGACACCGCCTCGCGGGCGTGGGCGGGTCCGCCGAGACAGGAAACGCCGCGCGAATGAACCCGCTCGGACACGTACTCGGAAGGCAGCTGCCCCTTGGGTGCGATGAGGCCCTTGGCGAGCAGCAGCACCCCGGCGCGCCGGCCCACGCGGTCGGCGACGGCGCCGACTGCCTGCGGGTAGGAAGCCGAAGGAACGGCGATGCACAGCAGGTCTACCCCGCCCAGTTCGATCTCGCTGGAAGCCCGGACCTCGATCGCGTCGGGCAGGCGCACGCCCGAGAGATACTGCTCATTCTCCCGCGCAAGAGAGATTGCGTCCGCCTGTTCTTCGGTCCTCGTGCCGAGCTGGACCTCGAGGCCGCCGCGGGCGAGCAGCACGGCGACTGCTGTGCCCCAGCTTCCGGCACCGATCACGGCCGCCCGACGCATCGGCGGCAGACCGCCGATGTCCTCCCACTGAAGTTCCACGTTCGGCCAGATCCGCGAAGTGACTGACGCGGCGAGGGCGGGTGAAGGATTCTCCGACTGCGGAAATGACATCGGGCGGCCAACCCGGATCGTGACTTTCTTCGGACGGATCCGGAAGCCGCGGCGCACGTTCTCGCTGCCGCTGATCGCCACCGGCAGGACCGGCGCGCCGCTCCTCAGGGCCAGACGTCCAACGCCGCGCTTCGGGACGCCGAGCGAGCCTTTGCGGTGACGGGTGCCTTCGGGGAATATGCAGATCGTGCCGCCCCGGGACAGCACCAGCTCGGCGGTATCGATCGCCAGGTCATCGGCCTGACCCCGGCGGATCGGGAAGGCTCCGACACGGCAGAGGATGAAGCCCTGCCAGCGTTTCTCGAAGAGCTCGACCTTGGCCACGTAGTTCATCGGCTTGCCCCAGGGAAGGCAGGTGCCGATCACGAACGGGTCGAGGAAGCTGCGGTGGTTGGCGGCGACGATCGTGCCGCCCTTGATCCGGGCGTTCTTGCGACCGTGCCTCGACAGCCAGAAATAGACCATGAAGGCCGGCTGGAGGACGATGCGCGCAATGAGGTAGAACCCACGGTTCACACCGTGTTTTCTCGTGAATTCGTGGTAGGCGGCGAGCTGCGCGTCAGTCACAGGGTTCGTTACACGGTAGGCGGACTGACGTTACAGACAGATTCGGCCGCAATGGGCGCCGGCTGGAGCCTTACAGAGGATCTGTCCCACACCGGGTGAACCACGGCAGCTCCGTGATCGGTGCCGCAACGACGATCGTTCGTGCGCCTTTTCGCCGTTGGCCTACGCCGCTTCGCTTCCAGCATCCGGGCGGCAGCCTGACCGGACGGCTGGTCGCTCCCTCGTCCATGACCGGCGCCACCAGCAGGTTTTTGCCAAGAAGCCACTCGTCGTCGCCCCGGGGACCCCTTGCCCCGGCCGGATCGACCATCCAGAGTGGCCTGGTCATCGGCACCCCGGTCTTCAGGAACTTCCGCCAGAGCCGCCTGGTGAGTGGTCGTGCCCTGTTGTGAAGCCTCGCCATCTGCTTCCAGTTGGCGAGGGTCCCGGCGTCGAAGTCCCAGGGCATGCGCGCCCCGTCCAGTCCGGAGTTGTGGACCCGGAAGAACGGAGTGAAGACCGCCGCCTGTGACCAGCGGGTGAAGAGTTCGGCACTGGTCGGCGGGAGGATCGGATTTTCCGTCGTGAACTGTGCGTATCCGCCGATGTCCGTGGTGAAGCCCGGGGCACCGAGGATCGCCCGGTTCAGCATGTCGGGCACGATCGAAGGCAGGCCCGTTTCCCGGTCCCAGTCGACTGTCTCGTCACCGGGGAACTGCGCGTTCTCGTATGCGGCCGATCCGATCGGGTCAGCAAAGCCCGCGCGCTGGAAGAAGAACACTCCTTCTCTCCTGTGCTTCCGCTGCCACTTGTGGACCGCGATCCGCGTGACTTTCGCCTGAAGGATCGGGTAGCGGTTGTGCATCGTCGAGCCTCTGGATCCGTCGGCGAAGTGCATGTCTGGAAGCACCTGCTCGCCGAAGTCATTCATGAATCCTCGTGCTCCCGTGTTGAGCAGTTCACGAACCCTGCCGCTCCACCACTTGCGGGCCCCGGGATCGGTGAAGTCGATAACCGCCGCGGTTCCTCCGGGAAATGGTGACGGCAGCAGGTAGGGCTCTCCGGTAGCGGTCTTCGCCACGTATCCCCTGGCGATCGCTTCGTCAAAAGCACCCGGACTCTCGGTTCCGGCAATGTCGTTCGAGACGAACGACCGCAGGTAGAGGACCGACCTGATCCCCCGGCTCCGAAGGCGGCGGATGATCCCGGTTACCAACTCGCGTGGCATCGCGGCCCAGCCCTCGAACGCATACGAAGAAACCGGGACATCGCGCTTCAGGATCCGATCGACGTCGGCCTCGACCCGGGCCTGGTATTTGCCTCCACCGTCGGTGAGGATGCCGATGGTCCGGGAGAGCATCGGGCCGGTGCTCCAGGCGGGCGGAACCCGGTGCCGTCCGGTGATCGAAGACATGAGGAACATCGCCCGTCGCGCCCTACCGGGGAACACCTGGAGCGTCATTGACCTCCCGGCCTTCATGACCTGCCAGTCCTTCCTGTCGCCCACGCCCATCTTCCATCGGCTGATGCGATCCCCCGAGAGCAGGACGCCGTACCTGCGGGAGGAGATGAACCCGGGGACCGGCGCGTAGTAGCCGGTGGACGCATCGGGGAACCGGTAGTCAAGGACCCAGCTCTTGATATCGCTGCCCCGGAGGTCGGTGCCCTCGCGCCGTGCACCGAACCCGTGAAATGCCTCGCGAGAGGGCGATTTGAACGAAGTGGAGATTGCCCGTACCGAGGCTCCGGGAGACACAGACGGAGTGAGCCGAATCGATCTCGACTCGCCCAGCCCCACACGCAGCCGCATTGTTCGGCCGGAGGGGTCGTCGGTGGCCAGAGAGATCACGACCCCTCCGCCCCGGGACCTGGCGGAAATGACCCTGGTGGCCGAGTAACGTCCGGCGCCGGGCGGAATCGGAACCTCCCCGGTGCCTTCAGCTTCCAGCAGGGGAGGATCAAGATCGGACTCGGGACCGACGGTGAAGCCGAGGCGCGAAGCAGCACCACCGGCGGAGGAGGTGAGTAGCCGGTGACCGGAAGGGCTTGCGACCGACAGCCGGAATGGTCGCTTGTGGATGGTGACCAGGCCTGATCCGGTATCGACCCTGATCTGCCGCGGCGACTGCTTGAGATTCACCTTCGCCACAGCCGGAGCTGCGATTCCAGTAACCAGGAATGCGGTGACCATTCCGGCCGCAATCAGCCAGGCAACGCCCTTTTTCAACCGCCGTTCCCTTCTCATGTCACCAGTCAAACACCTTACATCTCCATTTCGACCGGTCGGCTCGCGGATTTTGGGGTACGGTCGCAGCCATGAGACGGGATCGCCTTATCCGCAAGTTCCGCCGCCGCTACGGCATCTCCTTCCTGCTGCCGGCCCGGTGGTTGCCCGACCGGAGCGGTGCTCCCGAAGTCGCTCCTCCCTGGGAGCCGTTCAATCGTGAAGTCTCTCCGGACCTGCTCACCTACCCGGGGGAAAAGCGAAACCTCGACACGGAGGCCGAATTTGCGGCGCGGGAGCCACTGAACGAGTTCTTCACGGTCCATCCCGAAGCGAGCGAGTTCATAGTCGACCATGGCCGCGAGTTCCTCAAACCAAGCATCACCAAGCTCGCGCGGGCGGTACACCGGTTGCGCCAGGCGACCCGGCTGGCCCCCGCGGCCAGGAAGACTGCCGCCGAACCGGCGGAGCTGACCGCGGCACTCCGGGTCGAGGCGCGGCGTATCGGGCTGAGCCGGATCGGGATCGCCAGGAACGATCCGAAATACACCTTCCCGGTCACCGACGCCGAACAGCTGCCGACGGTAATCGTCTGCCTGGTCGAACAGGACTGGGAGTTGACCCAGAAGATCCCGAGCGACGAGGCGGAGACGGCTGCGATGTTCGGGTACGCCGAAGGCATGACGCGGACCGCTCAGCTGGCGGAGTTCCTCAAAGGTCTCGGATTCCGGGCCGCACCGCAGGGTCTGACCGGCGACGGCCTGACGATCCATTACGGCGTCGAGTCAGGGCTCGGTCAGCTCGGCCTGAACGGTCAGCTGTTGACGCCGGAATCTGGTTCCCGGTGCCGCATCCTGCTGTTGACAACCGACGCTGAACTGGTTGTCGACAAGCCGGTCGACTACGGCTTGCACAAGGTCTGCGACGAATGCCAGGCCTGCGTCCGCAACTGCCCGGTCGGCGCAATTCCAAAGACTCGCAAGCCGTATCGGGGCGTGGTCAAGGCGAAGCTGAACACTGCCCGCTGCCTGCCGGTGGTCGCCCAGGCCGCCGGCTGTGCGATCTGTATGAAGGTCTGCCCGGTTCAGCGTTACGGGCTCGATGCGATCCTCGACCACCGCGGAAAGACCGGCGAGATCCTCGGCGTCGGCACCGACGAACTCGAAGGCTACGACTGGCCGCTCGACGACCGGCACTACGGCCCCGGGGAAACGCCTCGCGTCAGCGACGAGATCATGCAGAACCCGGACCTGGTCTTCGACTACAGCCGCAAGTCACCGCCGCCCGGCACCGAGCCAATCCGGTTCGTCGGTCCGAAGCACGGCTGATCCCAGGGCCGGCGTGGCATGATTTCGAGAGTGACCAGCCAACCAGCCGCCGACCAGCACCTGAATGACCTTGCGACGTTGCGCCGCGTCCGTGACCGGATCGACCGGCAGTACGCGCAGCCGCTGGACGTCGAGGCGCTTGCCCGGGATGCGTTCATGTCCGCAGGTCACCTCAGCCGCCAGTTCCATCTCGCGTACGGCGAACCCCCGTACAGCTACCTGATGACCCGTCGCATCGAGCGCGCCATGGCCCTGCTCCGTCGGGGCGACCTCAGCGTCACCGAAGTCTGTTTCGAAGTCGGCTTTACGTCCCTCGGCACCTTCAGCAGCCGCTTCACCGAGCTGGTCGGCATGCCTCCCAGCGTCTATCGGCGGGAAGAAAGCGAAGCCACGGCCGGGATGCCTTCATGCGTCTCGAAACAGGTCACTAAACCGATCAGGAATCGAGAAGCGCAGGCACCGAGCCGCCCGTAGGGTGAGCGCCATGGACATCAAAATTGACGCGAGCTTCCTGCCGCACAACGACCCTGACCAGACCAAGGCCTTCTACGGCGACACTCTCGGATTCGAGATCCGCAACGACGTCGGATACAACGGGATGCATTGGATCACCGTAGGTCCGGCCGACCAGCCGGACACTTCGATCGTCCTGTTCCCGCCGGCCGCAACCCCCGGGATAACCGAAGATGAGCAAGCAACGATCAGCGAGATGATGGCGAAAGGCACCTTCGGCAGCATCAACCTGACCACCCCCGACGTCGACCGGACCTTCGAGGAGATCCAGGCGAGCGGCGCCGAAGTCGTCCAGGAGCCGACCGACCAGCCGTATGGGCTCAGGGACTGCTCCTTCCGCGACCCCGCAGGCAACCTGATCCGCATCAACACGCCGCTGAGCAGCTGAGTTGGCCGCGGCGAAGAAATCGAAGGCGGCCAAGCCGGTGGACGCCGACAGCCATGACCTGATCCGGGTACAGGGCGCCCGGGTCAACAACCTCAAGGACGTCAGTGTCCAGATCCCGAAGCGCCGGCTGACCGCCTTCACCGGCGTCTCGGGTTCTGGCAAAAGCTCGCTCGTATTCGGCACCATCGCCGCTGAATCGCAGAGGCTGATCAACGAGACCTACAGCGCCTTCGTCCAGGGCTTCATGCCGGCGCTGGCCCGGCCCGAAGTCGACGTTCTCGACGGGCTGACCACGGCGATCCTCGTCGACCAGGAGCGGATGGGAGCCGACGCCCGTTCCACGGTCGGCACCGTCACCGACGCCAACGCGATGTTGCGCATCCTCTTCAGCCGGCTCGGCAAGCCGCAGATCGGCGGACCTCCGGCCTACTCGTTCAACGTCGCGTCGGTCAAGGCAAGCGGCGGGATCACGATCGAGAAGGGCAACAAGACCGAGACGAAGGCGGCGAGCTACAGCCGCACTGGCGGCATGTGTCCGCGGTGCGAGGGCCGGGGCTCGGTCACCGACTTCGACCTTAACGCGCTCTATGACGACAGCATGTCGCTGAACGATGGCGCGATCACGATCCCCGGATACAGCATGGAAGGCTGGTATGGCCGCATCTTCCGAGGCTGCGGTTTCTTCGATCCGGACAAGCCGATCAGGAAGTTCACGAAGAAAGAGTTGAAGGACCTGCTCTACAAGGAGCCGACCAAGATCAAGGTCGATGGCATCAACCTGACTTACGCGGGCTTGATCCCGCAGATCGAGAAGTCGTTCCTGGCCAAAGACCGGGATGCCATGCAGCCGCACATCGGGGCGTTTGTCGACCGGGCGGTCAAGTTCACCACCTGTCCCGACTGCGAAGGCACCCGGCTCAGCGAGGCGGCCCGGTCGTCGAAGATCAAGAAAATCAGCATCGCCGATGCCTGTGCGATGGAAATCAGGGACCTGGCCGAATGGGTCCGGGGGGTCAAGGACAAGTCAGTGGCGCCGCTGATCGAGGCCCTTGGCGAGAACCTCGAATCGTTCGAGGAAATCGGGCTGGGATACCTCTCCCTGGACCGGCCGTCCGGAACGCTCTCTGGCGGCGAAGCGCAGCGCGTCAAGATGATCCGGCACCTCGGGTCGTCGCTGACCGACGTGACTTACGTGTTCGACGAGCCGACGATCGGCCTTCATCCGCATGACATCCAGCGGATGAACGACCTCCTGCTCCAGCTACGCGACAAGGGCAACACCGTACTCGTGGTCGAGCACAAACCGGAGACGATCGGGATCGCCGACCATGTAGTGGATCTCGGCCCGAAAGCCGGCTCCGAAGGCGGACAGGTGATGTTCGAGGGTGACGTCAAAGGACTGCGGTCCAGCGAAACGATCACCGGGCAGCATCTCGACGACCGGGCCACGCTGAAGCCGGAGGTTCGCGAGTCGACCGATGCCCTGGAAGTGCGCGGAGCCGGCACCAACAACCTGCGGGACGTCGACGTCGACATCCCGCTCGGGGTGCTCACCGTCATCACCGGGGTCGCGGGCTCGGGCAAGAGCTCGCTGATCCAGGGGTCGGTGTCCGGGCAGGAAGACGTGGTCACGGTCGATCAGGCCGGGATCCGCGGGTCACGGCGCAGCAACCCGGCGACGTACACCAAGCTGCTCGATCCCATCCGCAAGGCATTTGCGAAGACGAACGACGTAAAGCCCGGTTTGTTCAGCGCCAACTCCGACGGTGCCTGCCCCAACTGCAACGGCGCCGGCGTGATTTACACCGACCTGGCGATGATGGCGGGCGTTGCCGCCGTCTGCGAGGAATGCGAAGGCAAACGGTTCCAGGCATCGGTCCTCGAATACGAGTTCGGTGGCAAGGACATCAGCGAGGTACTCGAGATGTCGGTGGCCGAAGCCGGCGAGTTTTTCGGATCCGGCAAGGGCGAGGTTCCGGCAGCCCACAAGATCCTGACCCGGCTCTCCGATGTCGGCCTCGGTTACCTCACGATCGGTCAGCCGCTCACCACTCTGTCGGGCGGTGAGCGTCAGCGACTCAAGCTGGCCACGCACCTGACCGAGAAGGGCGGCGTTTTCGTGCTCGACGAACCGACCTCCGGCCTTCACCTCGCCGACGTCGAGCAGCTACTCGGCCTGCTTGACCGGCTGGTCGACTCCGGCAAGTCGGTCATCGTCATCGAGCACCATCAGGCGGTGATGGCCCACGCCGACTGGATCATCGACCTCGGCCCCGGCGCCGGCCAGGACGGCGGCAAGGTCGTCTTCGAAGGCACTCCGGCCGATCTGATCGCCGACGCGTCCACCCTCACGGGCGAGCACCTCGCGGAGTACGTCGAAAACTGATCGGGCGGCACCTGAAGCCCGCCTCCGGAATCGAACCGGAAACCTCCTGTTTACAAGACAGGTGCTCTGCCAATTGAGCTAGGCGGGCGCGTTGCTTGAGTTCAGGATATGAGGATCAGGGGGCCGGTGGCGTGGCCCCTGAAACTCACCTGTTGCGCCGCCCGCTCTGGTTCTAGACGGCTACGTCGCGAGTGGCCAGATGCTTGCTGACCTTGCGCTTGACCCTCTGGAGGGCGTTGTCGACGGTCTTGGTGTCGCACGCGAGCAGTTCTGCCACTTCTTCATATGAACGGTCCTCGAGGTAATAGCCGAGAACGCTGCTCTCCATTTCGGAGAGGCTGGCCCGCAGGCACGAAACGAGG
>JBBSKC010000076.1:0-11112 GCA_038256675.1 Solirubrobacterales bacterium | reverse complement strand
GCCGACAGCGCCACCGCCCTGGTCCTGGTTTCCTGCCTTGCGGCCGGGGTGATCCTGGCGAGCGATGTCTTCAGCTCCGGCGCCAACATCGACACGCTGCTCTTCGGCTCGCTGCTGGCGATCGGTCCGACCGACCTCTGGCTGGCCGGGGGTGCGGCCGCTCTGGCGATCGTTGCGACCGCGCTGTTCTCGAACCGCTGGCTCAGCAAAGGATTCGACGAAGAGGCCGCACGATCTCTCGGGTCGGGATCGGCGTGGCTCGACGTGACCCTTTTCGCGGTGGTCGCAGTGACCGTCACCGCAGCGCTCAGCGCTGTCGGGGCGCTGCTCGTCTCCGCCCTGATGGTCGTGCCGGCGGCCACCGCGCGCCTATTCACCCGGCGGGTCGCAACCTTCCAAGCCACGACCGTCCTGCTGGTGCTGGCGGAGGGAACCGTCGGCCTCTGGCTGTCGGTCAAGACCAACGCCCCTCCAGGAGCCACCGTCGCAGTGGTCACCGGCGTCGTCTTTGCCCTGACCCTGCTCGTCCGACGACTCGAGCCGACTCCACTCGCCCGGCGATACCCTCGGACCGGTTGACTTGGAAGCCGTGGGCGTGAACCCCCCTTCGATCGAGCCCGCCCCGGGTGGGAGCCGCCGATTCGTCGTCGCCCGGGGCCTATCGGCCGGCTACGACGGTCGGGCCGTGCTCACCGGAATCGACTTCGACCTCCGTCCGGGAGAGCGGCTCGGCCTGCTCGGTCCGAACGGCGGCGGCAAGACGACCCTCTTCCGGGTCCTGCTCGGCCAGATCAGGCCACTAGAAGGAACGCTGGAACTCGACGCGTCGAGCGCCACGGTCCCCCAGTCCGATCGTTCCCGGCTCGACTTCCCGGTGTCCTGCCTCGACGTCGCCACGATGGGCGCGCTGGCGCGGCTGCCGTGGTGGCGCCGACCCGGCCGGAAGGACCGCGAGAAGGCGGCCGAAGCTCTTGCGCGGGTCGGCCTTCAAGACCTGGCCAACGCCACCTTCGGCGATCTCTCCGGCGGCCAGCGACAGCGCACTTTGATCGCCCGGGCACTAACCGCAGAGGCGGAGCTGCTGCTGCTGGACGAGCCCTACACCGGTCTCGATTCGACCAGCGCCGCGCGCCTCGACCGGCTGATTTCCGACCTCGCCGATCAGGGCTGCGCAGTGATGATCGCGACCCACGACGTCGAGCAGGCGCGATCCTGGGACCGGGTGCTCTGCCTGAACGGCACCCAGATCGCCTTCGGTAACCCCGCAACCGCACTCAACCGGAAGGTGCTCGAGGCGACCTACGGCGGACAGATCATCGAGATCCCCGGCGACCCTGGACACGGCGTGATGCCTCCCCACCATCACGACCACCCGGCCGATCGCGGCGAGGGGCACAGATGATCGAGTGGATCGCCGAGCCGCTGACCCACGGCACCACCGTGAGAGCCCTGACCGAGATCGTGGTGCTCGGCGTGGTCAGCGGCGCGATCGGTTGCTGGATCGTCCTCTTCGAGCTCTCCTACAGCGCCGAATCGCTCGCCCACGGCATGTTTCCCGGACTGGTGATCGCGGCACTTATCGGTGCGCCCATCCTGCTCGGCGGCACGATCGGCGTACTAATCGCCGCGGCCCTTGTGGTGCTGGCGACGCGGCTGGCCGACGAGAGCGCCGACACGGCGATCGCCGTCGTGATCACGACCCTGTTCGGCAGCGGAGTGCTGCTGGCCCTCTCGCCTTCCAGCCCGCCCGGGATCCAGGAGCTGCTCTTCGGCAACCTCCTTGGAGCTTCGAATGCCGACATCCTGATTGCCGCCGGGGTCGGAGCCGCGGTCCTCGGAGTGCTCTGGATCTTTCACGACCGGTTGCTGGCCATCGGCTTCGACCGGGATTCCGGCGCCGCGCTCGGAATCTCAGTCGGCACTCTGAACCTGATTCTCCTCGGCCTCGTCGCCATGACCATTCTGGTCGCGGTCCAGGGACTCGGCAATCTCCTGGTCGCGGCGATCCTGGTCGGTCCGGCCGCCGCGGCGCGGCAGGTGACCCGCCGGATCAAACCGATGATGGTGATCGCGGTCGTCGTCGCGCTGGTCGCCGGCGTCAGCGGAATCTACGCCTCCTACTACCTGCGAACCGCCGCGGGCGCATCGGTGATCATCGGCCTCATCTTCTGCTACCTGATCGCGGCCACCGCCGGCGTCGCGGAAGCAGCCGGGCGCCGGGGCGCCGGTAAGATGAAGCCATGACCGCAGCCGCCGCCAAGACTTCCCGCTCGGCTCCCTGGAATCAGTACGCGCTCGACCAACTGTCCGAGGCGGGCTACCGCAACGGCGGCTCGCGCCGCAAGGTGATCGAAATGCTCGGCCGCCAGAGCTGCGCCCTCACTGCCCTGGAGATCGACGCCCGCCTGAACGGGGTCGGTCGAGCCACGGTCTACCGGGCCCTCGAGCAGATGGAGGAGCTCGGTCTGATCCAGAAGATCGATGTCGGCGGCGACTCCGCCGGTTACGAAAAGGTCGATCCCGAAGGCCACCACCACCACCACATCGTCTGCACCGACTGTGGCAAGGTGGTCCCGTTCGAAGACAAGAAGCTCGAGAAGGTAATCCACGAGGTCTCAAAAAGAGACGGGTTCCGGATTTCCAGCCACGACATAACCTTGAAGGGCACCTGCGAGGACTGCTAGGAGAGCGGACTCCGGATATCGGTACGTAACCCTTATTCGTCCCAGAAATGACGCTTCTGTTTCTTCGGCCTGAGAACGCTGTCCGGTGTCGGCAAGTCAGATGAAGCGGCAGGTGCCGGGGCAGGGCCATGCGAGTGCCCACCCTCCGCGGCCTCGGCTGATTCTTCGTCCGTCATCGACCCGGCCATGAACGCAGCGAGCGCCGTGGTGATCGGGACCGCTGCTATCAATCCGATCGAGCCAACCAGCATGGCCACGATCTCCTTGGTGATGACTTCCAGGTTGAAGGCGTCGATCAGCCCGAGCTGTCCGGAGCCGAAGATCAGAAGAAGTGGCAGGGACGAGCCCACGTACGCGAGTACCAGGGTGTTGACCGTGGCACTCACGTGGTCTCGGCCGACGTCGATCGCCCGGCGGTACAGGTCCATGAATTTCTGGTCCGGATCAGCGGAACGAATCGCAAACACAGTCGACGCCTGACTGATCGTCACATCGTCGAGGACTCCGAGGGCACCGATGATCATGGCCGCGATCAGCAGGCCACTGAGTGAGATCGAGTCGTCGCTCAGCGCCAGCGCAGTTGTCTCCTCGGTGGACATGCCCGTGAGGTGAGTGGCGTTGGTGGCGATTACGGCAAGCAAACCGACAAGAAGCAGACTCACACCAGTACCCATGATCGCCGCGAGGCTCTTTGGCCCCAGCCCATGCGCCAGAGATATAGAAAGCAGCATCACCGCCATCGACCCGACAAGGGCGACTAGAAGTGGACTCGAGCCGTCCAGGATCGCTGGAATTATGAAAACGAGTACCACGGCGAGACTCAAACCGAGGCCGACCAGGGAAAGCGCGCCCCGGAGACGTCCGAAGACGATCACAAGGGCGGCAAAGATCAGGAAAAGCACGAGCAGTGGCGCCCGGCGCTCAAAATCAACGACCGTATACTGAGTCCGCGGGACGCCGGGACTGGAGATCTGACCGGGAGCAAACGTCACCTTGTTGACTCTGACCTTGTCCCCCACATTGAATTCAGGAACAGGGCCGCCGGACGACAAGGTGACGTCGACGATCTTTCCGTCTTCCGGTCCCGATGTGATCTTCACTTCACCGGTCAGGCACTCTCCAGGAAGTGGGTCAGGACAAGGTTCGTTCGTCAGGGTTTCCATCTGGCCGGATTGACTCTTGCCCGGAGCCGGTCCGGTCTCGAATGGAGTGTCTCCGGAAGGCCACAGGATGACCATCAAGATCGCCGTGATGACAGAGACCGCCGCAACGGCGATTACGAATGCGGTCTTCAGCGAAACTCGCTCTCCCATGGACGTGAACCTTTCGATTGGATCGATTCCTTGGCTCCGTCGGTCAGCCCGAGCTTAAGGTTGTCTGCGTTCCAGCTCATCATTCCGGTGGACGTCGCTGCCTGAGCCTTCCGGGCCAAGTGTATCTCCGTAAAGCACGTCGACGCTCGACCCATTAAGCGAGAATGACTCCTATTATAAAGGGTATACTCACCTGCCGGTTTGAAGTCGCTGCGCGAAAGTGCCAAGGTATAAATCGATGACGCAGATTCGAAAGGGAAGCTGAGCGATGTGTATGCAATGCGTGGCTGCCGCATCGGTGGCTGCCGGTGCGACTGCGACCGGATTGCGCGCCTGGATCAGTGCTCATCAGCCTTCCTGGATCGGTGCAAGGGGCATGAAGAAGATCACGGTTGGGATTCTTTTACTGGGCGTGATCGCGTCCGGACTGGTCACGACACCGTCCGCCAGGAATCCGGGAAAAGGGCCCCCACTGTCTAACGCGGCGGCTCAAGCTGATTTCGCCGGATCGCACGCGTCGTCTAACCGGACGAAGTAGCCGGGAGGCGCGTCAGGATCAGTTCATGATGACCGCCAACAAAAGGTTCCGGAACTACCGGATGAGTCGGATATCCACTCCGATTTCGAGCTTGGCCCAGGCCTGGTCGGCGGTCAGGACAGGAAAGTCCGTCCTCAGGGCCAGGGCGAGGCACGCCCGTTCAGCCAATGAGAGACCAAGATGCTGTGTCAGCGATCGCAGCCTGACTACCTCGATGGAGTCGTCGTAGGTGAACTCCTCGACCAATATCGCTGAGTGGAGCAGGCCCGACCGATCCATCTCGGTGGCCAGTTCGCCCGGGTCCGTCTCGCCCCGAGAAATAACTTCAACGACCTCCGCCAGATTAACCGACGAAATCACTGCTCCTTCGGCAAGGGCATCAGTTACCGCTTCCTCCCCTCGCTCAAGCTGCAGGTAAGCAAGCAGCGCCGAAGCGTCGAGGACGAGTTCCCCGGGCACGCGAACCTCAGCTGCCGAAACGCTCCTTTTCGCGTCTGGCCTCCTGCCGCCGCTCGGCGATCAATTCATCGGCCATCGAAACTCCTTCGGGGGGGAGGTGCGCAAACATGCCCCGGGATGCCCTGGCGATGGCGGCGTACGGTTTCAATCTGAGCGAACCGTCTTTCTCCTGGGACACTTGGAATCGGGTGCCCTTGTTGATGCCCAGATCCCTTCGAATACCGGCAGGAAGCACCAGCCGCCCTCGATCCCCCATCACTATCTGACTGGAACGCCGGGAATTATCGGAACTTTGGTGGGCCATATATGGAACGTACCACATGCCACATTTGGCCCACCACTGTTATCTATTCCCACTCAATAGTCGCCGGTGGCTTGGAGGAAATATCCAGAGCCACCCGGTTCACTCCCGGGATCTCGTTGATGATCCGGTTCGACACACGTTCAAGCAGGTCGTAGGGCAGCCTTGCCCAATCGGCCGTCATCGCGTCCTCCGATGTAACGGCGCGGATGATGATCGGGTAAGCGTACGTGCGGCCGTCTCCCTGGACCCCCACCGATCGGATCGCGGGCAAGACGCAGAAGGACTGCCATAGCTCGCGGTAGAGGTTGCCGGCGTGGATCTCTTCCTGAAGGACCGCGTCGGCGGCCCGCAGGATGTCGAGGCGCTCCTTGTTCACCTCTCCTCCGATGATGCGGATGCCGAGCCCCGGACCGGGGAACGGCTGGCGCCAGACCAGGCGGTCGGAAAGGCCGAGTTCGGTACCGACGGCGCGGACCTCATCCTTGAAGAGCATTCGCAGCGGCTCGACCAGTTCGAACTCGAGGTCCTCGGGCAGGCCGCCGACGTTGTGGTGGGACTTGATCGTCGCCGCATGGTCGCTGCCGCCGGACTCGATCACATCCGAGTAAAGCGTGCCCTGAACGAGGTAGTCGACGTCGTCGAGCTTCAGCGCCTCTTCTTCGAAAACACGGATGAACTCTTCGCCGATGATCTTTCGCTTGGTCTCGGGGTCGGTCTGGCCCTCGAGCCGCTTGAGAAAGCGCTCCTCGGCATCGACGTGGACCAGCGGGATGCCGAACTCCTTGAACGATTCGACCACCTGCTCGCCTTCGTTGGCCCTCATCAGGCCGTGGTCGACGAAGACGCAGGTCAGCTGGGTGCCGATCGCCTCGTGGACCAGCTTGGCCGCGACCGATGAATCGACGCCGCCGGACAGTCCGCAGATCACGTTGCCCTTCCCCACCTGGTCCCTGATTGCCTCGACCTGCTCGGCGACCACCGAGGCCGGGTTCCATTGCTCGACGCAGCCGGCGACCTCGCGCAGGAACCGGGTCAGGACCTCGGTGCCGTAGGGGGTGTGGACGACCTCGGGGTGGAACTGGATGCCGTAAAGCTTGCGCTCGTGGTCTTCCAGGGCAGCGACCGGCGAGCCCGGTGAAGAAGCAATCGGAGTGAAGCCCGTTGGCGCCTCGAAGACTGAATCGCGGTGGCTCATCCAGCAGGTCTGCTCCTTGGGCAGGCCGCCCAGCAGTGTGCCGCCATCGCCGACCACGACGAGGTCGGTACGGCCGAATTCGCCGCCTTCGGCACCTTCGACCCGGCCGCCGAGGCTATGAGCCATCGCCTGCATGCCGTAACAGATGCCCAGCACCGGAATTCCCAGTTCGGTCAGGCCTTCCGGGAAGCCTGGTGCTCCCGGGTCATCGATCGAGGCGGGGCCGCCGGAGAGGATCAGGGCCTTCGGATTCCTCGTCAGGATCTCCTCCGAGGAGACCGTGATCGGCAGCAACTCGGCGAAAACGCCGCATTCACGGATGCGGCGGGCGATCAACTGCGAGTACTGGCCCCCGAAATCGAGGACCAGAACTTCCTCGGTTGTCGCGACCGACATCAGTCGTCGGCCACTTCGACACCTGCCGACACGGCCGCCCGGCCGTTCGAGCCCATGCCGACCGACTGTTCGTTCTGCAGCTTCTTTCCTTCACTCATCAGCGCCGGGGCGACCATCACCTCGGCCCGCTGGAACGAGCGGATGTCTTCGTAGCCACAGGTGGCCATCGAGGTCCGGAGCGCGCCCATCAGATTGAAGGTGCCGTCGTTCGTGTGGGCCGGACCGAGGAGGATCTCCTCCATCGTGCCGTCCTGGACGGTGGTCACGCGCGTGCCACGCGGCAGCGACGAATGGAAGGTGGCCATGCCCCAGTGGTATCCGCGGCCGGGAGCCTCTTTGGCCCGGGCCAGGGGTGAGCCGATCATCACCGCGTCGGCGCCGCAGGCGATCGCCTTCGAGATGTCGCCACCGGTGCGCATGCCGCCGTCACCGATCACGTTGACGTACTCCCCGGTCTCGAGCATGTGCTGCGAGCGGGCCGCGGCCACATCGGCTATCGCGGTCGCCTGCGGCACGCCGATCCCGAGGACGCCGCGCGTGGTGCAGGCGGCGCCGGGTCCGACGCCGACCAGGACACCGACCGCGCCGGTGCGCATCAGGTGGAGTCCGGTCGAGTAGGAAGCGCAGCCGCCGACCACGGTCGGGACCGGTACATCGGCGATAAACTCCTTGAGATTCAGCGGCTCGACCGTGGTCGAGACGTGCTCGGCCGAAATCACGGTGCCCTGGATCACCAGGATGTCGAGGCCGGCTTCGATCGCCGGCTCGTAGTACTTCTGCACGGACTGCGGGGTGAAGGAACCGCAAACCACGGCGCCGGCGGCCTTGATCTCGTCGATCCGCTGGGCGATCAGCTCCGGCTTGACCGGAGTCTCGTAGATCTCCTGCATGATTCCGGTGGCTTCGCCCTTCGGCGCTTTCGAGACCCGCTCGAGCTGCCCTTCGGCGTCTTCGAACCGCGTCCAGATTCCTTCGAGATTCAGCACACCGAAGCCACCGAGCTTGTGCGTAAGCACAGCGGTCTCCGGGCTGACGACTCCGTCCATCGCGGAAGCGACCAGGGGCAGGTCGAACCGGTAGGGACCCAGCGTCCAGCTGATGTCGATGTCGTCAGGATCACGTGTTCGACGAGAGGGCACGATTGCCACGTCGTCGAACCCGTATGCGCGTCGGCCTTTCTTACCTCGGCCGATCTCAATTTCCAATTAGGTCCTCCAGGGCTGGGCGGTTGAAAGGAGCAGGTTACGTGCCCCGTCGGACGATTCTAGTGAGGCTGAGAGCTCCGGTTGTTCTGGTCTGCAAAGCCCCTGCACGTTGCGGAACTCGAGGGCACGGGACGGGTTACACGCCGGCGGGAGTCTCGACCTGGCGCACGTGCACGCTGTCGAGCAGACTTTCGACCCGGCCGCGGTCGACCCGGCCCGCCCCGAGGTGCTGCGTCGATTCGGCTCCGCAGGCGACTCCGTATGAAAGGCAGCGCTCCGGCGACCAGCCGTCGTACAGGGCCGCGACGTACCCGGCGACGAAGGCATCGCCGGAACCGACCGTGGAAATCGGCTCGAGAGGATCGATCGTCACTTCCAGCATCCGCTGCTCGGGGCCTTCGCCGACGACGGCCACGCAGCCCTGCGGCAGCGTGATCGCGGCTTCGGCGGGACCGAGCTCGATCAGTTCGGAAAGCACGCCGAAAAGCTCGTCTCCGCCTTCGAATTCGTGGCCCACCAGTTCCTCTGCTTCCAGCGGGTTCGGGGTGATCATGTGCGGTCCGGCGCGCATGCCGGCCGACATCGCGTCACCTTCCGCGTCGAGCAGGACCGAGATGCCGCGGCTCCGGAGAGTGGTCACGAGGCGCGCGTAGAAGTCGACGTCCACTCCCGGAGGCAGGCTGCCGGCCAGGACGCAGAGCTTGGCGCCACCCGCCAGGTAGTCGAGGCGGCTGATGAAGGAGTCGAGTTCTTCGGCCTGGACGGTCGGTCCACGCTCGTTGATCTCGGTCTGCTCCCCGGAGGTCGGATCGATAACCGCGAGGTTGATCCTGGTCTCTTCGGAGATCCGGATGAAATCGGTGAGGATCGATTCTTCGCCGAGTTGCTCGATCGCACGCTGGCCGTTGGCGCCGCCGGCAAGGCCGGTGGCGATCACGGGTCGTCCCAGGAGCCCGAGGGCCCGGGCCACGTTGACGCCCTTGCCACCAGGCACGGTGCGGCTTTCGACCGAGCGGTGACGGTGTCCCTGGTGGAAGTTGGGCACAGCGACCGTTCGGTCGATGGCGGCATTCAATGTCACCGAGATAATCATCGTGGTTTCCTGGCCACCCTACGCAACCTTCTCCTCATCCTTGACTGGTGCCGCCTCCTTAGAAATGCGGCTACGCCAATTATGGCGAAGACGACGATCGCGAGTATGAGGAGGATCAGGAGGACGCTGTCCATGAGCTTGTCGAGCAGGCTGGGCTTGTCGACGGCGGCCATCGAAAACAGAGGCACCGTGGCGATCTCATCGCCTCCGACCGCGACCGTGGCCCGGCCGATCCGCTGGCCCTTCTCGATCGGACCTTCGACCTCTGACGGCACGAACGTGGTGACGGCGGCCTTCTCGTCATTCTGAAGTCCGATTCGCACTGGTGTTCTCGTAGTGAGTGCCAGGTCCTCGTCCTCATACTTCACGGGCACCGTCACGACCGCCCTGCCCGGCCGGACCGGAATCCGCTTCCGGTAGAGCGAAAAGCCATACTCGAGCAACTTCACGGTCTCGACGTCCCGGGAAGTTTCAGTCGGCGTGCCGATCACCGCGCCGATCAGCTCGGTCGCCCGCCGGCGGCCGTCGGAGGCCAGTACGTAACCGGCCTTGTCGGTGTGCCCGGTCTTGATCCCCTGTGCCCACGAGTTATCGAGCACGAAGCGGTTGATCGTCTCGATCTCGAGCGGCGGGTCGTAGCTCCGGAGTTTCGCCGTCCGGGAGGAGGCGATCCGGCGAAAGCGCGGCATCTCCATGAGCGTCCGGCTGAGACTGGCCAGGTCCCGGGCGCTGGTGTAATGGCTCTTGCCGTCGAGGCCGATCGGATTGTTGTAGTTGGTGTCGTTCAGGCCGAGCCTGGCCGCCGTGGCATTCATCTTGTCGACGAACCGGGGTTCGTTACCGGAAACCGCCTCGGCCAGGGTGACCGCCGCGTCGTTTCCACTCAGCAGAATCAGGCCGTAGAGCAGGTCGCGGACCGAAACCACCTGACCTGCCTCGAGGCCCATCAGCGATTCTCCGAGGATGGCGTTGTAATCCGTTGCGCGGACCTTCTCGCCCAGCGGCAGGTTGCGCATCGCCAGGTAGGCGGTCATCAGCTTGGTCGTGCTGGCCATCGGCAGGTGCTGGTCGGCGTTGCTTTCGGCGAGGGCTTCCCCGGTCCGGGCGTCGATCGCGATCCAGGACCTGGCGTCGAGCTTCGGCGCCTTTGCCTCCCCGGCGTCCCTGTCCGGCTTCGCCGCGAGAGAACCGGTGCTGAAGCCCGCGGCCAGACAGCAGATGACGGCGGCCAGCCAGAGACCCCGCGGGACCGGCCCGGCGAAGAGGCTCACGGCCCCGGTCAACGCAGTTTCAGCTCTTGGCCGGCGATCAGCGCCTGAGGATCGAGATCCGGGTTCAGCGCCTGAATCTTTTCGACCGGGACCCCGGTCTTCTGAGCGATGCCGGTCAGCGTGTCCCCGTCCTGGACCTCGTACGTCTTGGACTTCGTCTTCGCCTTGTTCTTCTTGCCTGAGTCCTGCTTCTTGCCGGACTTGTTCTGGTTGGTCTTGCCCTTGCCACCGTCGTCGTCAGTTCCGGTCGCACTGGACAGAACGACGAAGACGAGCACGGCGGCGCCCACGAGGGCGACGGCGGCGAGGATTCGGGTTATCGGGGAAGTTTTAGTCATACGATGAGAGGGGCAGCTTTTGGACTGCGCAACTGTATAGCGGTATCCGACGAAACCCGGAGCCCGCCTCGGGCCCGGGAAGGATCAACCGGAGATCTCCCAGACGGCCTGGCGCAGGTCCTCGGCGGCCTGTCCGGGATCGTCGGCTCCGCTGATCGAACGTGAGGCCGCGATTAGCGCCGCGGCGCGTCCGGGCTTGAAGGCGGTGCCCAGATCCTCGGGCCGGCCGCCCTGGGCGCCGACTCCGGGAATCAGAAACATCGCCCGTGGCATCAGATCCCGCAATCGGGCGATGTGTTCTGGCGCGGTCGCACCG
>JBBSKC010000075.1:0-11657 GCA_038256675.1 Solirubrobacterales bacterium | reverse complement strand
TCCGCCGCGGCCACCCCGTTGGCCAGCTGCTGCGCCGACTTGCTGGAGTTGATCGATCGAACGTCGACCAGTGCATCACGGGCAGCATCGCTGTCCTCGAGGCTCTTCGTGGGATTGACCAGGAAGGCGGGCAGGTCGTCGGCTATCCGGTTCTGGAACTTCAGGTCGTACTGGCCGAGCATCAACAGCGCGAAGACGATCATGACCGCCCCCATCGCCCCCTGAAGCTTCGGCACCCGATTGCTCAGCGGCTCGATCAGGCGGCGGCCACCGATCATCAGCAGATAGAGGACGGCGGCCGAGCCCAGGCCGTAACTCACCGCCACCGCGAGACGGCCGGCGGTGAAGGGCTGCGAGGCCGAAACCGTGATCACTCCGGCGAGGATCGGCCCGGC
Organism: Solirubrobacterales bacterium; assembly: GCA_038256675.1. GTDB lineage: Bacteria > Actinomycetota > Thermoleophilia > Solirubrobacterales > 70-9 > 67-14. The sequence continues at coordinate 11,262 of JBBSKC010000075.1, read as the reverse complement.
GCACGGGGCGTACACGAGGCCGAGACTGGAGCCGACGAGGACCCCGGACCAGAAGCCGTCGCCGGTACCCGACTTCGGCTGGAACCGGCTGGTCAGTCGGCTGAGATATCCCTCGAAGCGGGTCGAGAACTCCGGCACGAGCAGGGTCACACCGAAGATCAGCAAAACGACGATCGCCAGGTTGCGCAACAGATCGTCGGCCAGGCCGAGCGCATCGATCACGTAGACGAGTGCGACGATGGCAAAAGTGAAGGAAACGGTCAGCCCGGCGACGATGCCGATCGGCCGGCGACGACCACCCGTCGCCCCGGCCGACAGGGCCACCGGCAGGACCGGCAGTACGCATGGGGACACCGCGGTCGCGGCGCCCGCGATGAATCCGAATAAAATCAGCAATGCCATCGTCTGAAGGGTCGCAGCGAAACCTTACGATTTCGTGAAGAGACGCACCCGTTCGGAGGGCCGTCACGAGCGGCCCCCCGAACGATGACCGGCCGGCGGCTAGTGCCGACTCAGCTCTTCGGCTTCACCCGGAATGCACCGCGCATCAACGGGTGGATCCGGCAGAAATAGGTATGGGTGCCGACCGGCAGGTTCGCCGGGGTCGACCAGGTCCGGCGTCCGACCGTCGGCGCTCCGCCGGTTCCGAGCTGGCCCGAGTCGAACTGGAAGTCGCCGTCCGGCAGCGGGTAGGCGATGCCGGTCGACTTGTTACAGGGAGCCTTGCAGGAAGTCAGCGAGTGCCAGATGCCGTTGTTGTCGTCAGCCGCGGTCAACTGGAAGGAGAACGAATTGCCCTGCTCGACGACCGGTGGATCGCCCGCCCCTCCGGGAATTCGGAAGTTGCCGGCTTCATAGCTGTAGCCGCCGATAGCAAACGGGCCGCCCGACATCAGGCCGTCCGGACGCGTGGTCGGGTCGGTGCCGACGACCGGCAGCTCTCCGCCGTGGTCGTCATTCTCCGGGTAGTGGCCGTGGTTCAGCCGGCCCGGGGTGTCGACCTTCGTCTCGTACGGATTCCGGCCATTCGTCTCGTTAGGGGACCAGAAGACCACGTTGATGCCCATCGATTCGTACCACGAGCCGATCTTGGTCTCGTAGACGGCCTGGAGCTCCAGGGTGTCGCCAGTCTCGACCTGGACGCGCCAGTCATCCTTGGTGCTGATCATCGCCATGTCCCAGGACACGGGACCGGCCGGCTCAAAGTAGTTGGCCTTCGATTCGAAGAGCCGTACGCGATTGCCTTCGACCGTCGGGATGCTCGCGGTGCAGGCGTCGTATGCCTTCTTCTCGGCGTCGGACTTCGTTTCCATCGCCGACTTGTCGGCGATGGCGCCCTGCTTGTTCTTCGACACCTGCCTCAGATGTCCGAGCTTGGTGGAATTGACCTTCCTGAGCCGCTTGAGGCGCCTGACCTTCTGGCGCTTCCACTTCTTGAACTTACGCGGAGCCATCGTCTTCCGGAGCCGCTTCATCTTGCGCGGGTTCATCGATTTCTTCTGCTTCTTGATCGCCCTGGTTTTCAACAGCGACCTGATCTTGGCCTGGTTCGCGGTGGTCTTCGCGATGAGTTCGGTCAGAGCCGCGTACTCGGCGTCGCGGACGACCGGCCGGTCACAGGTCTTGCCGGTGAAACTCGCTCCGGGTCGTTTCATGAAGAGTTCAGTCGAGAGCCCTCCGGTGTGAACGTGACCGGTGGTGCCGAGGAGAACGCCTGGCTTCGAGGCCTTCCATTCGTTGAGTCCGGCCGGGTAGCTGCCCTTGAAATCCGCCGGGTAGGAGAACTTTCCGTCGGCTCCACCGGAATCACGCAGCACGTCGAAGACCGGGTAGAGCTTGTTGTTCTCGACATCCATCCAGATCGGTTCGGCGACCTTGATCGATGCGGCTTCCGGAGCGGTGTCCGGGATGAAACTGATCGTGTAGGTAGCGGTGAGGTTCATCACTTCCGGGACGAGGTTGTGGATCATCTCGTTCAACATCCACGTGTCACTTGCCTTGTACCGGTACCCGTATCCGTCGGGCATGACCATGGCTGTCTTTTCTTCGCCCGTGGCAAAGAACTTTTCGTATCCACGCGACAGATTGATGAATACCCCGTGGTGGAACATCACCCGGCTCGACGATGGAATGGTTCCGTCGGAAGTTTCGACAAGGTTCGCGTTGAAGGCGGTGATCCAACCGTCCACCTTGGGCTTGCCGGATTCGTTGGAGACCATCTTGTTCCGGATTCTGTTCTGCCCCGACGTGACCTGGCTCAGGGGTACCTCGTAGGTGATCTCCTGGGTGACGCCGTCGGCGAGCGTCGTCTTCGAGCCCAGCTGGGGCTCGCCCACGATGGCGCCCTGGGCCGTGGATGCCGCAACCAGCAGCAGGGCAGCGACGACCAGTGAACCGACTAGTGAAATACCCCTCATTTGAACCCTTCTTGAATCACGTCTTCGGTTTTACCCGGAACGCTCCGCGCATCAGCGGATGGATCCGGCAGAAATAGGTGTGCGTGCCGACCGGAAGATTCGCGGGTGTGCTCCAAGTGGTCCGGCCCACGGTCGGCGGCGCGGCGTTCCCGTTGAGGTTCCCGAGCTGGCCCGAGTCGAACTGGAAGTCGCCGTCCGGCAGCGGGTAGGCGATGCCGGTCGACTTGTTACACGGAGCCTTGCAGGACGTCAGCGAGTGCCAGATCTCCTTGTCGAGATCGCCCTGGCTCATATTGAAGGTGAACGAATCGCCCTTCTCGACGATCGGCGGCCTGCCGCTGGCTCCCGGCAGGTTGAACCCGCCGGCCTCGTAGGTGTAGCCGCCGATTTCGAAGGGGCCTGCCGAGCCGAGCAGGCCGTCGCCCAGCTTTGTCGGGTCCGGTCCGACGACGGGCAGCTCTCCGCCATGATCGTCGTTCTCCGGGTAGTGACCGTGATTGAGCTCGCCGGGGGTGTCCACCTTCGTCACGTAGGGGTCACGGCCGTTTGTCTCATCCGACCAGAAGATGACGTTGATGCCCATCGACTCGTACCAGGAACCGATCTTCGTCTCGTAAGTGGTCTGGAGTTCGAGCGTGTCGCCGGCCTTGACCTGAACCCGCCAGTCGTCCTTGGTGCTGAGCATCGCCATGTCCCAGGAAACGGGGCCGGCGGGCTCGAAGTAGTGGGCCTCCGACTCGAAGAGCCGGACGCGATTGCCTTCGACGGTCGGGGTCGTATCCAGGCAGGTCTGGTACTTGTCCTGCGCCGCCTTGACCTTCGCCTTCAGCTTGCGCTGCCCCTTCATCTTCGACTTCTTCTTGCGCTTGAGCTTCTTCAGCCAGGCTTGCTTCGACTTCTTGTACTTGCGGACCTTCTTCGGGCTCATCGACTTCCTGAGCTTCCGCAGCTTCTTCCCGGCGACGGCCTTTCTCGCCCGCTTCTGCTTCCGGTTGAGGCGCTTGATCTGCTTCTTGAAGCTCTTCATTCGGTTGGGATAGGTCTTTGGCGGATCGCAGGTGGGTCCGGTGTAGCTCGCGCCATCGCGCTTCATGAAGAGTTCGGTGTTCAGCCCGCCGGTGTGCACGTGTCCGGTGGTCGCGAGGAGCGTGCCGGCCCGGGGTGCGGTCCACTCGTTCTCGTGGACTCCGGGGGCGTAAGCGTTCGGGGCATCCTGCGGATACGTGAATTCACCGTCGGGGCCGCCGGAATCGCGGTGTACGTCAAAGACCGGGTAGCCGCGGCTGCCGAGATTTTCGACGTCCATCCAGATTGGCTGGGCGCTCTTGATCGATGCCGCCTCCGGAGCGGTGTCGGGAATGAAATTGATCCGGTAGGTGACGGTCAGGTCCATCGGGGTCGGAGTCAGGTTGTGGATCATCTCGTTGAGGATCCAGATGTCGTTCTTCTTGTACCGGTAGCCGTATCCTTCGGGCAGGATCATCTGCGTCTTCTCTTCGCCGGTGGCGTAGAACTGCCCGCCCCTTGAGATGTTGATCCAGACGCCGTGGTGGAACATGGCCTTGCTCGATTCGGGAATCGTTCCGTCGTCGCTGTAGACGAGATCGGGCTTGATCGCGGTGATCCAGCCATTGACCGCGGGCTTTCCGGAGCCGGTGATCGGCTTGTTCCGGATCTTGTTCTGCCCCGACGTGACGTGGTCGATCGGAATCTCGTAGGTGATCTGCTGGGTAACGCCGTCCGCGAGCGTGATCTGCTCGCCGACGTTCGCGCGTGCGACTGGCACCAGTATCAGCAGCAGGGCCACCATCGCCAGTGAACCCGTGAAGGCAAGGTTCCACATATGACCCTTCCGGATCACGAAACTGGAACTAAAAATGGTTCTCCACCCTTCGAAACATCAACTCTCCCCGAACATATACGGGCCTGGTCCTATCCCAAGCCAACCAACAAAAGGTACCGCATCAACCGGGTCGAGGAATGAATCGGTCAGCGCAGGGTGCGCTTGGCCGTCGCGGACTTACCGTCGGCGACGGTTCCCTTGACCTTGAAGAGGACCTTCTTGCCCCTCTTGACGGCCTTCTTCCCCGTCTTCGTCAGCCTTACCGCGACCGTCTTCGTCTTGCCCGAGGAAACGGACAGGCCGGATACCGAGCCGAGCTTTTTCTTGCCCTTGCTGACCGTAAGTTTGATGCCGGACGAGGCCGTCACGCCCTTCACCTTGACTCTGACCTTACCGGTGCGTCTGATCTTCTTCAGATTCTGAGCGGGGAACGAAAGACCGAACTTCGGCCGGGGCACCGCGGTACCACCGGACACGACCAGGTCGCCAGTCATCGAAAAGCTGTGGACCGTACAGAGGAACGGATAGGTGCCGTCGGTCAGGTACTGCGCACCATCGACCGGAGCGCTCTTTCCAGTCTGGATCGTGTCCGACGCGAACAGGGGGCCACCATCCGGACCCTTTTCGGTCGAAGTAACGTTGTGGACCGCGTCCGCGTCGGCCGGGTTGACGAACTTCGGGATCTCGCCGGCTGACTGAGTGAACGGCCCGTCGATGAACGTGCAGCAGTCTGCGTCAGCGACGATGTCGTCTGCCGCCTGAGCGGTGCTGGCGCCGCCGAAGAACAACGCGGCGACCGCGATTGACCCAATGATTGATTTCAAGCTTTCCCTCCCCATACGTACATCATACGTACTTGACCTCCGGCGTCCGAAACAGGCTCGGTCGGTGGTGGCTATCAGGTCGCTTGCCTTTTACGGGCGGGGAGAGTACGGTCGGTTTCATGAACAGTCGACTGGGGGTCAGACATCTTGTTCCGCTGCTCGCGTTTCTGAGTGTGGCGCTGGTTCTGCCAAGCAGCGCCGGAGCCGTCCTCGGCGGCAACAACGGCCGCATCCTCTTCACCAGTGGTCGCGACGGTCCGAACGGCAACGACAGCGAAGCGAAGCTCTTCCTCCGCACCACAGTCGGCAGCTTCCTCGCCGGGGTGACTGGTCCGACGATTACCGGTACGCCCGGCGTCCAGCATCGCCACGCCACCTGGGCGCCGGATCGCGAGAGGATCGTCTACGCCCGTGGCGCTCCAGGCAGTTTCGCGACGGAAAACTATGACATCTACATTCAGGATCTGACCGCGCCTGGATCCGTGCCGATGGCGATCACCAACACGAGCGACAACGTCACATCGGACCGGCCGGCCTGGTCCCCCGACGGCACGCGCATCGTCTTCGACAACGAGGTCGGCAACAACATCGGTCAGCGGGACCTCAAGATGTACGACGTTGCCACCGGACAGACGACCGACTTTGCCACCGCAGCCGGGGTCGTCGAGAGTGACCCCGCCTGGACGCCTGATTCCAGTGAGGTCTACTACCAGACTGGTGACCCGAACGGCGTGAATACGCTGGACATCGTGAAGAAGGCGGCTGCCGGCGGAGCGCCGAGCAACATCGCCGCAAGTCCTGGCTCCAGCGAGTTCCAGGCTTCGATCTCACCCGACGGCAAGAACATGTGTTTCACGCGCGGCACCGGGTTCAACGACACGACCGACATCGTCACGGCTCTGACCAACGGTGGCGGACAGACGATCCTCTCCGACGACAACATCGGCGGCACCGGCGACATCAACTGCACCTGGTCTCCGAACGGAACCCAGGTCCTTTACACGCGGGGCATTTTCACCAACGGAGGACTGGTCGTCGAGAAAGCAGACAACAGCGAGGCGTTTCCGTTCCCGGTCGAAGACGACCCGATGAACTTCGACGGCAACTCCGACTGGGCGCCCGACGGGGGGCCCACCTGCGACGACGTCACCGTACAAACCGATTTCGGGCAACCGGTGGAGGTCCCGCTGACCTGTCGCGACACCGGTCCGGATTACGAGAAGACCAACGTCCAGTCGACGATCTCGGAACAACCCACCAGCGGAACCCTCACCGGCGTCGTCCAGGGCGGGCAGTCGCCGTCGAACACATCGACCGTGACTTACACCCCGAACGCCGGCTTCACCGGCACCGACACCTTCCAGTTCAACAGCTTCGACTCCATTGGCTTCGGTCCGGTGCGTTCCACCGCGACCATCAACGTCAGGGAGAAGCCGGTCGTCAATCCGCCGCCGGGCGACACCAATGCTCCGATGGTCAGTGGCATCACGATGAAGCCGAAGAAGTGGCGACGCACGGCCAAACCGAAGAAGTCCAGAACGAGCGTCGGCACCAAGATCGGGTTCACCCTGAGCGAAGGCGCAGACGTGACCTTTCGCTTCAAACGAAAGAAAGGCAAGCGCTTCGTGAGTGTCGGCAAGAAGACCCTCACCGGGCGTCCGGTCGGGGCCAGCAAGGTCAAGTTCAGGGGCAAGCTGAACAAAGGCAAGCTGAAAGTCGGCAAGTACCGAATGAACGTCTCCGCGATCGACGCGGCGGGCAACGCCTCAAAGGTTGTGCGCGGTCCGGCATTCCGTATCGTCGCCCGCTGACGGGAAAACCGTCAGAAGAACTGACCAGATGAGGAGTTCGGCCGGAGATAATCAGCCGAGGCGGTAGGCCCGCTTCTTGCAGGCCTTCCGCTTGGACTTCTTCTTGATCTTCGAGCACTTCTTGAGAGCCGCCTTGCGCTTGCCGGCCTTGGAGTTCTTCTTGGCGCCGGTACCAGACTCGGCGCTGCCATCCGAACCGTCACCTGGTCCGACCGAAGGGTTGTCGTCCGGCTTGACGCCAGGCTTCGGCCGTTCATCCGGATCCGGGTTGCTGACCGGATCGTCGGGATCGTCGATGACCGGGGTCTCGGGGTCTTCGCCCGGATCGCTGACCACCGGCTCGTCGTTCGGCGGCGGCGGATCGGCCAGGAAGTGCTCGAGGACACGACCGGGCGTAAGTGCCTTGCCGTAGTAGGCGACTTCGTCGAGTGAACCCTTGAACCAGGGCCTGATCTCGCCGTAACCGACGTAGAAGGTGCTGGAGGAGCTCGGACGCTTGGTCGCTTCTTCCTGGCCGTGGAGTTCGCCGTTCACGTAAATCGATATCGTGACTCCGTCCCAGACACCAACCACCTGGGTGAACTGACCCGGTGTCGGACCGATGTGGGAGGTGACGCTCGTGCCCATGTGCTTGAAGACGAAGAGGCCGTCCTGGATGTAGATCTCACCGGCGTCACCGTGCCCGACCACCGACTGGTTGCGGTGGTCGTCAGGGTTGACCCAGGCCTCGATCGTCGACTGGAAGGTCGGCGCGGGAATGCTCGAGACGAAGCCGTAACCGCCGGCGCCGAAGAACTTCCGGGCGTGGTCGAGGTCGCCGGAGATACCGATCGGACCCGACTCCTGATCGTTCTTGTAGGTGCCGTGGCGGCCTTGCGGGCCGGAGTCCTTCATCGGATCGCCGGTGGCGTCACCCAGGCGGTAGTAGGCGATCGGGGAGTCGGTGTTGTAGATGTCCTCGAACGATTTGATCGTGTAGGTGTGGGTGTGCGACCGGGTCAGCCCGTCGTCATCGACCGCGGTGACAACGACCGGGTGGGGGCCCGGGGTGTCCGGCAACGCGGCGCCGTTCAGGACCGGGTTGCCGTCGACCGTCGCGGTGCAGCTGGCGACGGTTGCGAGGCCGTCGAGGTCATCGCAGGAGAAGTCGAGCGGTGGCAGCTTGGTGACTGCGTAGAGGCCGTTGTTCGCTGGCGACGCGATATCGGCGGAAGGCCGCTGGATCGGCGGGCCGCCGATCGGCGAAGGCACGTCCTTGGCGGTGCCGACGACGTAACGCTTCCGCAGTGCTGAACCCGAGAGCGCCGAGCCGAAGTAGGCGGCTTCGTCGATCGATCCGTGGAACCAGGGGGCCTGGTCGCCGTAGCCGACGTAAAGCGTGCTGGTGCCGGAAGGCGCCTTGTTGGCCGAGTTCGAAAAGCCGACCTGGACACCGTTCACGTAGAGGCGGGTGGTCGTCCCGTTCCAGGTGCCGGCGACGTGGAACCACTCACCCGGGGTGAGCACCGGACCGGCCGAGTGCACGGTGTCCTGGGTCTGGCGGAGCGCGAGCCTGCCGTCCTTGACGAAGAGCTGGCCACCGCCACCGTGGGCGCCGATCATGCCGTCGCCGTGGTCGGCCCGGTTGATCCAGGCCTCCCAGGTGTAAGCGGTGGTCGGAGCGGTGATGCCGTTGGTGAAGCCGTAACCGTCGCGGGCCGGGAAGAACGCTGACCAGTCCTGCGGATCGGCGTTCAGGTCACAGGTATACGGGGCGTGCGGCCGGACGTGGCAGCTCGGGGCCGGCGGGCGCCGGAGCGCGATGCCGTTCTTGAACTCGCCGTTCCGGTTGTTGCCGGAACTGTCGGCCATCTGGTCGGAGCCGAGCGGGTCGCCGAGGCGGTAGTAGGCGATCGGGTTGTTCGCGTTGATCACGTCGGCGTATTTCGGCGGGTCGACCGCGTAGGAGTGGACGACCTGGTGGGTATTCCCGGCATTGTCGGAGGCGTTCACCACGAAGCGGAAGTTGCCGAGCTGGCTGGTGTCGACGGTTGATGGCCCCGTGCAGGTGTTGATGCCGGAGACCACCGGCGGCGGGATGACCGGCGGGTCGACACAGCTGAAGTTCGAGGGCACGTGCTGGTCGAGCGTGAAGCGCTCACGCATCGCCGGTTTTGTGATCGTGATGTCCGGCTTGGTCTGGTCGATCACCCAGGTCGAGGTGGCGGGCGTGGCGTCGACGTTGCCCGCGGCATCGGTCGCGCGGACTTCGAAGGTGTGCTGGCCCTCGGGCAGGCTGCCGGTCGCGTGGGGGCTGGTACAGCTGAACCAGGCAACGCCGTCGAGGCGGCACTCGAGGGTGAGCGCGGTGCCGGGCGGCGGGTCCTCACCGTGGAAGGTGAAGGTGCGCACGCTGTTCTGAGTGGGTGAGGCCGGAGTGGCTGTGTCGATGATGGTGTTCGGCGGGGTCTTGTCGACGACCCAGGAAGAGCTGGCCGGTGTGGCGTCGACGTTGCCCGCAGCGTCTTTCGCGCGGATATCAACGGTGTGGTTGCCGTCGGCGAGGTTCGGGGTCGCGTAGCCGCTCGAGCAGGCAAACCAGGCGCCACCGTCGATCCGGCATTCGAAGGTGATCGGCGGGGTCGCCGGGGCGGGATCGACGCCGTGGAAGGTGAAGGTGCGGACTCCCGTGTTGGCAGGTGAGGCCGGGGTGGCCGTGTCAATGATCGTGTCCGGGGCAGTGATATCGGTCGTGTTGAGCAGGACCGAGGCGTTGCCGGAACCGTTGGCGGCTGCCGTGATGTCGGGGCGCCCGTCGCCGTTCAAGTCAGCGACCGTCACCTCGATGGGACCGCTGGTAATCGAGAACGATTGCTGTGCTCCAAAGGACCCGGAGCCGGTACCGAGCAGAACGGACACGTTGTTCGAACTTATGTTGGCAGTCACGAGGTCGCGCTTGCCGTCTCCGTCCAGGTCGGCAATCACGACCGACTGCGGACTCGTGCCAGTGGCGAAGGTGTTTGGAGCGCCGAAGGTACCGTCGCCGTTGCCGAGCAGGACCGCGAGGTCGTTGGCGCTCGATCTGGCCACCGCGAGGTCGGGTTTGCCGTCTCCGTTCAGGTCGCCGATCGCAACGGACGTCGGTACCCCGCCTACGACGATAAGGCTCGTCGCAAACGAACCCGCTCCGTTTCCGAGTAGCACCGAAATTCGACCAGCGTTGTCGACACCCACCACGTCAGGATTGCCGTCAGCATTCAGGTCACCGATCTCGACGGCTGTCGGGCTACCACCCACGGGGAAGGTTGTCGCCGGGCCGAAACCTCCAACACCGTTTCCGAGTAGCACCGCGATGCCGGTAGGCCCGGGCCCGGGGGGCGCGAACTTGATGGCGGCCACGAGATCGGCTTTGCCGTCGTTGTTCACGTCACCGACCGCGACCGAGCCCGGGGCGCCGCTCACCGGGGAGAGAGTGGTCGGACCGAAGGAGCCGGTCCCGTCTCCGAGGAGGACAGCGAGGTGAGTGGAGCCGAAGCTGGCCACCGCGAGGTCAAGTTTGCCGTCACCGTTGAAATCGCCCATTGCCACCGATGTCGGATTCGTTCCCGCTGAGAAGTTGGTTGCGGCTCCGAAACCTCCAATGCCATTTCCGAGCAAGACCGAGACATCGTTGGTCGCGTAGTTGGCAACCGCGAGATCGCGCTTGCCGTCACCGTTCACGTCACCGGTTGCGACCGAGAAGCTCCCGGTGCCGGCCGCGAAGTTGGTGGCCGGGTCGAAAGAGAACGCTGCATTTGCCTGGGACGCTGACGCGAAGGCGAGGGTGGTCAGAGCCAGAACTGCGCAAAGCGAGAACTTGCGAATCGCTGAATTCATGTCCCTCGAAAAATGCAACCCGTGCTCCACTCCACACACTCCCGACGTGTTAATGGTCCTCTCCCAGGGACCCCCTTGACTGGTGTGAAAATAGTAACCGAAAAGCAGAACACCGTGTGGTAATTGACATAACCCCATGAACCGTTCGGCCCCGAGCCGTTCTATCTGTACTCGCTGTGTCCGCCGGGCACGGGAGAACCACAAGAGGAATCATGAAGACCCTACTTTCCAGGAGTCGGCAAATTCGGCTCCCGTCACCTGCGCGCAGACCGGTAACGGAGAGCGCCGAGATGTGGCAATTCAGCTATAAGGTCCGCGTGGCCGAGAGCGAAGAATCTGAGGGCAGTTGCCCGGGTCCGGCGGGGTCGATCGCGTGGCGCAAGATCGGATCGGGGCCGCCGCTCCTGCTGATCAACGGCTACGCCGCGACGGCCGCCGACTGGGACCCGGCGTTTATCGAAGGTCTCGCTACCGGCTCCACTGTGATCCTCCCCGACAACCGCGGCATGGGC
>JBBSKC010000074.1:0-11672 GCA_038256675.1 Solirubrobacterales bacterium | reverse complement strand
GCAAGGCGGTCGCGAAGCTGGTCAAACGGGCGGAGAGACTAGTGGTGGCCGCGGAGTTCGGCCAGTTGACCTTCGATGAGCCGGCTCCCGGCGTTCTGTCGGTCGGCGGCGGTGCCAAACGGCAGGTGGTGGGGGCGATCGACCGGTGGTACCGGCGGGAGGCCCGAAACCGGATCGAAGAAGTCGTGGCCGTTGAGGCCGAGCGGCTCGACCTACATCCCGGAAAGATCTCGATCCGCGACCAGAAGACGAGGTGGGGTTCCTGCTCGACCTCCGGCACGCTCTCCTTCAACTGGCGGCTGGTGATCGGACCCCACCACGCGCTCAGGTACGTCGTGATCCACGAGCTGATCCACATCCGCCACCACGACCATTCACGCCGGTTCTGGGCCGCCCTCACCGAAGCCCTGCCCGACTGGAAATACTCGGCAACCTGGTTGCGCGCCAACGAACGGGCGCTCACCTCGTATCGACCGAAGCTCTGATGGCGGGCTTCCGCATCTGTTCTGACGGAAAGCGTTCCTTACAGGTAAGGTCTCCGACATGAAATCGAGTTTGTTCCACAAGATTGCCTCGGTCATCGCCATCGCGCTCGTCGCCCTGATCGGTGGCTCGGCTTTGACTTCGGCGGCTAGTGCGAGCCAGGCGACGAGGAAGGCACTGACCAAGTCGATCAACGATGTTATGGCTGTCGAGAACGCCCCTCCTGCGATCGCCGTCCAGGTGACCGGCAACGGTCGCACCCAGTACTTCCGCAAGGGCAAGGGCAACCTCGCTTCCGGCGCCGCCCCGAAACTCAACGAGCACTTCCGCATCGCCAGCGTCGCCAAGGCCTTCAGTGGTGCGGTCGCACTTTCTCTCGTCAGGAAAGGCGAGCTTCGCCTCAGGGACACGATCGGCGAGCTCCTGCCGGGCAAGCTGCCCAGTGCCAGGAACGTGACCCTGGGTCAGGTCCTCCATCACACCGGAGGGCTGCCCGACTACATCAAGAGCGACGAGTTCATCGAGGCCTTCTCGGCCGACCTCCAGCGGTACTTCTCGCCCGAGAAGCTCATCTCGTACGTCAAGGACAAGCCGCTGACCAACCGGCGCGGCTCCACCTACGAGTACTCCGACACCGACAACATCGTGGTCGGGTTGATGGCCGAGGCGGCCACCGGCGTTTCCTACGAGAAGCTGCTGAAGCGCCTCGTCTACCGGAAGCTCGGCCTCACCCGCACCACTCTGCCGGATGTCTCGGCCATGCCGAAGCCGTTCATTCGCGGATACGACATCGACCCGCCGAATCCGCCGGCTGACATCTCGTCCCTGATCAATCCGTCTGGCGCCTGGGCTTCGGGTGGCATCGTTTCGTCGCTGCCCGACCTCGGCCGTTTCTTCCGCGGCTACGTTGGCGGCAAGCTGTTCGGCCGAAGCATCAAGAAGGCCCAGCGCCAGTGGACCCTCGGCGAGTCGCAGCCGCCCGGACCGGGCCGGAATCAGGCCGGACTCGGACTCTTCAAGTACACCTCGAAGTGCGGCGTCGTCTACGGCCACACCGGCTCGTTCCCCGGCTACCGAACCTTCGCGGCCTCAAGCGCCGACGGCAAGCGTTCGATTGCCTACATGGTGAACATCCAGGTGACCCCGAACTCGGACTTCCCGAACGGCAAGAGGATTTCGAGACTGATCAGGAAGAGTTACGTGAAGTCGGTCTGCCACGCCTTTGGGTGATCAGGGCTTACTGGTCGTGTTCGGGTGACCAGGCTTCGAGGCCGTCGTCCCCGTCGTCGAGGACGGGGGCTTCGGTTTCGCCTTCGTAGCGATCTTCGACCTCGGCCTTGCCGTTCTTGGCTTGCGAGTCGTTTCCGTTCTCTTTTGCCCTGGCCTGGCCGTTCTGTCGGTTTCCGTTGTTCGCGTTCTCCCCGCCCGCGCCCTTCTTCTTGCGGCGGCGGCGTTTCTTGCTGCCCTTGGGGAAGTTGCGCAGCAGTTCGCGGGCGACGGCTGACGGCTTGCGGGCCATGCGCATGCGGGCGCCACGCAGGACTTCTTCACCCTCCGGGGTGTGCGCGACCGCGGCGGCCAGCAGTGAGACCGCGAGGCGGCGATCCTGCTTACGCGCTGCCTGGACGAGTTTCCGTGCGTTCTTGCCGTGGGCGCGGCCGGCCGAGTTGACCAGCAGCCCGAGCAGGCGTTTCGTCTCGGGCCAGCGCTGGACCGCATACTCCTCGTGGAGTTCACGGGTGTAGGAGGCGAGTCGCCAGACCCAGGCCTGGGCCTGGTCGCGGCGGCCGATGCGCTTGTCGACCAGGGCCTGGAGCATCACCTTGGTACCGGCGCGCTTGTCTTCGCGGCCCCAGGTGCCGACTATGTCGATCGCGTCGTCGAAGGCTTCGGCGTCCTTGAGATTGGCGATCTCGGTCAGCGCCTTGATCTTCAGCTGGGCGTTGCGGTTCCTTTGGACGCAGGTCAGGAGGTAGCGGCGTCGGAGTTCCTTGGTCCTGTCGTGCTGGAGCATCGCTTTCGCGCGGCGCCAGCCCTGGGTGGTGACCCGGGCGCCGGCGAGTGCAGCCCAGACGTGCTGCTCGGCGTGGTCGAGGTTCTCGACAGCGATCCGCCAGATATCGCGCTCGAGGACCTCGATGCGCTTCTGCGGGTCGTCGGAGACGGGAACGATGCGCCTTTCAACACGGACCTTTCGCCCGCGGCCACGGCGGACCGGGCCGACCACGATCGCGCCGCCGCGGTAAACGTCGCGGTCGAGCAGGCTGTGCAGCGTGATGATGGATTCGTCGTGTGTGGTCGCCGGGTGAACGAAGTCGATCACCAGGCCGGCTTCCTTGCCGGGCGCGCGACGGGTCACACGACCGACCCGCTGCTGGTAGATGCGTCTGGAGGCGGTCGGCGCCAGGTGCATGCAGATGGTCGCGCGCGGCGAGTTCCAGCCTTCGGCCAGTAGCTGCGCGTTGCAGAGCACGTCGACCTCGCCTCGTTCGAACGCGGCGAGGGTTTCGGTCAGTTCCCTCTTCGGTGTCTCGCCCGAGACGGCCTTGGCGTTGATGTCGAACTCGCGGAAGGCGGCGGCGACGTTCTTGGCGTGCTGGACGCCGGCCGTGTAGAGCACGCCCGGTGCCTTGCGGAACCTCGATTTGTAGAGGTCTGCGATCGCCATGTTGAACGGCGCCTGGTCAAGCAGGGCGGCCAGTTCTTCCTGGTCGAAGTCCTGGTCCACCTCGCCTTTTCGCAGCGGCACTTTGGCAATGGTCCTCACCCCCGGGCCGGGCGGGATGCGCAGGCAGCGGAGCGGTGAAATCACGCCGCGGCGGGCGGCCTGGGCGAGGTCGAAGCGGGAAGTCTGGGTGGGGAAGAGGTCGGCGACGTGACGGGCGATCAGGGCTCCGGTCGCGGTCATACCGATGAAGATCGGTCCGGTCCAGGCCCGGATGCAGGCGCTGGTCTTCTCGCCGAGGGCGGTGTGGGCCTCGTCGCAAATCACCACGGTGTAGGCGTTGGAGACGCGCTTGGCGTTCCGTACGAACCACTGGTAGGTCTCGACCGTGACCGGGCCGTCGGCTTCATCGCGACCGTCGAGCAGCGGCGGGCGGAGGCGCTCCTTGTATCCGCGGTCGGAGATCTCGCCAATGAACTGGTCGACCAGGTTTCGGCGGTGGGTAAGGATCAGGACGCCGCCGGTGCGGGTTGCGTCGATGAAGCCGACCGCGGCGACGGTCTTGCCGGCCCCGGTGGCGTGTTCGAACCAGAAGCGGCGTTCGGCGCCGGCGTCCTCGCCGGCGGCTTCGACGTCGACGTCTTCGTCTTCGTCACCCTTCTCTTCGGCCCAGTCCTGCGGCTCCTCCTCTTCCTCGGCAGCCGCTTCGAGTTCCTCTTCGTCGTCCTCGTCTTCGTCTTCGTCGACGTCGGTTTCGGCGTCCTCGTCGTCGGAGTCAGGTTCAGGCTCGGGAGCTTCTTCGATCGCCGAGAACTCGATCTCGTCGTTGTCGGCGGCGACCTGCTGCTCGGCCAGTAGCTCGGTCAGGGTGCCGGAGAGGGCGTCGACCTGGTGGGGGTTGAGCTCGGCTCCGTCGCGCAGCTTGGGCGGCTCGTCGCTGATCAGGCGCTCGAGGCCGAGTAGCAGCGAGAAGTTCCGGCGCCACTGGAGCGAAGGCTCTTCGTTCCCGGCGTCGATTTCGGCCAGAGCAGCATCGAGGGCGCGGCGCCGGGCGGTTCCGGGCAGAAGCGCGTCCGCGCTCTCATCGCCCAGCAGGAAAGGCTCACGGGCAAACGCCGATGCTCGTTCGATATCTGAAGCTGAAGGTGCCGTCTGCTTGACGGGCGCTGCTGTGCTCGGGGCCATTAAGCCTTCGTAGGTAGTCCGGACCATGATCCTGGTCCAGCCCGGACGAGTTGGATGGTGGGAAATCTCCGTCGGCGACAATGATTGTCGGCCGCCGCAAACCTCCGTGACCTGACCCTGCGAAGATCAGATGTGTGTATTTAACCACGACTGGCACGTCGAAGTCGCCTCACACCCGTTTCCGCACCCTCGCGGCCGCCCTGATCGGCCTGACTTGTGCCTTTGCGCTGGTTGCCTGCGGGTCCGGTGAATCAGGCTATTCCGGTTCTCCGGCGCCCGACTACGCGAAGGAACTGGCCGGTGCTCCGCCGCCACTGGCTGCTCTCCACGAGCAGGGTGACGAAATTCTGGACGGCGGCCAGTCCGCATTCGATGCACGCCTTGAGTCGCTCAAGGGCTTCCCCACGGTGGTCAACGTCTGGGGATCCTGGTGCGGCCCGTGCCGGGCGGAATTCCCTCATCTCCAGCAGGCGAGCGCGAATCTCGGGAAAGAAGTGGCCTTCCTCGGAGTCGACTCGGATGACGATACGGCTTCGGCCGAGGACTTCCTCGCCGACAATCAGGTGCCGTATCCGAGCTACGCCGATCAGGACAAGAAGATCGGGAGATCGATCGGAGTCACCGCCGGCATTCCGGCGACGGCGTTCTACAACGCGGCCGGAGAACAGACTTTCACCAAGTTCGGTCCGTACACCAGCCAGGAGGAACTCGAGGCCGACATCCGGACCTACGCCATAAATGGGGACAGCGGCTAGGTGAACTGTGAAGTGGAGAGGATCGGCACGAAATGACCGTGCCGATTCGTTCCACTTCCGGCCCAGGTCTTCCCACCGATACGCTGCAGTAGTGGAAATCACCGACCCGACACTTGTATTCCTCCTGATCACCCTCGGGCTGGTCGGGATCGGGATCGAGACGCTCACGCCCGGTGGCATCATCGCCGGACTGGTCGGGGTGATCGCCCTCGTCTTCGGTGTGATCGGTGCAATCGACCTGAACGCCACGGCCGGCGGAATCGGCTTGCTCATCATCTCGGTAGCGCTCTTCATCTCTGCGGTCGCGTTCCGCCTGTATCGCCCACTGTCGGTCCTCGCGGTCCTGGCACTCATTCTCTCCGGGGTCTTTATGTTCGACCGCGGCGTCGATCCGACCTCGATCCCGGCGGTCTTCGTCGGTTCGGTAGTTCTCGGCGGCTTCATGCTTTTCGTGATCGAGAAGGCCAGCAAGGTCAAGGCCACCCCCGTCCGGTACGGACCCGAGGAACTCCTCGGATTGACCGGCGACGTTCGTCAGAACCTCGGCCCTGCGGGCCAGGTGTTCATCGACGGCGCCCTTTGGCAGGCCGAGATTGCCGATCCGTCCGACCCGATCCGGGTCGGCGAGCGGATCCAGGTGGACGACATGCGGGGACTCACTCTTCTGGTCAGCCGGGTTCCGGCGACTCACACCTCAAACAAACAAACTGAAGGAGCTGGTAGTTGATGGAAGCCTTAGGCGCAGTTGTCGTGATCCTTGCGATCTTCCTGATAGTGGTCCTGTTCTCGGCGATCAAGATCCTCAGGGAGTACGAGCGCGGGGTCATCTTCCGTCTCGGCCGGCTGATCGACACCAAGGGCCCCGGCCTGATCCTGCTGATCCCCTTCGTTGACCGCATGATCAAGATCGACCTGCGAACGGTGACCCTGAACATCCCGCCTCAGGAAGTGATCACCCGCGACAACGTTCCGACCTCGGTCAACGCCGTCTGTTACTTCCGGGTGATCGATCCGAACAAGGCGATCACCGACGTCGAGAACTACCTGATCGCGACCTCGCAGATCTCCCAGACTTCACTCCGAGCGGTCCTCGGCAAGGCCGAACTCGATGAGATCCTCGCCGAACGCGAACGGCTCAACGAGTCCCTCCAGAAGATCATCGACGAGCAGACCGAGCCGTGGGGCATCAAGGTCTCGACGGTTGAGATCAAGGACGTCGAGATTCCTGAGCAGATGCAGCGGGCGATGGCCCGCCAGGCCGAGGCCGAGCGCGAACGTCGCGCCAAGATCATCAACTCCGAGGGCGAGTACCAGGCCGCGGAGAAGCTGACCCAGGCCGCGGACATCATCAGCCGCAACCCGGCTTCGCTCCAGCTGCGGTACCTGCAGACCCTGCTCGAGATCAGCGGCAACCAGAACTCGACCGTGATCTTCCCGCTGCCGATGGATCTGATCTCGGCCTTCCAGGAAGGCATGAAGAGCCTGCCCAGCGTGACCGCCCGCAAGGACAACCCGGCTAATCCGGACTACAAGAAGCCGACCCTGGAGGACCTGCCCACGCCCGAGGCGCCGCCAGAGGAGCCGCCCCCGCCACCGTCTGAGCAGTAGCTCCCGGCCAGACACCAATGGGGGCTTCGCCGGAAATCCGGATCGATCAGCTCACCGGCACCCGGGTGCTGATCGCTCCCGGCCGGTCTGAGCGGCCCGATCAGTTCGAGATGCGCAACTGGGAGAAGCACGGCCCGGACGGCTGCCCGTTCTGTGAGGGCCACGAAGGGGACACCCCGCCCGAGCTCGACGCCGACCGCCCCGACGGCTCGGCCTCCGACGGCCCGGGCTGGTTGACCCGAACGGTGCCGAACCTTTACCCGGCGCTGATTCCGGCGGAAGAGGCCGAAGGCGACGCCGAGTCTGAGGCCGGAGCTTTCGCCAGTACGGCCGACCCGCTGCTGGCCTCTTCACGATCGGCCGAGCCGGACATGTTCGCGTCAAGGCCCGCGATCGGGGCCCATGACGTGGTCATCAACTCGCCGCGGCACATCACGTCGATCGGCGAGCTGGAACCGGCCGAGCTTGAACTCGTGGTCGCCGCCTGGCGCCGGCGAATGGACGCGCGCGCCGACGCCCCGTACGTGCAGTTGATCCTCAACGAAGGCCCCGATTCCGGCGCCTCGCTGGAGCACAGCCACGCCCAGATCGGCGCCTCGCCCTTCGTGCCGGCTGCGGTCGCCCGGGAGCGGGAACGCTTCAACTCCTACCGCGAGCGAACCGCAGGGGCCAGCCTGCTCGGGGAGGTCCTTCGGGAAGAGATCCGGCGCGGCGAGCGGCTGGTCGCGATAGACGACGACGTCGCCCTGATCTGCCCGTGGGCCTCACGGTTTCCGTACGAGCTGCGCATCATTCCGCGCCGGCCGCAGGCGAGGTTCGAGGACGGTGAAGGCGGCGCCGACATGCTCGGCCGGGCGATTGCCGGCCTGACCAGGATGTTCGGGCAGCAGCCCCAGCTCAACCTCTGGGTGAAGACGGCGCCGCGTGGCGTCGAGCACTTCCACTGGCACCTCGACCTGGTTCCCCGGCTTGAGCCGGGTTCTTCCTTTGAGATGGCGACCGGCGTTGACATCAACGTGATTACGCCGGAAATTGCGGCCGCCGGGCTTCGCGAAGCGATGTCGTAGGGTCCAGACCATGCCCACCGAGAACCGCCCCATCCCGCACTTCATCGCCGACGCGTCCCAGCACGGCATCCCCCACGGCCGCTTCGCCGAGCGCCTCTCGTCCGTCTTCCGCGACGCCTGCGCCGAGATCGATGATCTGCCGGAGGGCACCGCGATGCCGGATGAGATCGTCTGGTTCCCCGAGCGCGCCTGGAGCGGCCGGGTCTGGATCCCGGCGAGCGCCGGTGGCGAGGCGGTGCTCGAGGAGGGCGCCGAGCCGTCCTCGATCGAGTTCTTCGGTTTTGTCTCCTTCGTGCAGCCGGTCGGCGAGGATCCGGTCGACTTCAAGGCGTCGGTCGACTTCACCGACGTGATCGCCGCCGACAACCCGGACTGGGCGATCGACCTCGGCGACGAAGTCATCGGTAAGTGGCAGGGAGAGAACGGCCGTGAGGCCGACATCACCCTGGTCTGGGGTCGCTCACTGATCAAGGAGGCCTTCGCGGCCACGGCCGAGCTGAACGGCTCGGCGGTCGACCAGGACCCGCTCTTCTCCGACCGATTCACCCTGATCGCCCCGGACGCACTCAAGAACTATGGCGACGACGCCTACCTCGACATATACCTCTGGACCTCCCGCGGAAAGCAGGTTGCCCGCGAGAGCCTCTATGACATCGAAGAGGTCTCACCGGAGCCGGAAGAGCCCGGATCGCAGCAGGGGTGAGACGCGTTCGTTGCCGGGCACCCCGGTCTGATTGGATGGACCCATGAGCCTCCATGAGATTGACGAACTACGTGACCTCATCGAAACCACGACCGAAGGACCGGTCGTCTCCGTCTTCTGCCGGACGGATCCGCGCGATCCGTCGAGCCGGAGTGAGACGCCGGGCTGGCTGGTCGCCTTGAGGAACGGCCTGAAGGAGGCCGCCGCCGGATACGAAGGCGACCACGAAACAGAAGGCCAGATCGCCAAGCTGAGCCGTGCGGTCGAGCAGCGCCTGACCGGCGCGAGCGCGGTCGAACGCGGCCGCAGCGTCGCCTGCTTCATGAGCGCCTGTGGAGCGGTCGACTCGTTTCACACCTTCCAGATCCCGGTTCGCGAGGACTACGTGGCGCTTGATGGTGGCGCCGTGATCTGGCCGATGGTCGATGTGCTCGACCGTGGCCAGCGGACCGGCATCGTGCTGATCAGTCACGACCACATTCGAGTTCTCGAGTGGTCCGACGGCCACGCCCACGACCTCGAGGCTTCCACGTACGACCTCGAACTCGGCGACTGGCGCGACTACCGCGGTACGGCCCGTCCGAGCGGCGCGCGGGGCAACCAGTCGGTCAGCAACGTTTCCGCCTACGAGGACCGGGTCGAAGAATGGCGCGCCCGCTTCGTGAAAGCCGCTTCGAAGGCGGTTGCCGAGACGGCCCGCGACCTGGAGTTCGACCGCCTGGTCATCGCCGCCGAAGGCGACCTCTGCCGGGAATTCACGGAGGCCCTGCCGAACGGCACCAAGGAGATGGTCCAGGCCGAAGTCGCGACCAACCTGATCGACATGTCCGCGGCCGACGTCGCCGACCACCTCGACCCCCACCTGCGCGACGCGTGGCGTACCCAGGTGAACGAGATCGGCAACCAGGCTCTCGCCCGGATCCGGGCGGCCGATCGCGGTGCCGGGGGGCCGGACGAGGTTCTGCTCGCCCTGACCGAAGGGCGGGTCGAGCACCTGGTGATCGACCCTTACCTGGACGCCAAGGACGAGACCCTGTCCGACGGCGCCCGCCAGGCGATCGAGGACGCCGGCGAAGCGACTCTCCAGGAGGCTCTGGTCGAACTGGCCATCCGCACGGATGCCCGGGTGAGTTCGGCCTCGGTCGATGAGGTTCCGGCCCTGGCCGAGGGCGGCGGCACCCTGGCGCTGCTCCGCTACTGATGAGCGAGTGGGCGGACGGATTCTTCAAGGACTGGCAGGCGGCGTGGAACACGGGCACCGAGGCGGTGCTCGAGTACGTCACCGATGACATCGAGTACTGGGACGTCACCCTCGCCGAGCCGATCCACGGAATCCAGGCCTACTCCGAGTATTGCGACGGATTCTTCAAAGCCTTCCCCGAACCCCACTGGACGATGCGTGAGCCGGTGATCCACGAAGGCGACCGTGTGACCGAACCCTGGGCTTTCACGGGGGTCAACTCCGGTCCGCTCTGGATCGGACTGCCGGCGACCGGCAGGCTGCTCGAAACCAAGGGCACGGACATCTTCGAGTTCCGTGACGGCAAAGTCTGCCGCGAGCATTCGTTCTACGACGTGGTCGGCAATCTGCGAAATCTCGGTCTCTGGCCGGGATTCGACTCGCACGCCGAATCAGCGGTGATGACCCTGGGTGGCATCGCCCTGAATGGACGCAAGGCACTATCGCGCCTTCGAATTCCCGGAACCTGACCGAATAGGTCGGGCCGGATAAAGTCTCAGGCCGAGCCCCGATAGCTCAGCTGGATAGAGCGACTCCCTCCTAAGGAGTAGGCCGCTGGTTCGAATCCAGCTCGGGGTACTAGCCGGTATCAGAAGAGTCCCCTAATCGTGTCGGCGATCAGGTAGGTGTTCAGGGCGATGATCACGCCCGCGATCAGGCTTGCTACGACGGTGGTCTTCGTATCGTTGACCAGGGTGCCCATCAGCTCCGTTTTCCGGGTGACGATGATCAGCGGGACCAGGGCGAACGGGATGCCGAAGGAGAGGACGACCTGCGAGATCACCAGGGTCTGGGTGGTCGGCAGGCCCAGGGCGAGCACGACCAGCGCCGGGGTCATCGTTACCAGCCGTCTGACGTAGATCGGGATCTTCCTCTGGATGAACCCCTGCATCACGACCTGACCCGCGTAGGTACCGACGCTCGCAGACGAAAGGCCCGAAGCGAGCAGGGCGACCGCGAAGGCCATCGCCGCACCGCCGCCGACCACGCTCATCAGGCCGGCGTGAGCGCCTTCGATCGAGTCGATCTCGAGGCTGCCGGTCTTTTTGAACAGGGCGACGGCGACGAAGAGCATCGAGAGGTTGATGGCTCCAGCGATGCTGAGGCCGACGATGCAGTCGATCTTCGTGAAGCGCAGGATCTTCTGCCGCTCTTCTTCGTTCTCCGGCACGACCCGGCGCTGGACCAGGGCGGAGTGCAGATAGACCACGTGGGGCATGACCGTGGCACCGATGATGCCGATCGCCAGCAGCACCGATTCGGAACCTTCGAACCCAGGGATGAGACCCTCGGCGATGCCGGATGGCGACTGATCACCGACCACGATGATGTCGTAAAGGAAGCCGAGCGCGACCAGGCCAAGCAGGCCGATGATCGCCAGTTCGAACTTACGGTAGCCGCGCTGCTCAAGGGCGAGGATGCCGATCGCGATCACCGCGGTGATCAGTCCGGCCGCGAACGGCGGGATGCCGAAGATCAGGTTGAGGCCGATCGCCGCCCCCACGAACTCGGCCAGATCGGTGGCGATCGCGACGATCTCGGCCTGGACCCAGAGGAAGAAGTTGGTGGTCCGCGGAAAGCTGACCCGGCAGAGCTCGGGCAGGCTCATGCCCGACGCGAGTCCAGCCTTGGCGGACATGTACTGGATCAGCATGGCCATCAGGTTGGCCATGACGATCACCCAGGTCAGCGTGTATCCGAACTTGGCGCCAGACTCGAAGTTGGTGGCGAAGTTGCCGGGATCGATGTAAGCGACCGCCGCGACGAAAGCGGGTCCCAGCAGGCCGAGCCGGCCGCGGATCGGGCCCTTCGATTCCACCCGTTCGAGCGGTGTTTGCGGCAGGTCGAACTGGGGCCCTGGTCCGGCCGGTTCGCCGCTGCCCTCTTCTGGGGGTGGTCCGGAACTCACCGGAGCAGGTTACAAAGACTCGCCCATGTAGCGAAAAAAGTTGTGGCATGCATAAAT
>JBBSKC010000073.1:0-11966 GCA_038256675.1 Solirubrobacterales bacterium | reverse complement strand
TGCCGGTCTGGTTCGGAATGACGGTTGACACGCGTTCCTCCTTCTGACGTCCCGTCAGGTGACGGGAAACTGGTGGTTCCAGTTCCACCTTAGACCGGGTCCGGGGGCAAGGCAAGCTGACGAAACGTTCAATGAACTGCAATCTGGTTGTCGTGATGTATGACTTCGGCCGAACTCATCCGTGTGACCAGCCGGGTCACTAGGGTGAAACCCACGCAAACCGATCCTACGGGGAGACGATGGCATCCAATACCGCAAGCACCGATGCACCGGCAACCGAGGATCCGGCGGTACTGAAAAAGGACGCGATCAGCTTCACCGACGGGCTGGTCATCGCCCTCGCTTCGACCGCTCCCGCCTATTCGCTGGCGGCGGTCATCGGTTCGATCGTCGTGCTGGTCGGCCTGCAGGCGCCAGCCGCCCTGATCGTCTCGTTCGTGCCGATGTTCTTCATCGCCTCAGCCTTTTATTACATGAACAAAGCCGACCCCGACTGCGGCACCAGCTTCTCCTGGGTTACCCGGGCGATCGGACCGCAGAGCGGCTGGATCACCGGCTGGGCGATCTGCGTCACCGGCATCCTGGTGGTCGGTTCGCTGGCCGACGTCGCCGCGTACTCCTTCTTTGACCTGATCGGGGCCGAAGCCCTCGAGAACTCGGTCTTCTGGGTCACCGCGACCGCCGTGGCACTGATGGTCGTGATGACCGCCGTCTGCGTCTGGGGCACCGAACTCTCGGCCAATCTCCAGAAGGTGCTGATGGCGATGCAACTGGTCCCGCTCCTGCTGTTCGTCGGAGTCGCCCTCTACAAGGTGTTCTGGGGCGACGCGCCCGGCACTTCAATCGATCCCAGCCTCAGCTGGTTCAACCCGTTCGCGATCGAAGGCACCGGCGCCCTGACCGGGGCACTCCTGCTCGGCGTATTCATCTACTGGGGATGGGAGAGCGCGGTCAACCTCAACGAGGAGACCGGTGGCGACGTGACGAAGCCCGGCCTCGCCGGGGTGATCTCGACCGCGATCCTGCTGGTCACCTACCTCGGTGTCGCGACTGCCCTCGTCGCCTGGGGCGGCATCAAGGGAGCGGCAGGCTTCGATGACGATGCCGCGATCCTCTCGACCTACGCGGACCAGGTCCTGGGCGGCACCCTCGGGCCGCTGGTCCTGCTGGCAGTCGTCGTCTCGGCGCTCGCCTCGACCCAGACCACAATCCTGCCCGCGTCACGCACCTCGATGTCCATGGCCCGGGCCGAAGCGATGCCAAAGCACCTCGGCGACGTTTCCAGCCGGTTCTTCACGCCGATCGTCTCGACTGTCGTGATCGGAGCGCTCGCGATCGTCTGGTACCTGCCGGCCAAGCTGATCAGCGAAAACTTTCTCTTCGACTCGCTCTCGGCGCTCTCGCTGATGATCGCCTTCTACTACGCTTTCACCGGATTCGCCTGCGCCTTCTATTTCCGGCACGAGTTGACGAAGTCGGTGAAGAACTTCGTTTTCGTCGGCGTGGCTCCTGTGATCGGCGGCCTCCTCCTCACCTTCCTCTTCTTCAAGTCGCTGGTCGACTTTTCAGACCCAGCCAACTCGTACACCGGGGCCTCCTGGCTGGGCTTTGCGCCGCCGGCGATCATCGGAGTCGGTTTCCTCCTGCTCGGAGTGATTCTGCTCTTCGCCTGGCGCTTTCACCAGAAGGAACCGTTCTTCAAGCGTCGTCGCGAAGTGGCCGACCCGCACCTGCTCGACTGAGCGCGGCAAAGCTTCGATTCGTTCCGCACTTTCAGGACCGACGTCCAACACTTTGTAACGGCCCCGGAGAAACTTTGGACATACCGGGGTCGTCTGCCACGAGCGTTATGGCATAGTTTGCATTAGTCGGTGAAGTCTGAACCTTCACCGCCATGAACCAGTCGTCCAGCGTGAGGAGAGAGGTTCGATGGAAAGCTCGGAAGATCGTCCAGCCGTTGAAGAAGGCAGTGACGCCACTGCCGGTTCCGGTACGGGCAGCGTGAAGCTCGCCGGGGTGACCAAGCGGTTCGGCAGTTTCGAAGCGGTCAAGGACATGGACCTCGACATCAGTGACGGAGAGTTCTTCACCATGCTCGGCCCCAGTGGCTGCGGCAAGACCACCACCCTCAGGATGATCGCTGGATTCGAACAGCCGACCGAGGGCCGGGTCGAGATCGACGGCGACAACGTCGCCGGCCTGCCGGCCTACAAGCGGCCGACCAACACCGTCTTCCAGAGCTACGCGCTGTTCCCGCACATGACGCTCGAGGAAAACGTCTCTTACGGACTCAAGCGCAAGAAGGTCGGCAAGGCCGAGGTCAAGAAGCGGGTGGCCGAGGAACTCGAAAGGGTCGGTCTTTCACGTGAAGCCAAGCGCAAGCCGATGCAGCTTTCCGGTGGGCAGCAGCAGCGGGTCGCCCTCGCCCGGGCCCTGGTCAACCTGCCCAAGGTCCTGCTGCTCGACGAGCCGCTCGGCGCACTCGACCTGAAGCTCCGCAAGGGCCTGCAGGTCCAGCTGAAGAACATCCAGCGCGACGTCGGCATCACCTTCGTCTACGTCACCCACGACCAGGAGGAAGCACTGACCATGTCCGACCGGATCGCCGTGATGAAAGCGGGACGGGTGGAACAGGTCGCTGGACCAGAGGACGTCTACGAGCGTCCCGAGACGACCTTCGTCGCCGGGTTCATCGGGGTCTCCAACCTGCTGCCCGCCACGGCCGGGTCGAACGAGATCACGCTCGACAGCGGCGCGACGATCCCGGTCGAAGACGCATCCCGGTTTAGTTCCGGCGACCGCTGCTACGCCGTGGTCCGGCCCGAGAAGCTTTCGGTCTCATCCAACACAGACACCTCTTCCGACCGGCCCAGCATCGACGGCATCGTCGAGAGTTCACAGTACCTCGGCAACTCCACCCAGATGACGGTCGACGTCGGCGACGACGTCAAGATGAAGGTGCTGGTCCCCAATGCCTCTGAAGCCGAAAGACACGAACTCCCCGGCGGCGGATCCCGGGTCAAGCTCAGCTGGACCTCGGACAACATGCATTTGGTCCGCGAGTCCCCCGAAGAAGATTCTGCCGCCGGCGCAGACCCAGTCGAGTCCCCCGACAACGACACCGAAGGAGTCACAGCGTGACTATTACGCCAAACACAAAGAACATGAAACTTCTACTGCTCGCAGCATTGGCCCTGGTGGCCTCGATGGCCCTGGTCGCCTGCGGCGGCGGTGGTGGCATCGACGAAGCGTCGAACAACGACGACATCGGAGTGGCCGAAGGTGGTGACCCGACGGGCAACCTGAACATCTCGAACTGGCCGCTGTACATCGACGGCAAGACGATCTCGCAGTTCGACAAGGAGACCGGAACGTCGACCAAATACACCGAAGACGTCAACGACAACAACGAGTTCTTCGGCAAGGTCCAGCCGCTGCTCAGCCAGGGCGCATCCGGGGGCCGCAGCATCATCGTGGTCACCGACTGGATGGCCGAGAAGATGTACAAACTCGGCTTCATTCAGGAGATCGACCACGACAAGCTGACCACGGTGTTCGACAACCTGATTCCCAGCCTCGAGAGCCCCGAGTTCGACCCGGAGCGCAAGTTCAGCGTGCCGTGGCAGTCGGGCCTGACCGGCCTCGTAATCCGCAAGGACCTGGCTCCGGACGTCAAGTCGGTGAACGATCTGTTCGATCCCAAGTACAAAGGCAAGGTCACGATGCTCTCCGAGATGCGCGACACGGTGCCGCTGGTGATGGCCGCCGACGGAGTCGATGTGACGAATGCCTCGACCCAGGACTGGCTCGACGCGATCGACAAGCTTCAGGGAGCGGTCGACGACGGGCAGATCCGTCAGTTCACTGGTAACAACTACGTCCAGGATCTGGCCAAGGGCGACGTCGTTGCCACGATCGGCTGGTCCGGTGACGCGGTTCAGGCAAAGGCCGACAACAAGAACATCGAGTACCGCCAGCCGGCAGAAGGATGCTCGATCTGGTCGGACAACATGCTGATCCCGGTCGGTGCTCCGAACCCGGCTGCCGCATACGAGTTCATGAACTACGTCTACGAACCCGAGAACCAGGCCCAGATCGAGCAGTACGTGAATTACGTGAGCCCGGTCAAGGGCACCAAGGAAGTTCTGCTGAAGCAAGATCCGGGACTCGCCAACAACGATCTGATCTTCCCTTCGGAAGAGTTCACGGCGAACTGCTTCAACCAGGTTTCGCCACCCGGTGACGAAGCTGAAGTGACCAAGGTCGAAGAGGCCTTCCAGAACGTGGTAACCGGCTGAGTCGACGGACCAGGCGCTGACGGAGCAATCAACGAGTGAGAAAACACCGATGAATACGCTCCGTCAGCGCATGATCCCCTACTGGCTGCTCGCCCCCGGCCTGATCTGGCTGGCCCTCTTCTTCGTTCTGCCCATGTACTTCATGGGCGAGCTATCGCTGAAGACCGGATCGCTGGCCGAGGGCTACCAGCTGACTTGGGCGACGGCGAACTACACCGACGCGATCTCGGAGTACAGCGAGCAGTTCATCCGGGCTTTCTACTACGCCGGGACCGCGACGATCATCTGCCTGCTGATCGGCTATCCACTGGCCTACGCGATCGCCTTCAAGGCCGGACGCTGGAAGAACCTGTTGCTGTTCGCGGTGATCGCGCCGTTCTTCACCACGTACCTGATCCGGACGATCGCCTGGAAGACCATCCTCCAGGACAGCAGCCCGGTCGTCGAGTTCCTCAAGTTCGTTCACCTGGTTCCACAGGACGGAAGGGTGCTGGCCACCAGCGGAGCCGTGATCGCCGGCCTGACCTACAACTTCCTGCCGTTCATGGTCCTGCCGCTCTACGCTTCGCTCGACCGGCTCGATCTGCGATTGCTCGAGGCCAGCAAGGACCTCTACGCGTCGACCCGGACCACGTTCTTCAAGGTGACGGTCCCGCTGACCATGCCCGGCATCATCGCCGGCATCCTGCTGACCTTCATTCCGTCTGCCGGTGACTACATCAACTCGACCTTCCTCGGCGGCACCAACCAGGCGATGATCGGCAACGTCATCCAGTCGAAGTACCTGGTGATCAACGACTATCCGACCGCCGCCGCTCTGTCCTTCACCCTGCTCGTGATCATCCTGCTGGCCCTGCTGGCCTACATCAAGTTCGCCGGCACCGAAGCCCTTATGGGTGAAGACGAGGAGCCAGCATGAAGGCCTGGACGTGGATCCGCGAACATGCAGTCCTGATCGTCGGGCTCCTGGTGATCTTCTACATGTTGGCACCGATCGCCGTGATCGCGCTCTTCTCCTTCAACGATCCGGTCGGCCGGTTCAACTTCGAGTGGTCGGGGTTCACCACCCAGTACTGGCAGGACCCGTTCGCGGTCCAGGCGCTGACCGATTCGCTGATGGTCAGCATCCGGCTCGCCTTCTTGACCTCGATCGGCGCGACCATCCTCGGCACCCTGGTCGCGATCGCCCTGGTCAGGTACCAGTTCTTCGGCCGGCGCGCCGCCAACCTCCTGATCGTGATCCCGATGGCGACGCCGGAAGTCGTGATCGGTGCGTCGCTGCTCTCGATGTTCCTCGTTTACGGCGCCAAGCTCGGTTTCACAACCCTGCTGATCGCCCACATCATGTTCTCGATCAGCTTCGTCGTCGTCGTGGTCAGATCCCGGCTGATCGGATTCGACCGAAGGCTCGAAGAGGCGTCGGCCGACCTCGGGGCCTCGGCGGTCACAACCTTCAGGACGGTCACCCTGCCATTGATCGCCCCCGGCGTGGCCTCGGCCGCAATGCTTTCGTTCGCCCTTTCGATCGATGATTTCGTGATCTCGAACTTCAACGCCGGCTCGGAAGTGACCTTCCCGCTCTACATCTTCGGAGCCAACCAGCGCGGGATCCCGGTCGAAGTCAACGTGATCGCCACCATGCTCTTCACGGTGACCGTAGCCGCGATGCTGGCCGTGATTTTCCAGCAGAAGAGAGCGGAAAAGCTCGCCGAGCGGCGCGCCGACGAAGAAGCAGAAGCAGTTCCCGCGTAGGACCGCTCCCGCGGCGGACCGATACCGTTCCAGCATGGGATACGAGAGGCGTCTACTTATCGGTGGCGAACTGGTCGATGGCGAAGGCGCCTTGATCGACGTCGAGAACCCGGCCACCGAGGAGACCGTGGTCACGCTGGCTTCAGCCTCGACCGGGCAGCTCGACCAGGCCGTCGCGGCTGCCCGCGAAGCGTTTCCGGTCTGGTCGCAGATGCCGGCCGTGGACCGCGCACCGCTCCTGCGTACGGTCGCCGCGAAGTTTCGTGAGAAGAGCGAAGAGCTCGCCGGTCTGATGACCACCGAGATCGGCCGTCCCCTCGGTGAGTCCAGGGACGAGGTCGAGTGGAGTGCCGCCTGCTTCGAGTACTACGCCGAAGTGGCCCGATCGGAGATCGGCCGGGTCATTCCGCCGATCGAAGCGAGCCAGTTCGCCGTGGTCGTGAAGGAACCCCATGGCGTGGTCGGCTGCATCGTCCCCTGGAACTTTCCGTTGCTGCTGCTCTGCTGGAAGATCGCCCCGGCGCTGGCCGCCGGCAACGCGGTCGTCTGCAAGCCGTCCGAGATCACGCCCCTGTCGACGCTCGCGCTTGCCGGAGTTTTCGATCCCCTGCCTGCCGGCACGGTCAACCTCGTTGCCGGGGCCGGGGAGATCGGTGCCGCGATCAGCGACCACAAGGGAATCGACTGCGTCGCTTTTACCGGTTCGGTGGCGACCGGCCACAAGGTCGGGATCGCCTGTGCGGGCCGCAACGCCCGCGCCAATCTCGAGATGGGCGGCAAAGACCCGTTCATCGTCTGTTCCGACATCGGTGACGAAGGTGTCCAGATCGCGGCCAGGGGCGGTGCCTGGGCCGCGTACCTGAACGCCGGCCAGGTCTGCACGTCGTCCGAGCGCTTCTACGTGATGGAGGACGTCTTTGACGAGTATGTGTCGGCTTTCGTCGACTTTACGGAAACCCTGGTGATCGGCGACCCGCTCGATGCGAAGACCGACGTGGGTCCGATGGTCTCGGCCGTCCAGCGCGGCAAGGCCCTGGCCCAGGTCGAAGCCGCCGTTGCCTCGGGGGCCGAACTGCTCACCGGTGGCGGCGACGCCGGTCAGTCGAAGGGGCACTACCTCGAACCATGTGTACTCACCGGGGTGCCCGAAGACTCCGACTTGATGACCGAGGAGACCTTCGGTCCGGTCGCGCCGATCGTCCCCGTCTCCGGCATCGACGAAGCGATCGAGAAGGCAAACTCGCTCGAGTTCGGCCTCGGCGCAAACATCTACACGCGCGACCTCAACACCGCCATCAAGTGCCTGAAGGGGGTCCGTGCGGGTTCGGTCTGGATCAACGATCCCCTGACCGACAACGACGCCGGCCCCTTCGGCGGGTTCAAGAACTCCGGCATCGGCCGGGAACTCGGCACTGAAGGACTCGACGCCTTCCGCGAGTCCAAGCACATCCACATGGACTCGGTGATCGAGGCCAAGGACTGGTGGTACCCGTACGGCTAGCAGCTGCCGCGAGCGCTTCGGTGCCGGGCTTGGTCAGGACCCGATTTCCCCGCTGCCGCAGGCCACGAATCCGTAGTCATCGGCGAGCCGGTCCCGGCGGTCTCGAGCTCGTCGCCTTCCAGGGTCGGTGCGGGGGTGTCAGGCCGCTGTCCGGATCAGGAATCACCAGCGCTTCCACAGTCGACGAATCCGTACTCATCGGCTATCGCATTGGTCTGGGTGTCCAGCGCCTCGGCCTCGTCGGCGACCTCGGTGACTGCCGCATTATCGCCGGCCCGCACCGCTTCGATCAGATCGGGCACCAGGGCCTCTTGCTGGTCGGTCAGTTCAAACAATTCGTCGACCGTGGCCTGGTCTTCCTCGGGCGGCTCGAGCGCCTTGATTTCATCGGTTGCTTCAGAAGTTGTGGCGTCGGCCTCCTCGATCAGCTCAGCCGCGGCATCGAAATCACCCGCACCGTAGGCGGCTTCGAAATCCTCGCCAAACGCATCCGACGCAGCGTCGCTTTCAGCACAGATCTCGTCGGCCTGAGCGATGAAATCTTCCTTGGAGAGCGCACCTCCCGAGTCGCTGTCGCTTCCTCCGCAGCCAGCGAAGACTGCAGCCACCAGAACCGTTCCGACGCCAATGGCCGCCATGCGGCGCGACAACTCACTCATTTGGATCCCCTCGATAGAAATTTTGACTGGACTCGACCTTATCGCCGATCGCCACTCGCGGATGTACCATCGCGGTCAGGGCGGGTCTAGACTCGATCCATGAGCGAACAGGATCAGACGCCGTACGTGGATGCCCTCCTCGAATTCACGCAGAGCGACCCCGGGCGTTTCAACGTCCCCGGCCATCAGGGAGGTACCGGGGCCGACGACTCCCTGCACCTCCTGGTCGGCCAGACCGCGCTGCTCGACGACATCCCCGCCCTGATCGAGGGCATCGACGTCGGCGAGCCGAACCCGTTCCAGGAGGCGCAGAAGCTGGCCGCCGAGGCCTGGGGCGCCCGGCGCACCTGGTTTCTCATGAACGGTGCCTCCCAGGGCAACCAGGCGATGTGCATGGCCGTGGCCCACATGGGCGGCGAGCTGGTCGTCCAACGGAACGTCCATTCCTCGGTGATCGACGGCATGATCATGGCCGGCCTCAAACCGACCTTCGCCGCCCCCGAGATCGATCCCCAACTCGGCGTGGCCCATTGCCTGACGCCCGATTCGCTGAATGACGCCCTCGACCGCTGCCCCGATGCGGCCGCGGCGATAATCGTCTCGCCAACCTATTTCGGGGCCAGCGCAGACGTCGCTGCCCTCGCCGAGGTCGCCCACGCCCGTGACCTCCCCCTGGTCGTCGACGAAGCCTGGGGAGCCCACCTGCATTTTCACCCGTCCCTCCCTCAGGATGCGCTCGACGCCGGCGGCGACCTGGTCATCTCCTCGACCCACAAGATCGTCGGCAGCCTCACCCAGTCGGCGATGATCCACCTTGGCTCGGACCGCTTCGATGGCGCGATCGTCGACCGCTGCATCAGCATGACCGAGTCGACCAGCCCGAATTCGCTGCTTTGCGGATCGCTCGACGCGGCCCGCCGGCAGGCGGCGATCTACGGCGAGGCGATGCTCAGTGAGACGATCGCCGTGCTCGCCGACACCCGGGCCGAGATCAAGGCGATCCCCGGGCTCGACGTGCTCGACGAGCGGCTGCTGGAACGCGAGAGCGTCAACGGCTGGGACCCTTTGCGTCTGACCATCGACGTGCGTGGTACCGGCGCCAGCGGTTACCGCGTTGCGGCGCTGGCCCGGGAACTGGCCAACGTGAACCTCGAGCTAGCCTCCGACACCGTGGCCGTCGCCGTCTTCGGTATGGGGACCGGCACCCCGGCCCGGGCACGGCGCCTGATTGACGGCATCACCGCCGCGGTCGAGCAGCTCGGGGCCGATCCGCCGGCGACCAAGCCCGAGTTCGCACAACCGCCGCCGTGGGGCGAGCCGGCGATGACCCCGCGGGAGGCCTTCCTCGGAAAGCAAGAGGTCGTGCCGTTCACCGAAGCCGAAGGCCGCATCGCCGCCGAACCACTGGCCACCTATCCCCCGGGCATCCCGAACGTCCTGCCCGGCGAGATCCTCACCCGCGAGACGCTCGACTTCATCGCCGATTCGGTCGATCACGGTGGTTACGTGCGTGGCGCCGCCGACCGCGAGCTCACGACCCTGCGGGTCGTCGCCGGCAACTGAGCCCTGCCGGGCGCGCCGGATTACTTACCGGGGTCGCGCTCGATCAGCTCGATCCGGTAGCCGTCGGGGTCGCGGACAAAGCAGAGCTTTGAGCCACCTTCGCGGACCGTGTAGGGAGGTCGTTCCGGATTGATTCCCTCGGCGGCCAGATTCTCGAGTGCGGTATCCATGTCACCGACCGTGAAGGCGATGTGTCCGTATCCCGTACCGATCTCGTAGGGCTCGGACTGATCGAAGTTGTAGGTCAGCTCGAGCCTCGGGCCGTCGTCCTCGAAACCCATGAAGACGTTCTCCGCTTCATCACCGATCGGCAGACGGCGCAGCACCTTCAGCCCCAGCTGCTCGTAGAACTCGACCGAGGCGTCGATGTCGTGCACGCGATAACAGGTGTGGATCAACTCGTTCATGCTGAGAATCTACCCACCATCCCCGCGGCTTACTCAACTCACCTGCGGCGGATCCTGAACTTTCGCTTCGCCGGAGTCCGGTCGACGTTGCCGGCCCGGTCGATCGCCCGGACCCGGAAGGTGTGCCTGCCTTTCTTCAGCCGCTTCAGTTTTTTCGGCGAACCGCACTTCCTGAACTTGCGACCGTCCAATGAGCACCGGAAGGTCGAGTCCTTCGCGGATGACTTGAAGAAGAACTTGACTGACCGCTTGCCCACCTTCACCGGACCCTTAAGGATCCTGGTCCTGGGTGCATTGGTGCCCCTCGGCTTCTGGCAGACAGTGGCGTCGGTCTCACAGGTCGGATCGGGCTCTGGGGGACAGAGCGACGGATCGGTCTCGCAGGTCGGATCCGGGGGCGGGTCGCAGTCGACCCGGGGCACCGGGTCGAGAAAGGCGTTCGCGAGGGTGACGTCGCCCGCCGCGTTTGCATGTGTTGCGTCCCGCAGGAAACTTCCGCCGCCAACCAGAAACGCGGGATATGGGTCCGCCACGTCAACTCCGAAAGCGTTTGCGGCCTGCAGGACTATGTCGTTGAGGCCCAGCGCGGAGCCGTCGGGACATTGGTCCGCAATCAGGTTGGCGCCGAGCAGCCTCCGGTCGGCCTCGTCCTGGTCTTCCTGGGAAACGCCCGAGCCAGCCCAGCGGTAGGGGTTGTAGAGCGACATCAGCGCGAAGTACTCCTCCCCGGGGTCTTCGTCCAGAGATGTCTTCAGCTGACGAACCATCTCGAAGTAGTTCACTTTGAAGTTGTCGCAGAAAGTGAAGCAGTCACGGATCGCGTCGTTGCCCCCGATCGCAACCGTCACCGCCTTCGTATCGTCCGCCTCACCGATCGCATCGAGGGCAACGGGAAGTTGCTCCGTCCCGAGGCCGCTGAGGATCTGGCCGGACTGGGCCAGCGCCAGGTGTTCGTCTGCTCCGAGCACGTCGCCGAACCCCGGGTAGTCGCCGTAGCCGTTGTAGAGCAGGTCGACGTAGCTCGAGTGCTCACCGTGTATGGCACTGGTCGAGGTCGAATCGCCCATCGATATGTACGGGTCCGCCGTGGCAATCGCGGGCAGGGCCAATGGCAGACCGAGTCCGGCCAATGCGAAAAGTATGCGGATCATCCCTGCCTTCATGTCGGTCCGGACTCAGCCCCTAACCCGGAAGCGGCGCTTGGCCGGGGACTTGTCGACGTTTCCGGCGGCGTCCGTGGCCCGGACCCGGAAGGTGTGTTTGCCCCGCTTTAGACGCTTCAGTTTCTTCGGCGACTTGCACCGGGAGAATTTCCGGCCGTCGAGCGAGCACTGGAACTTCGAGCCCTTCTCCGAGGACCCGAAGACAAACTTGACCGACCGCTTGCCGAGCCTCACCGGCCCCTTGGTGATCCTGGTCTGGGGGCGCTTCGTATCCGGCAGTTCCGGACAAAGGCTGGCATCGGTCTCACAGGTCGGTTTCGGCAAACAGAACGGCACAGGAGGAACCTCGGCGTCCCGAAAGGCCTGGGCGATGGCGGCCTGCCCTTCGGCGTTCGGATGGATCTGATCACCCGACATGAAAGCCTGACCGGCCGTCTTGAAGGGCGGATACGCATCGGCGACCAGAATCCCCAGATCTGAAGCGGTCTGGTAAATCACGTCGTTCAGACCGACGTCGAGACCGGCATCACAGGGTCCGACTTCCCCGTTGGCGCCAAGCAGCTTGCGATCGAAGTCGGCTTCGCCAGCGAGACCATTCTTCGGGTTGTAGTAGGCGAGGACGG
>JBBSKC010000072.1:0-12011 GCA_038256675.1 Solirubrobacterales bacterium | reverse complement strand
TCGAGGCCGTTGCCCCAGGGATGGAAGGTCTGGAGGACCGCCGGATGTTTGCCTACCGATTCGGTGTAGTTCTGAAAGCTCGCGAGGGAGCCGTCGTCGCTGACCCCGGTCAGGACCTTGCCTTTGGGCGGCCCGAAAATCGCAGCCTGGGACGGCTGTGCCAGGAGCAGCAGGAGAAGCAGTACGAGTGCGGCCGGGAACAACCGGGCTGGATTCGGCTTCACATCCATTGCTTTCGTAACAAGAGGGGGCGGCCCTCGTTGCGGTTCAGGCAGATTGGGAGAGAACGTCCGCCATGCGTGCCGGGGTGACTCCCAGGGATTCGACGTCGGCGGTGCCACGTCCGGTGGTCATGGAGACACGCATCAGCTCGGCTTCCTGCCAGGTGGCGAACACCGCCTCCTTGAAGATCCGGTGGAGGGTCTCAAGGCCGAGGTGGACCACCGGCAACGGCACGTGCCAGAGGCGGCGTGGCCGCCCCGCGAGCTGGCCGACCAGAATCGACATCTGCGAGTAGGTCAGCGTTTCCGGCCCCGCCAGGTCGAACGATTCTTCGGCCGGCCGGTCGAGCGACGCCATGACCGCGCGGGCCACGTCGTCGGCCCAGATCGGCTGGTAGGCCGAGTTGCCGTCACCCGAGATCGGGATCATCGGCAGGAAGGAGAGGCGGCGCAGCAGCGTGATCCAGGGATCGGAATTATCGAAGACGATCGACGGGCGGAAGATCGTGGTTTCGAGGTCGGACTTCATGACCGCCTGCTCGGCGATCCATTTCGCCCGGAAGAAACGCGTTCGCTGTACGGCCGTGGCATTCAGCGCGCTGAAGAAGACGAAGCGCTTGACCCCCGCCTTCTCGGCCGCTTCGAGCAGCCGTACGGTCGCCAGGCCGTTCAGCTCTTCGACCCGGTACGGCGGTTGGTCGCGGATCGAAGCCGCCAGGTGGATTACCGTGTCGACCCCGCGCATCGCCTGGCGGAGCAGGTAAGGGTCGGAGAGCTCACGCAGGTCGCCCATGGTGATCTGGACGTTGACCCGCTGGTCGCCGAGCCTCCGGGGCTCGCGGACCAGGCACCGAACCTGCTCTCCGGACTCGAGTAGACGCGGTAAAAGGCGCGAGCCGATGGAGCCGGTCGCGCCGGTGAGGAGAATCAAGTGGGGACCGTCGGTGGGGACTGCATGGCGACCATTGTATGGGGCGGCAACCCCCGCCCCCCCGGGACAGGCACCTGCCAGACCGAGGCACTAAGATGCGTGGCCATGAGCTACGTCATCGCCGAACCATGCATTGGTACCAAGGACAATTCGTGTGTCGAAGTGTGTCCCGTGGATTGCATCCACCCGACGCCTGACGAACCGGATTACGAGAAGGTCGAGATGCTCTTCATCGACCCCGACGAGTGCATCGACTGCGATGCCTGCGTCGAAGCCTGTCCGGTGGACGCCTGCTTCGCGGAAGACCAGCTGCCCGCCGAGTGGGCCAGCTACACCGAGAAGAACGCCGAGTACTTCAAGAACTAGGGTCTCGCCGCCTGTCTTCCGCGCGAAGCGTGGAAACAGACGTCAGGACCCGATCCTTATGCCCGATTGAGCGGTCCGCCCAGTCTGCTCTAGTACTTGCCGCGGCTGAAGCGCACGAACTGCCGCCACGCCGGCTTCGGCACGAGCTTGTTGTTCTTGCGGTAAGCGAAAAGCCCGATCGTGTAACAGAAGCTGCAGTTCTCTGCTCTCGGATTCGAGTCACGCCAGGAGAACCAATAGATGTTCTTCAGGCGAAGTGACCTGCGCTGGCCGACCAGGTAGTTGAAGGCCGACTTGAGCTGCTGCGCCTGGGCGCGTTTGCTTCCCTTGAGAAACGCGTTGGTCGCGCGACCGGAGGCCCAGCCGATCTCGGTGATCTGGATCGACTTCTTCCTGTACCCGGCCCTGATCGCGGCCCGGCGGAATTCCTTCATCGTTTTCTTCAGGGTCGAAGTGTTGGCCGAGTAAGGGTGGATCGCGATCGAATCGATACTTCGGTTCAGCGAGTATTTGGCGAGCCGCTTGATGTACCTGTCGGCATCCATCGCCTGGCGCTTCGAGCCCTTCGGCTTGGCGAATAGACCGGAAGCGACTACTTCCGCTTTCGGGTCGGTCTTGTGAATGACCCGTGCCGAGGCGTCGAGCAGACGGCCGTACTTGGCTGGCGAGACCGGGGTCGTGAAGTAGTAGAAGTTGGCTTCGTTCCAGATCTGCCACTCGCGGATAGCTTTCTTCGGAAGCTTCGAATTGACCTGCGCAGGTTCCTCCCAGAATTCACCATTGCTGCCGTAGCGTTCGACCGCAGCCTTGACGAAGCGGCGCCACTTCTGCAGCTGGTTCTTACTCTCGACCGGCATCGTCGTCGGCCGTTTGGCCAGCCAGGCGGGAGTGCCGTAAAGGAAGGGCATGAGGCGCATCCCTTCGCGGGCGGCCACCTTCACTGAATCGTCCATGACTGCCCAGTTGAAGTTATTCGCGTTGACCGACTGGATGTTGTTCCAGGCGACCGGGTAGCGCATGTTTTCGATGCCGCCCCTTTTCATCCGCCGGGTATCGGTCCGGGTGGGCAGCGCCTGGGGCACGATTCCGAGCATACCCTTGGGTGCCTTGGGCACCGCCTTGGCCGGGGGCGCGATCGCCGCCGTGGTCAGAAGGCTGAAGGAAATCAGGAGAACGCCCAGCAGGGCGATCCGATTGAAGGGGAGTCGGGAGGGGGAGAGTGTCATTGTTCTCGAATTCATTGGTATTAGCCGAAACAGGGCTCGACCCGCTTCGTTGCGGTCGGCGGACACCTTTTCAGATGTGAACGGTCTTTTACTGCAGGACCGGCAGCTCGCGAGCATTGGCTCCGAGCTTGGGCGGTGCCGGTGCCGCGGCGGGTGCTTCCTGGAGCATCGGCAGCTCACGCGGCGACATCGACGCGATTCGCTTCGCGATCTCGATGATCGCCGCTCCGGCCGGCGATTCCGGCTTCTCGACGACGAGCGGACGGCCAACGTCTGCGTGCTCACGCAGTTCTTCCGAAAGCGGGATCTTGCCGAGTAGGGGCACTCCGACGTCGTCGGCCAGCAACTGGCCGCCGCCCTCGCCGAAGATCGAGAAGGTTTCGCCGTCCGGGGTGGTGAATCCGGACATGTTCTCGATCACGCCCATGATCTCGAGATCCACTTTGTTCGCCATCTCGGCCGAGCGGCGGGCGACCGACTGGGCCGCGGGCTGGGGAGTCGTGACGATGGCGAGCTTGGCCTGGGGCAGCAGCTGGGACAGGGTCATTGCGATGTCGCCGGTTCCGGGCGGCAGGTCTAGCAGCAGATAGTCGAGTTCTCCCCAGGCGACGTCCTCGAGGAACTGCTGGATCGCCTTGTGGAGCATCGGACCACGCCAGACGACAGCTGAGTTCTCCTCGACGAAATACCCGATCGACATCGTCTTCACGCCCGAAGGCGCTTCCGGCGGCAGGATCTTCCGTTCGCCGTTGACGTCGGGCTTCTCGTTGATCCCGAGCATGCGCGGGATCGAGTAGCCGTAGACGTCGCAGTCGAGGGCGCCGGCCTTGAGTCCCTGCGCCTGGAGCGCGGCGGCGAGGTTGGAGGTCATCGTCGATTTGCCGACGCCACCTTTGCCGGAAGCAACGCAGATCACGTTCTTGACCTGGGCTAGCGCGCCCTCGGGCAGCTTGCCGCGGCCGAGGGTCTGCTGGAGGGCGCCCTTCTCTTCGTCGGAGAGGACGTCGAAACCGACGCCGACCTTGGTCACGCCGTCGAGCGAACCCACCTGGGAGGCCACGGCGTCCTGAAAATGGGAGCGGATCGGGCAGCCGGCGGTGGTCAGGGAGACGGTCACGTCGATCTCGCCGCTCGGCTTGATGTCGATCGAACGGACCATGCCGAGTTCGACGATGTTCCGCCGGAGTTCGGGGTCGATTACGGCGGTGAGCTTCTCGGTTACCTGTGCTTCGGAGGGGAGGGACATGCCCCGATTCTCGCAGACGGGGGGAGAGATCTCCCGGTCCGGCTCCTTAGGGTCTCGCCGCCTGTCTTCCGCGAAGCGTGGAAATAGACGTCAGGACCCGACCTTCATGCACCAGATGCCACTACCCGAGGAGTTCAAGATGCGTCGAAAGACAGCCGTCACCATTTCGCTGATCCTGGTCTACGGAGTCGCCCTCGTGACTCCGGGTGACGGTCTGGCCGCGCGGTACACCGTCGCCCAATGCGGCTGGCACGTCGGCCACGACGCGACCTGGGCGGACAGCAGCGCCAACAAGTTCACCCGCAGTTCTTTCTGCCAGCCGCCGGCCTCGGCCGATTCGTTCGATGGCGTTCATCTGATCAGTGAGACCAGGGCGTCGACTGACGTCGTCGCCGGCACCCGATATGCCCGCTGGCGCTGGCAGGCGCCGGCCGGTACCGGCATCGTCACGATCCGCGGCCAGCGCTGGCAGGTGCTGAAAGACGGCTTCCAGCACCGGATCGGCTCAGCCACCCCGAACGGCACCTTCGATCCTTTTCTCGACCTCGATGCCACGGATCTGGTCAAGCGGGACTTCGCGGCGTCGTTCTCGCCTTTCGCGGAGTCGGTCGAGTCCCGGCTGCGCTGCGGCAAGGCCGAAGACAAGTTCTGCGTTCCCGGGAACCCCACGCTCGCCGGGGTCCGCGGTCTGACCATCACGATCGACGATTCACAGAAGCCGGGTACTTCCATCAGCGGCGGACTCACCAGCAGTGCCTGGCTGCGCGGTTCGCAGGCGCTGGGCTTCTCTTCGACTGACGTCGGATCGGGGCTCAGGTTCGGCCAGACCCTGGTCGACGGGTCGGTCCGGGCCCAGACCGAGCACTCCTGCGGCAAGGAACTGATTGCCGGAGAGTGGCGTGGCACCCGAATGCGGCCCTGCTCCCTTTCGGCCGGCGGCAGCCACACCATCGACACGGCCGCCCTGAGTGACGGACCTCACCAGCTACGGCAATGCTCGATCGATTTCGCCGGTAACTACGGCTGCCTGGCCGACCGCACGATCCGCACCGACAACACGGCTCCGGCCGCACCCCGGCAACTGGAGGTGGCCGGTGGCGGTGAATGGCGGCGAAACAACGGCTTTGACCTTTCCTGGCAGAACCCGGATCAAGGGGTCGCGGCTCCAATCGTGGTTTCGCGCTACCGGGTTACCGGGCACCAATATGACTCGGGTCCCCTGTACGTGCTGGGCTCCGGCGCGCTCCGGCAGGTGCTAGCCCCGGCGGCCGGCGAGTATCGGGTGTCGGTCTGGCTGATCGATGCGGCGGGCAACGAGAACGTTGCCGCCGTCGCCGAAGCAACGGTCAGGCTGGACGCTGTCGCCCCTTCGGCCTACTTTCTCGAGCCGGAGGCCGATCGGCCGGAGCACCTGCGGGTGCCGGTCTCCGACGCCCACTCGGGGGTGGCCGGCGGGACCATCTCCTACCGGCACCGGGGCAGTGGCTCGTGGCACCGGCTGGCGACTGAGCACAATGCCGCAGCCGGTTTGCTCGAGGCTGACTTCCCCTCTGACACGGTCTCTCCGGGCATCTATGAATTCGAAGCCCGGGTCCTCGACCGGGCCGGCAACGGTTTCGTCACCGGGCGCCGCGGCAACGGATCTCCGATGACCCTTCGGGCGCCACTCAAAGAGGTGACTGCGCTCACGGCCCGGCTGCGCTGGAAGCGGCACAGCGGCCTCGAGCTCAAAGTTCCCTACGGAAAGGCGGCCCGGGTCAGTGGCCGACTGACCGGCGATGGCGGCAAGGCCCTTGCCGGACAGCACCTCCGGGTGGCCCAGGCCCCGGCCTTCGGTGCCCGCTCCGCGGGCTCGGTGGTCCGGGCGACAACCGGCCGGGATGGGTTCTTCTCGGCCGCGCTGCCGCGCGGCACAACTCGACGGATCTCGGTCGCGTTCGGTGGCAGTCCGCGGCTGATGCCTGCGAACGCCGGCTCGCTCGAGCTGCGGGTCAAAGGCTCGCTCTCCCTCCGGGCGGTGCCGCGGAAACTGAAGACCGGCCAGAAGCTTCGGCTGAGTGGCCGGGTTCAGTCGCGGTGGGCCCGGCGTCCCGGGCGAGGCAGCCTGGTGGCGATCCAGTACCTCGAGCAGGCGTCGGGCAAGTGGCGCCCCGTGCTGGTTACGAGGGCCGGGCCACGCGGCAACTATCAGGCCGGCTACCGCTTCCGCTACATCACGGGCTCGGCCCGGATTCGACTACGAGCAGTCCTCCTCCCCTCCCAGTTCTTCCCGTTCGATTCGGCTGCTTCAAAGACCATCAAGGTCGAGGTGAAAGGATGAAGCGCCAGGTCTTGATCGCATTGGCTCTGGTCGCCGGACTTGCGGGATACACCTGGACGGCGCCCCCGGCGGGAGCGGCCGGCTACACGGTCACCACCTGCCAGTCGGTGTCAGGTGCAGGCGTCGGACCGGCCCCGATCAACGTGAGCACCGGCGGCTTCTCGGCCGAGACCGGCTGCCACCTCGGCACCGGCGGCCAGATCGGGTATCGCCTGAAGCCGGTCAACCAGGGATCCGGCCAGCGGTCGAGCCGCGATCAATGGGCCGGGCTCCACTGGCAGATCCCGGCGGGGGTCAGCCTGACGCGGGCGCGTGCGGAACTCGGCGGCACTTCGGTGAACGGGTCGGGATCCGGATTCGGACCCGGCTCCGAACCATGGATGTTCAGAACCTTCGGGCTTGGGCTCAGTGGCCTTCATCTCTTTGCCGCACGGTTCTCGGTGCCGAACAATTCGTACTGGTTCACTCCTTCCGATGCGCCCGGTCTCTACGGCTGGTACTGGGGCAACGAGTCCGGCGGGCTCGGCACGCCGGCTCAGTGGGATGGCGGTCGGCCCTATTCCTTTGACCGGGCCAACGGGGTCTTCAGCCAGACCCTGATGCCCGACTGGGCGACTTCGCAGATCGGGGCGACCGGGGTCGGCCCGGAGCTCACCGACGAAATGCCGACCGGCCCGTATTCCGCCTACCGGGTCGAGCTGCGCTGCGCGGAGGCTAATTGCCCGTCCGCGGGTTTCACCTTCGTCCAGCTCCAGCATCTGAACCTCCTCATGGACGATCCGCAACCGCCGACCGGTGTGACGGCCCAGCCCGAGTCCGGCGCCGCGGGCAGCCCCGGGTCACGTCTGCTCGCGGGCGAATGGCTGAGCGGCGGCCAGGTGTCCGTCAGATGGAGCGCCACCGACGCCGGGACCGGCATCTCCGGAGCACGGCTGGTGGTCTCGCCCGGACCAACCGGATCTCTCAACGAAGTGATCTGTGCCGGCGGACGCCCGGGCCAGACCCGGACCTCGTTCAAGCCCTGTCCGGCCTCTGGTTCTGGCACGATCATCCTCGACCTGGGGCTCGTGCCGCAGGGTCCCAGCACGGTCACGGCCTGCGCCGAAGACGGCGTGGCACAGCGGACCTGCAGCGCAGGCATCGCCGTTCGGCGCGACTCGGTCGCGCCGGTCATCGACGCTCCCGGGATGACGCTGACCCAGGGCGGCGGCCCTGGTTTCACCCTCAGCCTGGCCAACCCGGACGAAGCGGGGATCGCCGCCGGTTCGGTCTCGCCGCAGGCGGCGCTGACCTTCACGGTCGAGAAGCGGGTCGGATCCGGATTCGAAGCCGTGGTCCCCTCCCGGACCACCGACGTCTCGGCACAGGGTGGCGCTCCGGTGATCTTGGCGTCGGGCATCGCACTCGAGGGTGACGGCCTCTACCGGGTCTGCGCCCGGCTGCGAGACGCGGCCGGCAATTCGCCGGCGGGCCTCGCCTGTACGAACCTGACCGTCGACGACGCGTTGCCCGACACGACCATCGTCTCCGGCCCGCCGTCCATGACCGAAGACGCGGTCGCCGGTTTCGTCTACACCTCGGACCGGGCGGCCGATGCCGGTTACGAGTGCCGGGTCGACGGCGGGGGCTGGGCCGATTGCCCGCGGACTTCCTCCGCCGAACCTTTTCAAGTGGCCTTGCCGAACGACGGCTCGGCTGACGGTGAGCACGTCTTCGAGGTCCGCGCCTGGTTGCCACCCGGCACCAGTGGCGGGGGACGACGGGTTGACCCGACGGCGGCAGTCTGGCGATGGGCCCTCGACTCGACCCCGCCGGATACCGAGATCGTCTCGGGCCCACCGCCGGTGGCGCCCGAGAACGTGACTTTCACCTTCCGTTCGAACGAGCCCGGAACCTTCGAGTGCCAGATCGACAGTGAGGCCTGGACTCCCTGCAGTACCCCGAAGAGCTACGTCGGCCTTGCCGCCGGCGACCACGTCTTCCGGGTGCGGGCAATCGACCGTGGCGGCCTGGTCGACCCGACCCCGGCCGAGCGCCAGTTCACCGTCGTTCCAACCCCGCCCGAGGTCGAGATCGTCGAGAAGCCCGTGTTAGTTCCCGTCCCCGTGCCGTCGCGGAAGTACTGTGCCCTGACCGGCTTCACGATCCGGCCGGTATCCCACGGGATCCAGGCGACCATCACTGCTTCCCGCTACTCACGGTTCGTGCGTATCCAGTTCTTCCGGGACACCCCGGCGGTCCGCCGGATCCTCAACCAGGGGACCTACCGCGAGCTGCGCATGCACACCCCGACCGGCCCGGTCCTCACCCTGAAGCGCAAGGCGGTGCGCAATCAGCGGCGCGCCTTTTCCTTTCCCAAGGTAAACCTGCGGACAATCCCCGAGTGGTACCGCTTCCGCGGGCGGCGCCTGATCGCCGTGCCGCGGGTCTCGAATGAATGGAACCGCTGCGTGGTCCGGTACCGGCAGCAACTGAGGCGCGACGTCACCCGGATCCCCAAGTGGAAGGACCGCTGGGGCATCGAAGGCCGCTACCGGTTGAAGCGCCGTCACTGAGGGGCGAAAGAATCACGGACCGACCCGGCCGAAAGCCAGGCCGGTCCATGAGGTGGAGACCTAGAGTCCGAAGACCCTGATCAGCACGGGCAGCGCAATTGCTGTCCCGGCGATACCACCGGCCACGTAGGCCAACACGGCGCTGACGCCGGTCGGTTCCACTACGGGTCTCACTACCTGTGAGTTCAGATCCATCTGGTACCTCCTTCTTCGTCGGTGCCTACGGGGTTAGCTGACGGGCTCGCGCTGAAGAAGCTGCGCTACGGACAAAAGCTGTCCGATTCGCCCCCGGAATCCAAGAGCAGACGGATTCCAATGGGTCCCCCGATCCAGTTCCAAACGGAACCAGACTCGGCATTTTCTGAACGCGGCCGATACTAACCGGCAGGCGACGACCAGCGCCGCCTGACCCGCGCCTGGCGCCTCAGGGTGAATAACGGTTGGCGCAGCGTTGAATGCGGTTGATGTTCTGGTTCGCGTTCTGGACGCACCGCAGCAGGCGCTTCTGCTTCTTG
The DNA here is from genome assembly GCA_038256675.1 of Solirubrobacterales bacterium. Taxonomy (GTDB): domain Bacteria; phylum Actinomycetota; class Thermoleophilia; order Solirubrobacterales; family 70-9; genus 67-14. Next base: position 2,631 of record JBBSKC010000072.1, on the reverse strand, counting down.
CCGTTCGTCCGGGTGATGGTTCTTTTGATCTGGACGCGACTTTTCCCGGCGTTCGGGTTGTTCGCCTCGTCGAAGGCCTCGTTGACTTCGTCAAAGGCCGACTGGATGTTCCCGGTGATGCCGCCGCTCACCTTTTCAGTGGTCGAGAGCACCGGCTTGATGATGAACAGGTAGACCAGCGCCAGCGTCACGAAAAGGATCACCAAGCGCAGCACCGTGTTCAAGAGCGTTCCCCCGAAGTTCATGGCCGTCACTCTAACGCCAAATCGTGGCCTCGTCACCACAAAAACCCCCGGTTCCCGGTCCGTTCGGTCTCGGCGGGCATAATGGTCCCAAGGTGAATCCCCAGGACTTTCTCGAAATAGACCGGCTGCTCTCCGACGAAGACCGCCTGCTCAAGGAAACGGTCGCGCGGTACGTCAACGAGAAGTACCTGCCCGGGATCAACGAACATTTCGAGCAGGGCACCTTCGACACTTCGGTGCCCGAGGCTCTTGGCGACCTCAACCTGCTCGGCATGCACCTCGAGGGCTACGGCTGCGCCGGGTCCAGCGCCACCTCTTACGGCATCGCCTGTATGGAACTCGACGCGGGCGACAGTTCGCTCCGCTCGTTCTGCTCGGTCCAGGGTTCGCTGGCGATGTTCGCGATCTGGAAATGGGGCAGTGAGGAGCAGAAGGTTCGCTGGCTGCCGGAGATGGCGACCGGTAAAAAGATCGGCTGCTTCGGCCTCACCGAACCCGACTCCGGTTCCGATCCGTCCAGCATGAGGACCAACGCGAAGCGCGAAGGTGACGACTGGATTCTGAACGGCGCCAAGATGTGGATCACGTCCGGCTCGATCAGCGACGTCGCCGTGGTCTGGGCCCGCACTGACGACGGGGTCCAGGGCTTCCTGGTCGAACCGGGAATGGACGGCTACACCCGGCCGGACATGCACGGCAAGCTTTCCTTGCGCGCTTCGGTCACCTCCGAGCTGATCTTCGATGACGTGCGCATCCCCGACTCGAACCGCCTTCCCGGGGTCCAGTCGCTGCGCGGACCGCTCAGCTGTCTCAACGAAGCCCGTTACGGGATCGTCTGGGGCGTGGTCGGCGCCGCCCGGTCCTGTTTCGAATCCGCACTCGAGTATTCGCTGACCCGCCAGCAGTTCGACAAGCCGATCGCCTCCTTCCAGCTGACCCAGGCGAAGCTCGCCGACATGGCGGCCGGGGTCAACCAGGGTTATCTGCTCGCGCTGAGACTGGGGCAGCTCAAGGACGCCGGTGAAATAACCACCGAGCAGATCAGCATGGGCAAGAGGCAAAACGTGCGCATGGCCCGGGAAGTCGCAGCGACCGCCCGCGGCGTGCTGGGCGCCAACGGTGTCACCCTTGAATACCCGGTCATGCGTCACGCGAACAACCTCGAATCGGTCTTCACCTACGAAGGAACCGACGAGATCCACACGCTTTCAGTTGGAAAGGCCCTGACGGGCATTTCCGCTTTCACCTAGACCTCGCTATTTGTCTGTTCTGGTTCAGGTCAATGACCGGGACCCGGCGTACTCGCAATCCAAGTCGCACAGCGAAACCATTCTTGACTTCCAATGAGCGAAGTGACTTGGATTCCTCAACTTATATGTAGTGGGTAAAGTACCCACTATGGCCTTTGTAGTCTCACGACCGAATGGATCCTGGGAAGTGCGCGAATCCAGGCGTACGCCCGCAGGACCCAGATCCAAGACCCTCGCAACCTTCCGGGAGTTCACCCCCGAGGTCGCCGAACAGGTCGCCGAGCGCAGTTCGGCACCGATTGACATCGACGACCTTCGAAGCAGGGTTGTGCGAGCCGGCGCGCCAGTCAGAGAATCGGAAGTTGAACGAGCATCCAAAACGCTACTCCGCCAGATGGCGCTCGGCCAGAAGCCACGAAGGGCACTTGTACAGCTGATCGCCGACAGCTTTCCGGAGGTTCGTGGCTCCGCGGTCAGCCATGAGGCGGAACGGATGAAGCTCTGGGCCGGGGCATCAATGGTTGAACGTGGCGAGGCATTGACCGACTTGCTCGGGCTTGGTGATGCACTGCCACCCGTGGAACGTCGAGAAGCGACGGCGTTCCCAAGGATCGACTCAGTTGTCTGAGCCGTCCGAACCATCTTTAGTCCAGAAGGTGTCCCTGGCCCACCAGGCCTTGGCGGATGCGGAAATCAAGCACGCATTTGGAGGAGCCCTCGCCCTTGCGTACTACGGCGAGCCTCGTGTGACCATCGATATCGACCTGAACGTCTTCGTCGGGGTCGATCAGATCGAAGTGGTCCTCGGCGCCTTTGCTCCCCTGGGGGCAGATGTAAACGAGGACAGGTCTTCAGCCGAGAGAGACGAGCAGGTTCGGATCTGGTGGGGTCGAAACCCCGTCGACCTCTTCTTTTCCTATGACCCGTTTCACGACGCGATGGAGAAGTCAGCACGATGGGTCCCCTTCGACAACGGGAGGATCCCGATCCTTTCGCCTGAGCACTTGATCGTCTGCAAGGTGGTTTTCGACCGGCCTAAGGACTGGGTGGATATCGAGCAGGTCCTCCTGGGGGAAGCGGTCCTTGAAGAGAGCGAAATCTTTGATTGGCTGAAACGCATTCTCGGGACCGACGAC
>JBBSKC010000071.1:0-12072 GCA_038256675.1 Solirubrobacterales bacterium | reverse complement strand
TGAAGCTCGAGGAGGCAGGCAAGGCCCAGGACGGCAAGGGCATCTGCGCCCTGCTTCAGCCAGCTCTCATCGACGAGGCATTCGGCTCACGGGCGCGATGCGCCAGGCAGGCCGGTCGTGCGATCAGCCGTCCCGGGCTGAAAGATCTCCAGATCGAGTCGATCACCGCAACCAGCACCGGCGCAACGGCGACCTTCGAGAACGCCCCGGGCCGCGACCTCGCTCTCGTCAAGGTCGATGGCGATTGGTACATCGATCTCTCCGGCTCGATCGATCCGAACGAGATCCCGTCCGACGGCTGACCTGCCCGGCGGGTTCGACGTCGGTGGTCGGCTGAACTGAAACAATGCCCCGATGGACGCCCAAGTAAGCGAACGGTTGTCGGGTGCCCTCCGGATCGCGTCCGGTTTCGGAATTCCTTTCCTGCTAGTCCTGTATCTGGCCTTTGCTTCCGGCGGCTACGAACTCGTTTCGAGGAGCCAGGTCGGGGTCATCGTCTGGTGGGCGATCCTACTGGGGATTGCCGCCGGGGTCCTGCCGGCCGCCCGCGTCACCAGGGTGGGCCGCATCGCCCTCGCCGTGGTCGGCGCCCTGGTGCTTTGGACCGCGGCCGGAACCCTGATCTGGACGGACAGTACGGAACGCAGCGTGATCGAACTGAGCCGGGTGGCGATGCTCTTCGGGGTCTTCTTCCTCCTGGTGCTGATTCAGGGCAGGAACGGTCTGAGATACGCGGTTACGGCGATCGCGGCAGCGGTCACGATCGTCTCCCTTATTGCCCTGACCGACCGGTTTCTGCCGGATCTGCTCCCGTTTGGAACCGACTACGCCTTCCCGGCCAACTATCCCAAGGCACGGCTCAACTACCCGCTCGAGTACTGGAACGGACTGGCTACCTTCGTCGCGATGGGCCTCGGGCCACTGCTCTGGATCGCCGCGTCCGGCAAGACGATCGCCGGTCGTGCGGTCGCCGCCGGAATCTTGCCCCTTGTTGCTCTGGCCGCGTACCTCACTGCTTCCCGGGGCGGAGTGATCGAGGCGCTGGTCGTGCTCGCCGTAATGCTGATCCTCTTCCCGCGGCGAATCCTTCTTCTGTTCAGCATGATGATTCCGGCCGTCGGTTCGATCCTGCTGGTCACCCTGGTCAACGACCGGCCCGAACTTCGCGACCTCATTCAGGGGAATCTCGCTTCCAGTCAGGGCACGGAAATGTTCTGGATCACCGTCGCAGTCGTCGTCGTAGTGGCGGGACTGCAGGCGCTGGTCTTTTTCGGCATGAAGAAGGGCAACCTTAAACTGCCGGAGCCAAGCCATGCTCTGGCTCGCAACACGGGAATAGTCGTAGCCTCGATCGCAGTCCTCGCCCTCGTCGCGGTGCTGGTCAGCGGTTTCGCCGGCGATCGCTGGTCGGAGTTCAAGCAGCCGGCGTTGGGCACCACAGTTGACCGGCTCGGCAGTGTCTCCTCGGGTGAGCGGTACCAGAACTGGAAAGGTGCCCTTGATGCGAGTGCGTCGGAGCGGCTGACCGGGATCGGGCCGGGCACTTTTGAGTATTTCTACGCGCAGGACGGGAGTGGCCAACAGTTCGTGCGGGACGCGCACAGCATCTATCTGGAGGGGCTGGCGGAGATGGGGCCGGTCGGCCTGATCCTCGTCCTGGCCATGATCCTGGGGCCGCTCGGGATGGCCGCTGCCCTTGCCCTCAGGCGGGGCTCCGAGAGTCGAAGGGGCATGGCCGCTGCAGCTGCGGCCGGGATGGCCGCCTTCGCGGTCGCGGCGGGCATCGACTGGGCCTGGGAAATGACCGTGCTGCCGGTGATGTTCTTCGTGCTCGCGGCAGGGGTGGTCGGCGCTCACGCCCAAGCTAATCTTCCGGACGACGCACCGGCCCGCGAGGGACCACCCGGCTGGGCCGCCCGGATTCCCGTTGGCGTGGGAGCCCTCGTCATGATCGTCCTGGTCGCGGTTCCCCTGGCCGCGACCACGCTCTACCGGTCGAGCCAGGCGTCCGTCCGTTCCGGTGACCTGCCGCAGGCACTGGACCAGGCCCGGCAGGCGTCCGACATCCAACCGTACTCCGCCTCGGCGAAGGTCCAGGTCGCGCAGGTGCTCGAGCTGCTCGGCCAGGACCAGGAGGCAGCCAAAGTAGCCGTTGAAGCGACCGACCACGAGCCTGACAACTGGCGGAACTGGTTCGTCCTTGGACAAATCCTGGAGGAAACGTCGAAGAAGGAATCCGAGGCTGCCTACGAGAAGGCCAGGGAGCTGAATCCCAGGTCACCGATCTTCACCGACAAATGACCGGAGTGGCTGCCAAAACCGCGACCACCGGTGAATCGCCCGGCCGTCTGGCCGGCATCCTGGACACGCTGACCGGACTCGCCGGCATGCTCGCGACCTGGCTGCTCGCGGCCATCTTTCTGACCCTTCCGCTCAACACCCTGCGGCCGTTCAAGGAGATTGCGCTCGCGGACGTGCTCATCGCCTTTCTCCTGCCGATCGCCTTCTTCCTCTTCGTGATGCGGTTCCTGGTGAAGCGGCGGTTGGGCAACCTTCCGAAGTGGCTCTGGGCGGGGGCCGTGCTCCTCCTGATCAGCATGGCTCTCGTCGAGCTGGTGCCGGTCATCGATCCTGACCGGCTGGTCGCGTCATTCGATACCTACAAGATCGAAGGCGGTTCATCGTTGGTGGTCGGCCTGAGAGTGATTTTCGCCCTAGTTGCGTTCCCGGTCATCATCGGCATCGTCACCGACCGTTGGTCTGTGGTTAGGCTGCTCATCAACTGCTGGATAATCGGAGTGTCGATCAGCTGCGGCGTGGCCTTGATCGACGTCGTCCTCGGGACCGGCATCCAGCAGGCCTTCGCCTACCAGCCCGATCTGATCAGGGGCTACCTCGTCGTGTTCCCCGGAGAAGCAGCCCGGCAGGTTGGCCTCACCGACCACCCGAACACCCTGAGCCTGACCGCCGTCATGGTGAGTCCTCTGATCATGGCGCGGATGAAGAGCCGTCAGGGCCTGATCAGGTACGGACCCATCATGGCGCTGGTCACGTTTGGCATCCTCGTGAGTGGGGCCCGGGTCGGCGTTGCCGGGCTGATCCTTGCGGTCGGTTTCACGCTCTTCATGGACGCGCGCTTCCGGGTGGCGGCCCGAACACTCAAGACCCGCACAATCGTATTGATCATCGCTGCACTCGCGGTCATGGCAACCCTGCTTGCGGTGGCTGTCTTTGCCTCACCGAAAAGCGACATCGGCAAGCTGGCGCCATCGAGCCTGAGTCGCCTGCGCCCTTCCGAGAACACCACCACCATCTCTGACAACGAGCGTGGTAACCGGCTCGACGATTCGATCGGATTCATCAAGGAGCGGCCCGTCCTCGGCTACGGGTTCCAGTGGGTCGAGGCGTCCCACAACACAGTGCTCCAGTTGTTGATGGCCGGTGGAATTCTGGCTCTGGCCGGCTTCTTCCTCGTGCTCATCGGCTACCTGAAAATCGGCTTCGGCCTGCGAAGACACCTTCCGGACACGGAGCGTGACGTGGCGATCGCCGTGACCGTCTCCATGCTCATCTACGTGATCTCGGGCCTCGTGATCAACCACGTATTCGAGCGGTACCTCTACATCCCGGCCGGCCTGATCCTCGCGATCGACCTGATCCGGAAGGCGCCGGACTACTCGGCGAGTAGGGATGCGTAGAGCGCCGAAGTGGATGCGGCGTAAGCCTCGAATGTGAGTCTGGAGTTCGCCGCCTCGAGGCCCCGCTTCGCAAAATTACGACGTACCTCGGGGCCTTCGTCCATGGTCCGGAGGGCCCGCTCCAGGTGATCGACGGAGGACTCCGGCATCACTATCCCCGCATCGAACTCGGCGACGATCTCGGCGACTCCGCTGTTACGCGGAACGATCACCGGGACGCCGACGCACAAGGCCTCCGCAGCCACCATGCCGAAGCCTTCGTAGGCAGAGGGCATCGCCAACACGTCGCAGTCCTCGAACAGCTCGGCCCGTTTGTCGAGGAACCCCAGCCATACCACGTTCTCGGCGACGCCGAGTTGCTTTGCGAGCGTCTCGGTCTCGTCGACGAACTCCTCGGTGCCCGGAGGACCGGCGATGAAAAGCCTCCAGTCCCGGTCGTGATTGCGCCCGAGCGCTTCGACGATCAGGTCGATCCCTTTCTTCGGGATGTTCCGTCCCAGAAACGCGATGCGCAGAGAGCCGTCCGTGCCGGATCGCTCTGGCGGCTCGGCCGGCACCGGGGTCTCCTGGACCGCGTGGGAGATCAGCTGGGCAGGGGTGGAGCCGTACCGGGTATCCCGCTCCTCGAGCTCCGACATGAACACCAGGCGATCAGCCGTCCGGAGGTAGAGCCGCCTCAGCGTCAGTTTGACCCGCCGCTTGATCCGGCTCCGTGAGGCGACGTCGATGTCGTAGTCGGTCAGGGACTCGTGGGGAGTGATAACCAGTGGGATCCTGTGGATGCGGGCGAGCAACGACCCGCAGATCGACGACATGCACCAGACGTACTGGAGGTGGACGACATCGTACTCCCTGAGGTGCCGGAACATCCAGAGGGCCATGCGGGGGCTGAACCCCCAGGCCTCCGCCTTGGCGAGGAGCTTCGTCCGGGGGAACAGCCTGACGACGACTCCTTCGTCTGTCAGCCGGTCCCTGGCCGGTGCGATCCCGGGTTCGTCACCGTCCGACTCCGTAGAGATCAGGCTGCTCGGGAGGCCGGCCCGCTTCTCCGCGACCAGGCCGTTGATGGTGGTCGAGGTCGGGCCGCCGAAGCTCGAGCTGATCGTCGGCGATACCCAGAGGACGCGGGGCCTGGAGTCAGCCATTGAAGCCACTCGCGAAGATCGCGAAGGTGTTGGTGTAGCCGAGCCTTTCGCCCAACTTCTGCTGGGCGGTTCCCTGGCTCGACCAGTACTTGCGGAGCTCGACCGATTCGAAAGTCCCCTTCAGTTCCCCGACGATCGCTTCTTCATCGACCCCGTCCCGGACCACGTGGTACTCGACCGCGTCCCCGGGTTCCTCTTCACTGAGCCCGGAGAACAGCCTCCGCGAACGGGTCTTCACGCCCCGGACGATGTCGCCCTGGCCGATGCGCCAGGCCAGGTAGAACGCTTCGGTGAGCCGGCGGCTCGCCCTGGGGACCCGCGGGTACCAGAGGGGGTCCTGGATCGAGATCAGCGAACCACCCGGTTTGAGATGCCCGGAGGAGGCTTCCCTGATGTGGCCGAGATAGTCGGGAATGTGGTGGAGGACCGACGAATAGAGGATGAGGTCGAACCGGGATTCGCCCAGCACCGCCATGTCACCATCAGGGTCGTGGACGGAGCGGAAGTGCTCATGCGACTCGAACCTGGCGGTCATCTCGTCAACCTGATCGTTGGACATCTCCGTTCCGGTCACGTCGCACCCGAGTGCGAGGAGGCGATCGGTCACCGAACCGTCTCCGGCGCCCACCTCCACGACCGAGGGAACATCGCTCACTCCGGTGAGCTCTTCAGCGACCCGGCCCATGAGTGATTCATAGAGGTGCGGGAACTTCAGATGGGGCGAGCCGGCCCGATAGTCGTAGTCCCGGGAGTAGTGGTTTTCCTGAACGCTCTTCAAGGTCGGCCTACCTTAAAGCGCTCAGGAGCCTGCGGCGGCCTGCTTCCTTCGCAGACGATGGAGCAGAAGCGCCAGGAGGGTGGAGCTGGCCAGTCCGCCGGCGAGGACGGCGCAGGCGATGCCGTGGGTCGAAGCGGGAGTGGCGAAGGCCAGGAGGCCGAGCAGGAAGACCCCGAGGTTCACCAACTCGGTGATCGATCCGTAACCGGGATGCCCCAGCCCCCTCGCCAGTTCGGTCAGCAGGCGGTGGACGGCCAGGAAGAGTGCGGCCAGCAGCAGGATGCGCCCCAGGGAGACTGCTTCGGAGAAATCGTCGCCGAACAGCAGGGGGAGGAGGAAGGGCATCGTCAGGAAGAGCACCACGGTAGTACCGACGATTGCCAACGCGCCGATCCAGAAGGCCCGCCCGGTCAGCTTCCAGGCGTCGGGCACGGTCGCGGCGGACGCGATCCGGGGAAATGAGACCGAGCCGATCGCCTGGGCGATGAAACGCGGCAGGTTGCAGAAGGCGAGCGCGGCGACGTAGAGACCGAGCGCCCGTGTGTCCATCAAGGCGCCGACCATCAGCTGGTCGACCCGGACGTCGTCGATCGGGGAGACGCTGCCGATCACCCCGCGCAACCCGAACTCGGCGACCTCTTTCGTGTTCGTCCGGACGGGTTCGGAACTCGAAGGCAGGTTGCGGAACACGATCACCCAGGTGCTGACGGCCACTGCCGCCCAGGAGAAAAGCATCACCCCGAGGATCAGGGAAAGCGAATCGTGGCCGACCAGGAAGAGGATCAGGAGCCCTGAGGCATAGAGGAAAACCGGGCTGAGCCGGCCGAAGTTGAACGCCCGGTAACGCTTCATGCCGAGCAGGGTCGCGACCCCCAGGTTCTGGGCCAGGAACATCGGTACGAGTCCGACGCTGAGGAAACCCTGACCCATCGAAAAGGCCATGTCGCCGTCCGGGAACAGGAGCAGCCCCGCCGCGTAGGCCGCGGAGAGCAGCAGCGCAAGGACGAGGGTGATCCGGACGGAGATCGTGACGACACCCCGGGGGTTGCCGATCTCGCGGGCCACGTAGAAGGTAGTCGCCTGCGGGATCCCGATGCCTCCGAGCAGCACCAGGGTCACCGGGATGAGCCAGAGGATGGCCAAGGTGCCACGTCCTTCGACGCCGAGTGCCCTCGCGGCGATCACTCCACTGATCACGGTCAGTGCCTGGGCGACCACCGAGGTGGCGAGAGTCTGGGCGCTCGCCCCCCTGGCCAGACTCGAAAGACGACCGGTTCTGAATCCCATTCGACCCTTCACCCTAAAGAGGAAGCCGGGTCCGTGGAGGTACGGGCAGGCCTGCGGAGGCCGGCGTCCTCTCTATAGGATTCGCCCATGTTCGAGTCCAAACCTCCCTCGCTCAGGGAACGACTGATCCTACGCATCGGAGGGTATTCCGAGGTGATGTACTGGTATCGATCGCTCCGGCCCCGGTGGTTGTGGCGGTTGACGAGTCCGTTCGGAAAGCCGACCACGAAGTACGTGAAGGCCCACGGTCTCGAAGTGAAGCGAGGAGCGTTCCAGGGACTGAAGTACCCGGACAAGGCCCTCGGGCACACCAACTACCTGTCGTCGAAGCTGATGGGCGTGTACGAACCACAGGTCGTCAGTTTCCTGAGTGAGCACGCCGGGTCAGCCGACGTCTTCGTCGACCTCGGTTCAGGTGATGGCTTCTTCTGCGTCGGAGTGGCCCGGCTGGCCTCGCCCCGGATCATCGGGTACGAGACGAACCGCTTCGAACGACGCCTCGCCGACGGCATCGCCGGCGCGAACGGGGTCCGGTTCGAGGCCCGCGGGCTGGCCGGCCTGGACGAGCTCAACTCGATTCCGGAAGGAAAGCTCCTGCTCCTTTCCGACGTCGAGGGTCTCGAAGAGGACCTGATCGACCCGGCACTTGTGCCCCGCCTGAAGGACGCGACCATGGTCGTCGAAACGCACGAGCAGTTCCGGCCCGACGTCATCGAGGTCCTCACCGGTAGGTTCGAAGACACTCACCACGTAACCCGGCTTTTCGCGTCTCCTCCCGCTCCGGACACGCATCCCGAGGTGACCGGGTGGGGCGAGAAGGAAGTCGAGTTCACGGTGTACGACGGGCACATCGCCGGCGACAGCTGGATGACTTTCGTTCCGAAGTAAAAAGGCCACGTAGACTCTCCCTAGTGCCAAAGCTGATCAAAACCCTGCTGGTCGCAACCTTTGCGATCGGCCTCGTCTCGACCACTGGCTGCAGCCTCCAGGGCGACGGCGAATTCAAGGGGAACGAGCAGGCCGGCAACCAGCCCGCCTGTTACCCCAAATGCGCCGAGGCCGAGCTCTCCGGTGCGGACCTCGCGGGCGCCTTCGTCCCGAATGTGGATCTGAGGTCCGCGAACCTCAGCGACGCCGACCTCAGCGGGGCGAACCTCAGCCGCGCCAAGGCGCCTTTTGCGGTCATGGAGAACGCGAACCTGCAGGGCGCATCACTTGGCACCGCGAGGCTCGAGAACGTTTTCCTGCGCGGGGCGAACCTCGAGAACGCGGACCTGTTCGGCGCCCAGTTGGTCAGCTCAAGCCTGGCTGCCGTCAAAGCCCGCGGCGCCAGCTTCGCTTCCGCGAACCTGAGTCTCGCCGACCTCACCGGGGCGGATCTCTCCGGGGCGAATCTCTCCAGCGCCTTTGTGGGGAATGCGACCCTGGGCAAGGCCGATCTTTCCGGTGCGGACCTGCGTAAGTCGAACTTCGAGAACGCTGACCTCGAAGGCGCGAATCTGGATGGGGCGAACCTGAATGGTGTGAAGTGGGACAACACGATCTGCCCGGATGGCAGGAAAGCGAACTCCTGCGACGCGGGTTAGTTCGTCCTTCCGGTGCGGTGGTCGGGTTTGGTTATCGCGAAAATGGAAATCCAGTTCGTTCCGTCCCGCAGGCTTTCGGCGGGAACGATGACCCGCAATGTCCTTGTTCGGGCATCCAATTTCCAAGTCCGGTTGGTGGTGGCAATTCGCCCGTTGACCGAAATCGCAATCGGTGGAGCCCCGGATTGGGGCAGTTCATACGAGCCCGGCCCGATTGGAATCTTGGCTTCGACCAATACAGGCAGTTCAGATGCGTGCGTGTCCACGTCGTTCCAGGCATCGGGTGTGGTCAGGATCGCTGCCAACCGTCGCAATGTCGAGACGTCCTCGGCCTGTTTCCCGAGGAGGTCGTAGTTGCCGCCGACCGCGAAGATGCTCCCCGAACCGAATAGTCGGCCGGTTTGGGCGACTACTTCCCGGCGTTGTCGGTAGATCATCCGACGGGAGAGTTCAACTGGCCCGTAGAGCCCGATTGCGTCGACCTGTTCCGATGGCCCCTGGGGCGGGGGGAGCGCCAGCGAGCGCCCGTCTCGCTTGTTGGGAGGGTCAGCTCCGATGACAGCGTCGATGGTCGGCGCAATGTCGAGCGAGGAGGCGGGCCTCGAATCGGTCCGCCCCCTGGTCTGGTTCGGGTACTTGACGAAGAGCGGAACAGGCAGGACCGCTCCGGCGTTCTGAGAGTTCAGAATCCGGCCGTTCTCGCCCGCGGTGAAGTTGACGCCGTGGTCGGCGGTAATCACGACCAGGGCATCCTGCCAGATGTTCTTTTTCTTGACCTGCGAGCTCCACGCCCTGAGTCGGCGGTCGACGAACTGGAGCTGGGCCATCATGCGCTGCATCTCCGCGTCTGCCAATTCCTGGGAATCGCCCCATTGCACATACTGGTAAGGCTCGACTTCATACTTCTGGCCGCTTGGCATGTATTCCCACGGGCTGTGTGGCAGGATCAAATGCAGCAGGTCGAACCGATGGCGGCCCCCCTCGAGGCCGGCTACTTGGTTGTCAGCCCTTTCACCCCGGTCATTCATGGCCTCGTTGTACTCTCCGGTCCACTCCAGAAGCTTGCTGGCCGTTCGGTTAATTAATCTCCCCGGGACGATCGGGGTCGTGGATCCGAGCTGGACCATCTCGGCGAGACGGGTTACTAGGGGTTTGCCCTGACCGCAGAGATTGGTGATCGATTCGAAAGCGTCGACTGTATAGCCGCCCGAGGCGAGTTCGCTGCATAGGTTGTCGGGGTACATGGACATCGACGGAGGGAGCGTCGGATCGTGATATTTCGGACGTTCTCCGGTCATGATCGCCGGAACAGCTACCGACGACATGTCGGCTGCGGCGAGGGCGTTTGGGTACCAGGTCGACTCTTTCGCCAGCCTTGCAAAACCGGGGAAAAGTTCGGCATCGATCTTGCCCGGGGACCGTTCTATTACCGGCAGGCTGAACTCATCGAGCACAATCAGCACCACGGGGGTGCCGCTCTCGATCCGGGGGGTCTGGCCCGGTCCGCCGTGAGGAAAAACTTCCGTCTTGACCGGAGCGCTCACGCAGAACTGGATTATGACCACCGGCATCGCGATCGCCAGGATCTCGGTGAAGTTCCTGACCAGGACGAGCTGCAGCCGGGCGAGTGAAAACAGGCCGGCGAAAACCAGAGGCACCCCCATCCGGGCCAGGGCTCCGGAGTCGAGATTCAAAAGTGCCTGCCAGATTACGAGACCCAACAGCAATCCGAGAGCAGCAGCCCTGAACCAGATTCCAGCCGGCGGCTTCACGGCTGCGATCCCGAACTCAACCCCGGTCATAATCACGGGGGGGATCAGGGCGAAAAGCAGGATCAGCAGGATGACGTCAAGACGTCCTGCGCCCACGATCGCGAGCGCTTCAGGACCTGACGCGATCCCGTGGAAGAGCGGGTAGGCGATTGCGATCGCCCAGAGGCCCGCGTACTCCAGCCAGGCGCGCAGGGGCTGGAACTCTGGCTCCGGGGCGGTTCTCGATGAACTGGCTTCAGCCAGTTTCATTGGAATCAGTCGTTGTTTGCGATGGCCGCATTAGCCGTGGCGACTATATAGGCGCAGCTTTAACTGGCTGCCGAACTCTTCCTTAGCCTTACTTTAGTTTCCACCCGCAGCCTGAAGAAGTTGATTCGGACCGGTACTTTGTCGGACCGATCGGGTTTCTGTAGTGTGGCGCCGAATCGTGTCCGAGGATGTCGCCCCTTTTTTTTGCCGCCGACCCCGAATTCCACTTCACAAGATCGAAAGGACAGGTTCAGAATGACTTTGACCGACCGCATTGCTGATGAACTGCCGGCTATCCGAGCGACGCGTTCATTCTTGCTCGCGTCGATCCTTGTGGTCGGACTTCTCGCTTCGGCCGGTTCGGTCGCCAAGGCCGCTCCGTCGGTAGTCGACCAATACACCGAGCAGGTTCCGTCTCCTGGCGGCGACAAGACGCCTCAAGACAGTGTCGGTCCCGACCGAAGTGATGGCGGTACAACGGCCGCTGGTTCCACTTCCGGCGGGTCCGGAGGATCCGGTGGGTCAGTATCCGGTGGGTCAGTATCCGGTGGGTCAGGAGGCGGCGAGTTGAACCAAGGCAGTGACCTGCAGACTTCCGGTACCGCGGAAGGGTCTGGCAATTCGTCAGGCAACGGTGGATCCGCCGGCTCCGCAAACCAGGAAGTGGTCGCGAATGCCAAGGCGGACGACTCGAAGTCCGCGGTGGCTGCTGTTGTCGATGGCCTCGCGGAAGAGGGAGACGGAAGCATGGGCATCCTTTTTCCTCTCATCCTCGTCGGGAGCCTGATGCTCGTCTCGGCGGTCGTCTTCATTCGCAGAAACGGACGCAATGCCAGCTAGGAGTTCCGCAGTTTGCGCCGGTTTCGCCATTGCTGCCCTCCTGGTGTCCGCCGGGGGGACGGCAGAGGGGGGGAACCGCCCGCTCTCAACCGGCATCACGGTCAGTGACGTAGGGTCACAGGAACAGCTCGGATTCGACCGGATCAAGAAAGCCGGAGCGAGCATGACCCGGGTCATCATCTACTGGAGTTCGGTCGCTCCGGCTAACGAGCCGCAATCGTGGGTACCGACCAACCCCGGAGAGCCCTCCTACAACTGGTCGGAGTTCGACGACCAGATCAAGATGGCCGTGAACGCAGGCCTCACTCCGCTGGTTCAGATTTACAACGCGCCACGATGGGCTGAGCGGTGCAAGCGTGAAACGCCCGGCATCTGCAACCCGGACATCTCCGACTTCGCCGCCTTCACCAAGGCCGCGGCCCGGCGCTACAACGGCAACTATCAGGGCCTGCCGCGGGTCCGGTTCTGGGAACCGTGGAACGAGCCGAATCTGTTTCTCTTCTTCGAACCCCAGTACAAGGGCAAGAAGAAAGTCTCGCCGATCCTTTACCGCAACATGCTCAACCGATTTGCTGGCGTGGTCAAGGGCGTCAATCCGAGTAACACCGTGGTCGCCGGCGGGCTGGCCCCGATCGAGCGGCCGGGAAGCCTTGGCCCCCTCGACTTCGCCCGTCGCGTGCTCTGCATGAAGGGTCGCAACAAGCCGAAGCCTATTCG
>JBBSKC010000070.1:0-12073 GCA_038256675.1 Solirubrobacterales bacterium | reverse complement strand
GCTTCGACCCGCCTGGCGAGCACCACCTTCATGGTGATCAGCATCACGCTCGTCGCCCTGATCTACCTGCTCGGCGTGCGGGGGATGGGCACGGTGCCGGGGGCACCCGATCGGAAGACGCTTTGGCGGACCTTCGCCCACGCGCTGATCCCGATCGCCTTCGCGTACCTGGTGGCCCACTACTTCAGCCTCTTCTTCTTCCAGGAACAGGCCCAGTTCACCTACCTGCTTTCGGATCCCCTGGGCACAGGCACGATGAACCTCTTCGGCACCGCCGGTTACGGGATCGATTACAACCTGATCAGCAACGACCTCGTCTGGTACGTACAGGTAGGGACCCTGGTCCTCGGCCACGTAGCCGGACTGGTGCTCGCTCACGATCGCGCGATCACGACCTGGGGCGATTACCAAAAGGCCGCCCGCTCCCAATACTGGATGCTTGCGATCATGGTCGCGTTCACGTGCTTCGGCCTCTTCCTGCTCTCGGTCTCGAACGCTTGAGGCAGGCCGCCGGGTCACCTGGCCCGGGCGGCACTCGAAAAGCGCAAGTGGAAAGGATAAGCACGTCCAGATCGTGCTTATCCTTTCCACTTGCGGGCAATTGAGGCTCTGTTGATCAGGCGTCACAGATTGAGATCACTCAGGCGTCCAATCGTGAGCCGATCACGGCGAAGCTCGAATCATGAAACGAATTCGAAGCCGGATCGATGCGAGCAACACCCTCGAGTGCGTGGCCCTGGATTTTGCGCAAAAGCAACATGGAGTGGTGGCCCGCCGTCAGCTCCTCGCCGCGGGCGTCCCGCGGACGACGATCGACAATCGAATCCGGAAGTTCCTCTTCCCGCTCTTTCCCGGTGTGTATGCGGTGGGCCGTCCCCAGATCGAACAGGACGGACTTTGGATAACCGGCGTACTGGCTGCCGGCCGTGGCGGGGCTCTGGGCGGCCGCAGTGCCGGGGCGGCCTGGGGATACATGAGGCTCCGGCCCGGCGTAGAAGTGATTCGGGAAGGGAACCGGCGAACGGACCGCGCCCGGATTCAACTTGACGGGAGGCCCTCATCGATTCCGCTTATCATCAGACGAACCCGCAGTCTTCCTGAGGTCATGTTCGTGAGGTCTATCCCCGTGGTATCGCCAGCCTATGCGCTTCTTGGTGTGGCATCCAGTTTGACCGCGACTGGCTTTAGGAATGCTTTCATCGAGGCAGATCGACTTGGGCTTCTGTCAGATGAGGATCTCGCGGGGTGCCTTCTCCGAGGGCAGGGGAGACCTGGAGCCGCGGCACTTCGCGCTTTGGCACAGAACCGGATCCCTGATCTCGACCGGGCGAAGTCCCTGCTCGAAGGCCTGATGCTCGACGCTTGCAATCAAGAAGCGGTCGAGGCGCCGGAGGTGAACGTGATGATCGGCAGTCACGAGGTTGACTGTGTGTGGCGCAGCAGGCGGCTTGCCGTCGAATTGGACAGTTATGGATTTCACCGCGGCCAGGAGATGTTCGAGAAAGACCTTGCGCGGAACAACCAGATGTGGGCGTCCGGGTGGGTCCTCCTTCGCTACACGTGGCGCCGGGTGACGAACGAACCGGATCAGGTAGTCAAGGAAGTCCGGGCGGCCCTCACCGCCGGAGGGTGTTCGAAATCGCAGGTGGAAAGGATGAGCACGGCCAAGTCGTGCTGATCCTTTCCACTACCTGGAAGCCCCGCATTTGCGGGGCCTCGCCACTACGTGAGTCCTGCTTCGAGACTCAGCTCTTGGACGGCTCCGGCACGATCCGGATGTAAGGCTTGGGCTCGTCCCAGCCGTCCGGGTAGATCTCCTTGGCCTGGTCGTTCGAGACCGAGCCCGCGATGATCACGTCGTCGCCCTTCTTCCAGTTGACCGGGGTGGCCACCTTGTGCTCGGCGGTGAGCTTGAGGGAGTCGATGACCCGCAGCACTTCGTCGAAGTTGCGGCCGGTGGTCATCGGGTAGATCAGGATGAGTTTGACCTTCTTGTCGGGACCGATCACGAACACGTTTCGCACCGTCTGGTTGTCGGCGGGGGTCCGGTCGCCGGCGTCGCCCGAGACTTCCGACGGCAACATTCCGTAAGCCTTCGAGACTTCGAAGTCGGCGTCACTGATGATCGGGTAGTTCGGAGCGGTGCCCTGGGTCTCGGCGATGTCCTTCGCCCAGTCCTCGTGCTTGCCGAGGGCGTCGACCGAGAGGCCGATGATTTTCACGCCGCGCGCGTCGAACTCCGGCTTGGCGTTTGCCATGTAACCGAGCTCAGTGGTGCAGACCGGGGTGAAGTCTTTCGGGTGCGAGAAAAGAACGCCCCACGAATCGCCGAGCCAGTCGTGAAAATTGATCCGGCCTTCGGTGGTTTCAGCGTCAAAATTGGGTGCTTCGTCTCCTAGGTGAAGAGCCATGTGGGTCCTTTCGGTCAAAGTCATATAAACCTGATCCGGTTTACGGTATTAACAGGCTAGCGCGTGGGCGTCCTCGGCAACAAGCCAGCGTCGCCGCGCCCGGTCCGAGGTGGTGTCGAAGCTGCTGCGGTTAGAGGATTTCGTCGAGGCGGGATTCAATGGTCGCGGAGATCTCATTGCGGACCGGACCTTCGGGCAGGCGCTCGACGAGGGCTTCGAGGAAACCTTCAACCACCAGCGACTTCGCGTCCTCGTCGTCGAGGCCCCTGGTGTTGAGGTAGAAGAGCTGGTCCTTGTCGACCTGGGCGATCGCGGCCGCGTGGGTGCAGGCGACGTCGTCGGCGAGGATCTCGAGCCCGGGGATTGCGTCCGCGTGGGCGTCGGTCGAGAGCAGCATGTTGCGGCACTCCTGGAAGGCGTCGGTGCGCTGGGCGCCTTCGTCGACCTTGATCAGACCGCGCCAGACCGCCGTGGAACTATCGGCGAGGACGCCACGGAAAGCGAGGTTCGAGAACGTGTCGACGGCGGCATGCTCCTGGAGCGTGTCGTAATCGAGGTGCTGGCTGTTGCCGCTCGCGTAACCGCCGGTGACCCGGGCTGAAGAGCCCTGGCCGGCCAGGTTGGTGGTCATGCGGACCTTGCCGCCCCTGCCGCCGAAGCCGAGCGCGGTCCAGTCGAGGCTTCCGTCCCGTTCGACCTGAGCGCGCTGCGACGAGAACAGCCAGGTCTTTTCGGAGAGGTCCTGAGTGCCGATGTAGTCGAGGTTCGCGTTCTGCCCGACCGCGAGTTCGACCACTGTGTTCAGCAGGGACTCCGTTTCGTCGGATTCTGACGCGTAGTCCTCCCAGACCTCGGCCTGGGCGCCTTCTTCGAGCACGATCAGGGTGCGCCAGTTGACGGCAGCGCCGTCGCTGTCGAGGCTGAGCCGGATCCTGATCGGCTCTTCGCAGACAACGTTGCGCGGCACGTAGACGAGCACACCTTCAGTCCAGGAAACCTCGTTGCGGGCGACAAAAAAGTCCTCGGCATCGACCAGCGAGCCGAGCCGTTCGCTGATCAGTTCCGAATGTGAATCGAGGGCATCGGCCAGCGGGAGGACGACCACATCGTCGTTCCCACCGGATATCTCGACCTCGGCAGGTGCAGCCTCGTAGGAATCGATATCGAGCTTCCTCAGGTCGGTGAACTCCCAGCCCTTCGTCTTGTTGCCGGGAAGGGGGATCGATTTGACCAGTTCAGCGCCCTTCTGGCGCCGCTCATTCAGCCACTGCGGCTCGGTGGCGACGGAGCTAGCCAATGCTGCCTTCCATCTGGAGCTCGATCAGGCGGTTGAGCTCGACCGCGTACTCCATCGGCAGTTCCTTGGTGACTGGTTCGATGAAGCCGTTGACGATCATCTTCGAGGCTTCCTCTTCAGAGAGGCCACGGCTCTGCAGGTAGAAGAGCATGTCGTCGCCGACTTTGGAGACGGTCGCTTCATGACCCATGTCGGCATCGGACTCGTCGACCTTGATCGTCGGGTACGTGTCCGAACGGGAATCCTCGTCGAGGAGCAGCGCGTCGCAGACGACCTTGGACCGGGTGCCGGTCGCACCGCCCGCAATCTCAAGCAGGCCGCGGTACGTCGAGCGGCCGCCGTCCTTCGAGATCGACTTGGCGAAGACCGAGGAGGTGGTGTTCGGGGCGGCATGGATGATCTTGCCGCCGGCGTCCTGGTGCTGGCCGTTGCCGGCGAACGCAATCGAGAGAATCTCGCCGTGGGCGCCGTCGCCGAGCAGGTAGATCGCCGGGTACTTCATGGTCAGCTTCGAACCGAGGTTGCAGTCGACCCATTCCATGGTGGCGCGCTCGTGGGCGACGGCACGCTTGGTGACCAAGTTGAAGACGTTCTGCGACCAGTTCTGGACCGTGGTGTATCGGACCTTGGCGTCGTCCTTGGCGATGATCTCGACCACGGCCGAGTGCAGCGAGTCCGAGGAGTAGACCGGGGCGGTGCAGCCCTCGATGTAGTGCACCTCGGAGCCTTCCTCGGCGATGATCAGGGTGCGCTCGAACTGGCCCATGTTCTCGGTGTTGATCCGGAAGTAGGCCTGGAGCGGCATCTCGACCTTGACACCCTTGGGCACGTAGACGAACGAGCCTCCCGACCAGACGGCCGAGTTCAGCGCGGCGAGCTTGTTGTCGTTCGGCGGGATGATCGTCCCAAAGTGCTCCTTGATGATGTCCTCGGGGACTTCCGACCAGTCGCGGCTGTTCTTCTCGGAAGCGCGCACGAAGTAATGGATGTCATTGAAGTCGATCTGGTCGAGGTCGCCGCCCCACTGCGGGGTGGGCCGGTTCTCGAAGTTCTCGTACGCCTTGAGGCGGAACTCACGCATCCATTCCGGCTCGTTCTTGTACTCGGAGATCGATTCGACGATCTCGCGGTTCAGTCCCTTGGGTGCCTTGTAGGCGTAACCCTCTTCGGAGTCACTGAAGCCGAACTTCTCTTTGTAGTCGGAGTTGATTCCTTCGACTGCTTTCTTCTCGGCGATTGCTTCAGCTGTAGCCATGCTCAAACCTCCAGGGTGATGGTCTCGTCGGTGATTTCGACCGGAAAAGTTCGGACCGGCTGGAACGCCGGCAAAGTCTTGGGCTTGCCGGTGCGCAGATCGAAGAGCGATCCGTGACGCGGGCATTCGACAGTTTTCTCAGCGCAATCCCACTCGCCTTCGGCCAGCGGGCCGTCGTCGTGGGAGCAGCGGTCCTCGATCGCGAAGAACTCGCCTTCGCAGTTGAAGACAGCGATCGGCTCGCCATCGTGCTCAATGATCTTCCGCTCGCCGGGGGCGAGTTCGGAGACCGGACATACGGAAATTTTCGTGTTCTCGTCTGTGTTCATAGTCGTGACAGTCGGTACTTAAGCCGACTTTCGCAGTAGGAATTAGATTCTAGCCGGTCAGCGGCCCCGGCATCCCTGATTAGGGAGCCCTAAATGCGACGGGAAGCCGAAAAAGGGCTAGATCTGGTCGCTGAGAGCCGGATCGCCCGACTCGCCTTCGTCATCCCACTCGGCGACTTTGCCGAGGCTTGCGCCCTTGACCACTTTCAGCCCGAGCAGGGCGCATTTCATCCGGGTGGCCGAAATGTCGATTCCGAGCAGGTCGAGCACGAATTCCTTCGGCAACGTGATCAGCTCGTCCTGGGTCTTGCCGGCCAGTTCGTCGGTGAGCATCGAGGTGGCCGCGGTCGAGATCGCACAGCCCTTCCCGTCGAACATGACTTCGGCGACCTTGCCGTCTTCGTCGAGCTTGATCGTCACGTGCTGCTCGTCCCCGCAGAACGGGTTCGTATCCTCGAATTCGAGGTCGGGATCGTCCAGCACGCCGAAATTCTGCGGCCGTTTGTAGTGCTCGAGGATCTGTTCGCGGTACAGCTCTTCCATGGGAACCAGCGTAACTGAACGGATTTCCGGACAACTTGCCATGCTTGACGCGATGATTCCCTTCGAGACTTTCGACCGCGACTCGATCTCCAACTACGAAGCCAAGCTGGCGGTCGCCCGCAGCCTGGCTGCCACCGCCGAGTCAGTTCAGGTGATCGGAGCCGGCTCTGGCAGCACGTCATTCCTCGCAATCCACGCGATCGCGGAGCGCGTGAAGGCCGGCGAGCTGACTGAAATGACCCTGATCCCGACCTCGATCGAGGTCCAGCTGACGATCGCCAACCTCGGCCTGCGGGTCGGCGACCTCGCGGCCGACACGCCGCAGTGGCTCTTCGATGGAGCTGACGAAGTCGACCCTGAAGGCAGCCTGATCAAGGGGCGGGGAGGAGCGCTGTTCCGCGAGAAGATGCTGTTCCGGGCCACGACCGACCGCCGCGTGATCGTCGACGACTCGAAAAGGGTCGAGCAGCTCGGCTCGAAGTTCGCGATCCCGGTCGAGGTGGTCCCGCTGGCCCTGCCGGTGGTTCTGCCCGAGCTCGGGAGGCTCGCTCCGACGGAATTCGAAATCCGGAAGGCAACCGGCAAGGACGGACCGGTCATCACGGAACTCGGAAACGTGATCGTCGACTGCCGGTTCGACGGCATCGAACCTGACCTCGAAGTACGGATCAAGTCGATCACCGGAGTGATCGAATCGGGTCTGTTCCAGGGCTACGAACCGACCCTGACCGAAGCCGGCTGAGGAAGTCCGGTTCGAAGCAGCTGAACTCCGCTGACCATTCGCTGATACTTTCCAGTTTCGATCTGGGGGATCGTCGGACTGAAAAAACTTACCCGAGGGAGGGACCAAATGGGAAAACCGCGTCTAGGCACGGTACTTGCAGGGATCGCTTTGTTCATCGTGATCGGAGGCACCGCCACGGCCGGCAAGGGGTTGATCAGCGGCAAGACGATCAAGCCGGGCACGATCACCGCGAAGCAGATCAAGAACCGGGCGATCACCCCGGCCAAGCTGAGTCCGTCGGTGAGCCGGAATCTGATGGGCGCGACCGGACCAGCCGGGGCCAGGGGTTCTGCGGGCGCAGCGGGTCCGACCGGGGCGACGGGTCAAGCCGGCGCGGCCGGCCAGGCCGGTGCTGCGGGTCAGCCCGGGGCGACGGGCGCAACCGGCCCCTCGGGAACGATCGAGCCGCTGTCGGACGAGGCCTATGACATCCAGGTCCCGGGCGGCCAACAGATCGTCGCGGCGATGCTGGACGTCCCCTCCGGCACCTACACGTTGATGGCCAAGGCGAACATGACGTCGACCCACAACGGACTCAACTTCCTCGATTGCACGCTCTGGACCGACGACACGGACGGGGTGGACACCGCTCAGACAGACGTCAACTTCAACCGCACGGTGAACCTGGCGATGATGTCGGTGGCACCGGTATCGGACAAGGTCGAGGTGCGGTGCGCCGCTGACAGCGGCAACGCCTTCGTCGATGACGTGAAATTGATCGCGACCCCCGTCGGCTGAAGCTGAATCAAAAGCCGACTGGGCACGACCGGCGCCGTACCGGCAGGCGTCAGAGGCCGAAGACGCGGCGGGCGTCGTGGAGGGCTTCGATCAGGCGGTCGGTCTCTTCGTTCGTGTTGTAGACCGCGTAGCTCGCCCGGGTCGTGGCCGGGACATCGAGGCGCTTCATCAGGATCTGTGCACAGTGGTGGCCCGCCCGAACCGCGACGCCGTGCCGATCGAGGATCTCGGAGACGTCGTGGGGGTGAACCCCTTCGAGGTCGAACGAGATGATGGCTTCACGGTTCTCGAGGTCCGCCGGGCCGAAGAGCTTCAGGCCCGGAACTTCCTCGAGGCGGGGTAGGGCGTAGGCAGTCAGCTCGCGTTCGTGGGCGGCGATGGCGTCCAGTCCGACGCCGTTGATCCACTCGACCGCGGCGCCGAGCCCGGCGGCTTCGGCGATCGGCGGGGTGCCGGCCTCGAACTTCGCCGGGACCGAAGCCCAGGTGATCTTCTCCTTCGTGACCTTGCTGATCATCGAGCCGCCGCCTTCAAACGGCTCCATCTCCTCGAGGATCTCGCGGCGGCCATAGAGGACGCCGATGCCGGTCGGGCCGTAGAGCTTGTGGCCGGTGAAACCGTAAAAGTCGGCGCCGATCGCCTTCATGTCGAGCTCCATTTTCGGCGCGGCCTGGGCTCCGTCAACCAGGGTCAATGCGCCGGCGGCTTTCGCCTTGGCAACGAGGTCGGCGACCGGAAGGGTCGTGCCAAGCACGTTTGAAACGTGGGTGAAAGCGAAAACCTTCGGCCCGCGGGCCAGGGCGGCGTCGAGCTCGTCCATGTCGAGGCGGCCGTCGTCGTCGATGCCGACCCATTCAAGTTCGGCGCCGGTGCGCTCGGCGATCAGGTACCACGGCACGATGTTCGAGTGGTGTTCCATCTCGGTCAGCAGGATTCGGTCTCCGGGACCGAGGTTGGCCCGGCCCCAGGTCTGCGCGACAAGGTTGATCGCAGCGGTCACGTTGCGGGTGAAGATGACCTCGCGGGTGTTGGCACCGAGGTGCGCCGCGACCGACGCGCGGGCGCCCTCGTAGAGGTTCGTCGCTTCTTCCGAGAGCGTGTGGATGCCGCGGTGGACGTTGGCGTTGTGCTCGCGGTAGTACCGGTCGACCGCTTCGATGACAGCTGCCGGCTTCTGTACCGTGGCGCCGTTGTCGAGGTAAGAAAGTGGTTTGCCCTTCACCTCGCGGTGGAGGATCGGGAACTCGGCGCGGATCGACTCCAGCGACCTGGGCAGGGCCAGAGTCGAGGTCGCCGAGGCGTTCATGCTGCCGCTTCGACCTCTTCCTTGATCCACGCATAACCTTCGGATTCGAGCTGATCCACGAGTTCGGATCCGCCCTCCTTGACGATGCGACCTTCGAACATGACGTGAACCACGTCAGGCTCGACCATGTGGAGAAGTCGCTGGTAATGGGTGATGATCAAGGCGCCCATATCGGGGCCGGTGAACGTGTTGATGCCGTCGGCGACGGTGCGCAGGGCGTCGATGTCGAGGCCGGAGTCGGTCTCGTCGAGGACCGCCATCTTCGGCTTGAGGAGCGCGAGCTGGAGCAGCTCCATCCGCTTCTTCTCGCCGCCGGAGAACCCGTCGTTGAGGTAACGGCTGGAAAACTCCTGGGGGATGTTCGCGAGGTCCATGGCTTCACGGGCCTGGGCCGCGAATTCCTTGATCTTCAGCGGTTTCTCGCCGCGGGCTTCGCGCTGGGCGTTGAGGATCTGGCGCAGGTACTTGCTGACGGCGACACCCGGGATTGCGACCGGGTATTGGAAGGCCATGAAGACACCGAGCTGCGAACGCTCGTTGACCGCCATCTCGGTGATGTCCTGGCCATCGAAGTGGATCGACCCTTCGGTGACAGTGAGTGCGGGGTGGCCCATGATCGCGTTGGCGAGGGTGGACTTGCCGGAACCGTTTGGTCCCATCAGGGCGTGGACCTTGCCCGACCCGACCTTGAGGTCGAGGCCTCGGAGGATCTGCTTTTCCTCGACGCTGACGTGAAGGTTTTTGATCTCTAGTTCTGCCAAGAGACTGGCTCCGTTTCTGTGTTGCGGTTGGGGTAGCGCGACGCTTCAGGCGGCGCTGCCGACGGCCGGCTCGCGTTCTTCGGCCGGGCGGCGGGAAAATTCGACGAGTTCGGCCAGGGTGGTCCCGGCGAGGGCGCGGTTGACGCCTCCCTGAACTCGCATCCAGAGAAGCTTGGTCGCACAGGCTTCATCGGTTTCGCCTTCGTGCGAACACTGGACCTTGCCGGCCGGAGTCTCGTGAAAGCACTCCATCGGCGCGATCTGTCCTTCGAGGGCCTCGACGACTTCGACCATCGTGATCTCTTCAGCGGGACGGGCCAGGCTGTAACCGCCATGGGCGCCACGGGTCGAGGTCACCAGGCCGTTCTTGCGCAGCTTGGCCACCAGGTGCTCGAGATACGACAGCGGCAGGTTCTCGGCTTCGGCCACGGCATTCAGTGAAACCGGGCCGGCGCCCCGCTGGCGTCCGAGCTCGACCATCAGGCGAACTCCGTACTCGGCTTTTGTCGAAAAAAGCATCGATCCATATCCTACGGCATCGGTCGGGCTTACCCGTGGACCTAGGCGGGGTGCCGTTCCTGATCGTCTTCGAGCCGCCGCCGGTTGCGGGCCATGCGCCGGCGGAGGCGCCGCCAGGGTGAGACCTTGAGCGAGCCCCGGGCCGAGGAGCCGAGCGCCCGGGCCAGAAGGGATCCGGAGAACGAGCCCGGTCCAGGCAGTTCGATCAGGATCTCGACCTGCCCCGGGTCGCCACGCATCTTGCGGGTCCGGTCCGGTACCAGGCCTTCGAAGAGATCGGTCGCCGAGGTGTTGCTCGTCAGGACCAAGGCCAGGAAATAATCGATCCCTTCGGCCGCCGCCCGGCGGACCAGGCGCTGGAGCATCGCTGTGGCCAGGCCCTTGCCTTGCCATCCGTCGCCGATGATGATTGCGACCTCGGCCTCATTCTTCCGTTTGGTGCGCACGTAGCGGGCGACGCCGACTATCGAGCCCTCGTCCGGGTCGATCGCCACCAGCGCTTCGTGATCGCTGTGATCGACCTCGGTCAGGTAGGTCAGGTCGCTTTCGCTCAGCCGTTCGACCGGCGCGAAGAACCGCTGGAAGCGGGTCGCCGGCGACAGCCCTTCGAACGCTTCGGCCAGGAGGAGTTTGTCTTCCGGCCGGATCTGCCGGATCAGGACATCGATTCCGGGCTCGAGCGTGACCCTTTCGGTTTCGATCAGGTGGTTCACGGTTCGATGAGACCTTGCCTTATGGCGTAGCGCACCAATTCGACCCGGTCGCGCATGCCGAGTTTCTTCATCGCGTTGGCGCGATGATTCTCGACGGTTTTTTCGGAAAGGTGAAGTAATTCGGCGATCTCTCTGGTGGTGTTGGCTTCGGCCACGAGCTTGACGATCTCTTCCTCCCTTGGTGTTAATTCCGAGTGATCATGGTCACCGCGTTCCAACACGTCCCGGATCAGGGCCTGCTGGGCTCCGGGCGAGAGGAACGGCTCGCCGCGCTCGACCGAGCGGACCGCCTCGAGGAGGTCGGTGTCGGCCTGCGACTTGAGCACGTAGCCGGACGCCCCGGCCTTCAGGGCCTCGAACAGATAACGCTCGTCGTCGTGCATCGAAAGGATCAGCACCGGGATGTCGGGCGCCTGTGCCTTGATCTCGCGGGTCGCCTGGAGGCCGGTCAATCCGGGCATCTTCACGTCGAGGATGGCCAGGTCTGGCCGCTCGCTGATCACCAGGTCGCGGGCCTCGATGCCATCGGCCGCTTCGGCCACGACTTCGAGGTCGGGCTGGCGCTCGAGCAGCAGCTTGATGCCGGAGCGGACGATGCCGTGGTCATCGGCGATGACGATCTTCATCGATTCAGTTTCCCATTTTGGAATCAGTAACGGCCCGATCGGGCACGGTCAGGCGCACCGATGTCCCGTGTCCCGGCCGCGATTCGATCTGCAGGTCGCCGCCGACGAGAATCGCCCGCTCGCGCATACCGCCGAGCCCGAGGCCGGACGTCGCTTCGTCGAAAGTGAAACCCGATCCGTCGTCGTTGACCGTCAGCTCGACCTCGGCCTTGGCGCGGCGGAGCCGGATGTCGATGTGGCCGGCGCCGCTGTGGCGGATCGCGTTGCCGAGCGATTCCTGGGCGACGCGATAGATCACGAGCTGCACGTCGGGATCGAGTCCACCGACGTTGCCGTCCACCTCGAAGGTCGCTTTCACGTCGCTGCCACCGAGCTGCTCGATCTGCCCGGCGATCGCCGCGCTCAGGCCGAGGTCGTCGAGCGCGGTCGGGCGGAGCTGGCGGGCGACCGCGAGCAGCTCGTCCATCGCCTGGTGAGCGAGGGTGCTGGTCTCGACCAGTTCTTCCTCGAGCTCCGGTGGAGCCGCGGCCTTGGCGGCTTCGAGGCGTAGGAGGACCCCGGTGAGGGACTGGTTGACCTGGTCATGGAGATCGCGGGCGACCCGGGCCCGCTCTTCTTCCTGGGCGCTGAGCGCGGCGTTCGATGCCCGCCGCCGCTCGGCTTCCAGCCGACGCATCATCCGCAGGAAGGCGATCTCCAGCCGCTCGACTTCTTCGGTCTCCGCCTTGCCGTCGATCTCTGGCGGCAGGTTGGCGCCGGGCTGGCTCAGGTCGACTTTTTCCATCTCGTCG